>CAYHAO010000010.1:0-46008 GCA_964354665.1 uncultured Methanomassiliicoccaceae archaeon | reverse complement strand
CCAGAGCGTCTACATCCTCCTGGAGTTCGCTCCGGGGAACGTGGACCTGGCCGAGGTCAGGGCAGAACTGATGAAGGTCAAGGGGGTGATCGACGTGCATGACATGCATGCCTGGACCCTGGCCTCGGGCGTATATGCCCTGAGCGCGCACGTCCAAGTGGTCGACCAGCCGCTTTCCGCCTGCTCCTGCGTGATCCAGGATTGCGAGCGTGTGCTCAAGGAGAGGTTCGGCATCTCGCACACCACGCTCCAGCTGGAGTCTGCCTCCTGCGACGCCGAGGCCTGCTACTTCCGCAGGTCCGAGGGGGCATAGGCAACAGGTAATTATGCGTAATTACTGTCAAAACAGCAATTCCGCCAGCTATTTCTAGAGCCGGGGGGATGGAGAATCGACGGGTCTGAACCCCCGTCTCAGTCACCCTACGGCCGGTCGCTCTCTCCGCAGGCTACCGAGCAAACGAACCCATTTAAGACCGGCCGGCCGTAACACCATTTTTTTCTTTTTTTGGCATTCATGGAAGGCCACATACCATCTATTCCAAGGGTTAGGATCCCGGACCTCAATGGCGAGATCACCCTTGTCGTTAGACCGGAAAAGGCGGGCGTCTGGCCCCACCGCCTCCTATGTCCCCGCCGCGCCGGTGCTGTGACATGGCCTGGGGCCGGACCGGGCCGTTTACGTCAGCCTGACCAAGGGCGGATTGACGACGGCGACGACGCAGTACGCCAGTTCGGGGGGGCGCCGCTCACCCTGGCCAGGACTTGGGCGAGGGGCGGCCGCCCCCCGGAGGTCGGGCGCCAGTGGCGAGAGAAACCTACGACCTCCAGCCCTTCGTCCCCCAATGCTCCCCCTCAGGCCTCCGACCCCATCTCCCGGCGCAGCCACCAGATGCCGCCGATGGCCAGCGGGATGCCCACTATGACCAGCACACTGACCACCGCGGTGAGGCAGGTGTATACCAGATAGTCGAAGGTCCAGGACGAGAACGGCACCTCCCAGTAGCCGTCCAGGTAGATTAGCACTATGAAGGCCAGGAAGAACAGGAAGGACATCCCGTCCCCCGCGTCCGACCCGCGCGACCGGTCCTTGAATAGGCCTGCGCGCCTGTACTCCTCCTTCTCCTCCGCCGGCAGCCTCCTGTACCACAGTGTGTAGGCGAAGAGCGCGGCCACCGCCACCGGTACGCCCACCACAAGCAGCTCCCAGAAGGCCAGGTTGAGCAGGAAGGTGAGCAGGTAGCTCATCGACCAGAGGGACAGCTCCGCGGGCACCAGGCCCGCCGATTGCGCCTCCCCCACGAACCATAGGTAGACGAGCACGGCGCCGGCCAACGCGGCCCCGGCCCCGGCCACGAACAGCGCCGTCGCGCCCCAATGCCTCCTCAGGAACTTCTTCCATGCCTTGCATTCCTTCTCCGATCCTTGCTCCATCATCTCTCTTCCTCCTTTGTCATCATTCTTCCTCTTTCATGCGCGTCTCGATGTTCTGGCAGACCTTGGCCTCGAGCTGAACGGCGAACTCCGATGCGAGCCTGAGGTCCTCCTCGCTGGGCCTTCCTTTGTTCAACCCGCCGAACAGCCTCAGGAAGCTGTTGGTGTTGAGGCCGGGGCAGGCGAACTCCCCCACGACCGGGTAGCCCTTGGACTCCAGTCTCTGCCTCAGGGCGGAGTGGTTCTCCCGGACGAACGACCCGACGCGCCCTTGCCTCTCTTCGCTCCTCAGGGTGGACGCCGGGGCCCCGAAGGTGGAGAACAGGAAGGTCTCGGCGCATATCTTGCCGGGCCCCGCGGCCGGCAGCTTGTCGGTCAGGTCCAGCAGGGACTGGTGATGCTTGCCCCCGTAGACGCCAGAGCCTAAGCCGATCAGGTCGCATTCATGCATGTCCTCGACACGGAACTGCTGCGGGGAGACCACGGACGCATGCAACACCGAGGCCATGGCCTCGGCCACCTTGCGCGTGTTCTGATTATGGTAGGATATCAGGACGATCTGCGCTCTCATAGTTGCCTCCTTTGCGATTTCTGCCTGAAGCCATCCAACCGCATCATCCTCCGCCCGACATCGGGACTTTCCTCATGAACCTGCGAGGGGTGGTCATCTTACTTAGGCGGCCCGGCCACATGTGACCGGGAATGGCCATTATCCAACGCCCTGACAGACGGTTCTCACAAAGGTCCGGTTGCTTTGGTCCACTTGTTGCAGAGGAACCTCGACGCAACTGCTATACTAATCGACCGGTACGTTGGTCCGGTCCGAAAGTGACAGAATTCGTTGTCTCTACATAGCAGGCATTACAAAAAGGAAAGAAATGCACCAACCGTTATCTTTCATCGGGGAATCGCTTGGCTGATGGCAGCTGCCGCCCTTCAGGCCCCGGCGAACGGTAGTGATGTTAAGATGAGCATCAGGATGGGATCGCTCTGGGACGGCTCCGCCTTCCAGAACCAAATCGTCCTGGACAGCAGCGGCTCCCAGGCCCAGGAGGGCGCCTTTATGACCATGTACCGATGGGACATTACCAAGTGAGCGACCTGACCTCCCAGGGTCATGGGCATGAAGGCCAACTACGTGTTCCCGAACCCGGGTGAGAGCTAATGGGTCAACCTCACGGTGATGGACGACCGCGGGCTGATGGGCTCGGATTCTGTCGTCTACTAATCGTGATCAGGTCTTGGGGGCCCTGATGGTCTTGCCCACCTCGAAGCCCCTGGCCAGAAGCCCTCCCACCGAATAGTAGCTGCGGTCGTCGGGGGCGTAGAGGAAGGGGCGCACCCTGGCAATGCTCGACGCGCCGTTCTCGTCCAATATGCCCTCCTCCGCCTTGACGTCCATGATCTCGCCGATGAACTGCGTGTGCAGGCCTATCTCCGTCACGTGCAGCACCTTGCACTCCAGCACCAACGGGAACTCCCTGATGTAGGGAGCGTCCACCAGGACGGACTTGACCGGCGTGAGGCCGACCGTGGCCAACTTGTCCTCATCCTTGCCGCTGGCCATCCCCAGGTAATCGACCTTGGCCACGAGGTCCTCGGATGGGACGTTGACAGTGAAGGCCTTCCTCTCAAGGATGCAACCGTAGCTGTAGGTTGCCTTGCGCAAAGAAACGGAGACGCACGGAGGGGCGGAGCAGCAGATCCCTGCCCAGGCCACCGTGGCGGCGTTCGCCCTGCCATTCTTGTCGTAGCTCCCCAGGACCACTGCCGGCGTAGGATAAAGGAGCGTCCTGGCTCCCAGCGAAGTCTTCATGGTTTTCACCCCTCACCTAAGGTAGTTCGGCTCGAAAATCTCGTTCGAGCATCAAGGGTAGAAGGCATGGCCTCTGATATGCGGATTTCGATGCGCGGGCGACCCTAGGCTGCGAGGGCGGCGCCTTGGAGGTCGCTATTGCGCCTTGGCCACAAGATGCTTGGAGACAGCTTGGTTTGCCGTGTCCATCTGGTTGCCGGAGAAGGTGCACTTGTACTTCTCATCGCCCACCTCCAAGTTCATGGTGCAGCCCATCATGCTCTTCTTTACGTTCACGCTCTTCACGTCCGAGTAGAGATAGTAGGCGTTCTTGTCGCTCTTGCTCAGCATCTCGGGCAAGGTGAGCCCACCGTACGCCGCCCGCTTGTCCTGTATCTTCTTGTCCGACAGGGCCTTGTTGATGAAGACATCGGCCGCTCCGAAGCCGCCAATGCCGGTCTTGACCGCGCCCTCCACCAACAGGAAGGCTATGCCGTTGTTGGTGAAGACAATGTCGTACTTTCGTTCCGTGCTTATCATGCCCTTGGTTGTGCTGGCTTTCTGAATAACGCTCTCTATTGTATCGGATTCGTTCCCCACCGATATCACCGTGATAAAGAGCGCTATACCCAGTATATCTTTCTTGCCGAGCTTGGAGGACCTCTCGTTCACTACATCTTCCACTAATGCCTGAAGATCCTAACTCCGGTGAAAACCATGGCCATGCCGTGCTCGTCAGCGGCCTTGATCACTTCCTCGTCCCTGATCGAGCCGCCAGGCTGGATGACCGCGGTCACCCCTGCTTTCGCCGCCTCGTCGATCCCATCGCGGAAGGGGAAGAAGGCGTCCGAGGCCATGACCGCGCCGCGCGCGCTCTCCTTGGCCTTGTAAGCGGCTATCATGCTGGAGTCCACGCGGGACATCTGCCCCGCCCCAATGCCTACGACCCGTTCCCCCTTCGCCAATATGATGGCGTTGGACCAGACGTGCTTGCACACCTTCCAGGCGAAGAGCATGCTCTTGGTCTCCTCCTCGGTCGGCGCGCGCGCCGTGACCACCTTCAAGGTGCCGGGGTCCAAGGGCTTGACGTCAGCGGTCTGCACCAGCAGGCCGCCCTTGACCTTCTTCATCTTCAGCTCCGGCTTCTCATCATGGGAGATGGGGGCGCCAGTGCGAAGCAGGCGGATGTTCTTCTTCTTGCTCAACATCGCCAAGGCCTCAGGCGCGTACTCGGGGGCGATGACGCAGTCCACGAAATGGGAGCCTATCTGCTCGGCCGTGGCCAGGTCCACCTCGCGGTTAAGGCCTATGACGCAGCCGAAGGCGGCAAGAGAATCGACGTTGTAGGCGGTGACGAACGCATCCGCCAGGCTGTCCGAGGAGGCGATGCCGCAGGGATTGGTGTGCTTGATGACCACGGCGGTCGGCCGATCGGGGAACTCCCTAAGGAGCTCGAGTGCCGACTCGAGGTCCAGGATGTTGTTGTAGGATATCTCCCTCCCATGCAGCTTCTCGCTCCTTCCCACGGTCACGCCCGAGGCGAAGGGGTCGACGTAGAACGCGCCCGTCTGTTGCGGGTTCTCGCCATAGCGCAGGTCGTAGGCCTTGTCCATCCCCAAGGAGAAGGACGAGGGGAATATTTCCCCGGGGAAGACCTGGGCCAGATATGAGGAGATAATGGCGTCGTACGCGGCGGTGGCGCGATAGCCCTCGAGGGCCAGGGCGCACAGGGTCTCCTCGCTTATCTTGCCGTTGGACTCGGTCATCTCTTTCAACAGGCCAGGGTAGCGGGTGGGGTTCGTCACCACCGCCACCCCTTCGTAGTTCTTGGCAGCGGCGCGAATCAGCGATGGTCCTCCGATGTCGATGTTCTCGATTATCTCGTCCAAAGATGAGCCCTTCAAGACCGTCTCCTTGAAGGGATAGAGGTTCACCACGACCATGTCGATCTTCTTGATGTTCGCCTTCTGCAGCTGGGCCATATGCTCCTTCGAGTCCCTTCGGGCCAAAATCCCAGCATGGATCGCAGGGTGGAGGGTCTTCACTCGGCCATCCATCATCTCTGGCCAACCAGTAACCTCGGAAATTCCGATGGTTTTGATATCGTTCCTCTCCAGGAGGGCCGCGGTGCCGCCGGTGGAAACGATTTCCACGCCCAATCCTTTCAAGCCTTTGGCAAAGTCCACCAAGCCCTCCTTGTCGGAAACGCTTAGCAACGCCCTCTCGATGCGAACCAAAGCAAATGCCCCCTTTCATGAGGCATACCGGAGAGGTATGCCGGAAGGATATTGCGCAGGTGGAAATAAACTTCTCCATATGGCAGGGTGGGCGCTGCAAAGGGCTTAAGCTCCATAGAACGAATGGTGCATAGCAATGGCGGCCAAGAGGAAGACCTCCAAGCGCACCAGGCGGACCACGACCAAGAGGAGGAGCAGGCGCATCTCTAAGAAGAGGACGTCTTCTAAACGAAGTGCGACGAGACGACCAAGAAGGACGTCCGAGGAGCGGCTGGTCGAGGATGTGGTCACGGGGATCGCCCGCATCGTGTTGGACAGGGTTGCGAAGAAGTAGCCATTATTTCCCGCAAAGCTCTCCCAGGTCGATCCTACAAAGGGTTTTAATTGGACGATGGCCTTCGATCGTTCGAGCAAGATGTACATCATCTCGGAGAGGATCAACGGACTATTCACCTCGGTCTCCAAGGCCATCGACCACCGCGACGCCAAATGGATCCAGGAACATGCCCTGAGGCAGCTGGAGTGTGGGGCCCAAGCCCTGGACATCAACACTGGTCCAGGCAGGGACGACGGCCCGGCCGCGATGGAATGGCTGGTGAGGACGTTGCAGGATGTCACCGACGCTACTCTGTGCATCGATTCGCCCGGGATCAAGACCTTAACCGCCGGCATAACCGCGGCCAAGAACAAGGTCATCATCAACTCCACCACCGCCGAGCGGGCCAAGATGGACAAGCTCTTCCCTCTGGCCAGGGAGCATGGCGCCGAGGTCATCTGCCTATGCATGGACGAGCGCGGCGTGCCCAACTCCGCGGAGGCCAGGGCGGAGATGGCCATGCTCATGATCACCACCGCCATGGAGCATGAGGTCATGCCAGATCGCCTGTTCCTCGACCCTTTGGTGCTGCCCACCAAGGCCGCCCAGGACCAGGGCGCCAAGGTCATCGAGGCCGTGCGCATGTTCCAATCCTTGAACGAACCGCCGCCGCATACTGTCGTAGGATTGAGCAACGTCTCCAACGGCACCAAGGAGCGCCCGTTGGTCAACAGGACCTTCATGGCCATGCTCATGGGCGCCGGCCTCTCCGCGGCGATCCTGGACCCAGAGGACAAGGAGCTTATGGACATGATCAAGGCGGCGCAGGTGCTCCTCAACCAGAAGCTGTACGCGGACGACTTCCTTAGGGCATGAGTTGGGAGAGCGCAGGCGGAGATGCTGTTGTATATGGCCTTTGGCTAGATGGACTTGACGAACAAGTTGTCATCTGATGGTATTTATCCAAGCTTTTGATAGCGCGCCCCCGTTTCCTTCGCCAGGTCGCTCTCGAAGAAATTGAAGTAAACGAAGGCGAAGTAGATCGAGAAAAGGCCCAAAAGCAGATAGTAGCTGACGAAGGAGCCGAAGATCGTACCTGGGTCATGCTCTTGCAGCGCAAGCCGGATGAAGACCACGATCGTGCCCAAGGCCACGAAGGTCTGGAGGATGCGTGAGCGTATCCCCCTGAATAGCTCGAACTCTCTGGTGATGCCGGGGATGCAGGTTCTGAGTGCCAGGAGGGCGAACCAGGGTATGATGATGATAGGTATGATCATGGATATCGATCCGAGCACGCTGAATACCTGCACGACATCCAAGCTTTCCAGAAGCAACGGATTCAAGGAGACGTAGATGGCCATGATAGTTCCTAGGAATATCTCCCAGAAGATAGCGCGGAAGAACCGCTCCCGGGGGAAGCTGGTCTTTGGCGGCTCGGCCTCCACCTTGAGCCGGGAGAGGTCCAGCATGTTAGGGATGTCCATGAGCCAGAGCATCACCTTGGTCTGGAAGTTGTCCTTCTTAGTAAAAGTCGCCTGCCTGACCCCTTTGAGGACGCCAGGCATGAGGCGGCGGATCGCCAGGCCTGCGAACCATATCGTGCCGAAGCCCTGGCAGATGACAGACAACTGAACGCCAAAGAGGGCAAGCCCCATCGCGATGAAGACGATTACCGCGACGTAAACGTCCTGGTAAGGGTTGAGCTCACCCCCCATACCAGGCATACCGATAAAGACACCCTCGATTCCATAGATATAGCCAACGACGCTGTAAAGGAAGGCGCCGACCAATGAGGTCAGGAGGAAGAACTGGAACATCCTTGAGGTGGGAATGATTCCTTGGTCCCCAAGGCGAATCCAGGCTACGAGGCCAATAAGGAAGAACATGCCGTTAAGGAGCGCGGCGAAGACCACCAAGGATGCGAAAACATCCTGGCTTCCCAGAGCCACGACGGCCACTATGATGATGGTCAGGATAAGAAGGACCAGGAAGATCTTGAACAGCCTCCGGTCCAATCTCCTGAGATAATCCTGCCTCGCTTCACCCTCGAGCCGCTTAGCCATGCCCTAGCTATCATCCTAAAGCCATGGATAAGAGCTTTGCCCGTCCCCGGGCGCTCATGCAGTGGAAGGATTGAAGTGCAGCTCCACCTTCTTCACATCCCAGAGGGTCTCGATCCTCTCCTTGATCTCCTCTTGGATGTTCGCGGCGAAGATGTGATTCTCTGGCAGGTCTACCCAGATGCTCACTGTGCCCTCCTCGACCTTGACGTCGGTGATGAGGTTGCCCCGCACCACGTCCAACCCGGTCAGCGGGTTCATGACGTTCTTAAGCCGCCGCTTGACCTCGTCCACGGTGGTGGGCTTCTTCTCCTTGACCAGACCATGCTTCTCCTCGTAGTTGGTGATGGCCTCGCGAAGGCCCTCCACCGCGAGGACGGAACAATGGGCCTTGATCTTCGGCAGGCCGCCCAGCGCCTCCGAGGCGTCCTTCCAGGATATCAGCTTGGCCTCGTCGATGGTCTTGCCTTTGGCCAGCTCGGTGATTATGGACCCGGTGGCGATGTTGCTGGCGCATCCATAGGACTCGAACTTGATGTCCGTGATGCGGTGCTCCTTCTCGTCGACCTTCAGGTAAACCGCCACCATGTCCCCGCAGGCGGGGCTTCCCACGATGGCCTTTCCATCCGCGTCCTCGATCTTGCCGACGTTCTGCGGGTTCTTGAAGTGCTCCAGCACCTTATCACCGTATGGAAATCTCATGTCTTCTCCTCCTTCTTCAATGGGCTGATCTCCCTCAATCTGGAAATGACTTCCTTCATCGAATCCACCACAATATCCACCTCATCCATGCTGTTGAACCTTCCGAGGGAATAGCGGATGGAGCCATGCGCCCTCTCGTGGTTACCGCCTATACCCATGATCACATGGCTGGCCTCCAAAGACCTGGAGAAGCAGGCCGATCCAGTGGAGACCTCGATGCCCCTCATGTCCAGGTGCAGGGTTATGGACTCCCCCTCCACATAATGGAAGGTGATGTTGGCGTTCTGGGGGATGCGCTTGCTGCGATGACCGTTCAAGGTGGTCTCTGGCACCTCAGATAGCAGACGAGCGATGAGCTTGTCGCGGATGGAGGCCAACCTCTCATTCTCCTCCGAGGTGACGAGCTCTGCCGCCTTGGCGAATCCTACCGCACCAGGAATGTTCTCCAGCCCAGCCCTGAGATTGAACTCCTGGAAGCCACCGTCCATCCATTTGCCCAGGGGGGTGCCCTTGCGCACGAACAGACCGCCGACCCCCTTGGGGCCGTGGATGGTATGGGCCGATATGGACATCAGGTCGATGGGCAGTCTTCCCAGGTCGAAATCCAAGCGCCTGAAGGTATGCGTGGCGTCAACATGGAATAGGGTTCCCTTCTCATGGCAAACCTTGCCGATGGCCGCCACGTCCTGCACCGTGCCGATCTCCTGGTTGGAATGCTGGATAGAGACCAGGATCGTCTCCTTGGTGATCGCCTTCCCCAGCTCGCCCATGTCCACGTTGCCTTCTCTATCAACTGGAAGAAAGGTCACCTTGTATCCCATCCTTTCCATGGCCTTGGCACTGTTCAGGACGGGGAAGTCCTCGATCCTTGAGGTCACGATGTGCTTTCCCTTCTTCTCTCCCAAGGAAAGAGCGATCCCCTTTAGCGCCAGATTCGATGATTCCGTGTCCCCGGAGGTGAGTATTAGTTCCTCGGCGCCCACCTTCAAGAGGGATGCCAGCTTAGATCGCGCGTCCGCAAGCGTCTCCTTGGCCTCGATGCCCATGGAATGGCCGAACTCGGATGTCGCCACGGCATATGAGTCGAAGAAATAGGGCCTCATGGCCTCGAGCACCCGCTCGTCCAATCTTGTGGAGGCCGCGTTGTCCATGTAGATGGTCCTTGGCATTGGCTGCACCTCAGATGAATAGCGTGATATCGGATTTCCTGGCTTCATTAACGAAGGTGCCGACCGCTCCGAACTCATCGATCCAGTCGGTCCGCAGTTGCTCCTTGGTTATGCCCATGACCTCCATGGTCATCTCGCAGGCTATTATCTTTCCTCCAAGCTCCTTGAAGTCCTTGACCATGGTCTCGAGGGTGGCGACATTGGCCTTGGCCATTCGCCCTTTGATCATCCTACGCCCGAGGCCGAGCATGTTCATCTTGGACAACGGTCCTTTGTCCAGGCCTCCCTTCTTAAGGCGGTTCAAACCCCAGAAGGTGAAGTACAGCGAGACCTCCATGCCCATAGAGAGCGAGCCGTTTGCAATGATGAAGGCGCTCATGATTTTGTCCATCTCCCCGCTATGGACCACAATCGAAGTCTTGCCTACCATCGTTAAGCCTCCTTGATCTTCTTGATGCGTATGACCCACTCCTGCCCCTGGTCCTTGACCTCGAGCAGCTCTTGGCCCTGAGCCTCCACAGCCATGGGTATCTCCTTCTTGGAAGCGGAGTGGGTCCCGGTCACCTCGATGATGTCCCCGACCGCGGCCTTCTTTAAGGCCTTTCGAACTTGAACGAGCGGGACTGGGCAATTCTGGTTTCTGCAATCCAGATTGGTCTGAGCCATGTTTTTCCCTCTTCCCAAACTGTTTGGTCCATGGTGGATAAGTAGTTTTTCAGATTGCTTCGGAAGGGTGCGTGGATATCCATATCCACCATATAATCGTCGACTAAACGCCCCTTGAATCGATCATCTTACCCGCCAGTCCCACCGGCCTTGTCTAGGACTTCGAGCACATCCTCGCTCATCAGGAGCTTCATGTCCGGGTTTATCAAGAACATAGGCACCTTGCCGAAGTAGTCGTGCCGGAACATGCGATTGATACAGATCTGATAGAACTCGGCCTTGATCTCATTCAATCTCTCCGGATCGACGGATTGGCCAGCAGCTTTCTGCGTTATCAGTTCGTCGAGCGGCACAAGTACTTTGTTCCGCAATCTTCCGAGCTGGTTCGCTACGACCTTTTGGCCCATTTTCGAGCTGGTGACCGATTGGAAGAACCTGAACACTGTATATTGGACCACCGCGACCAGGATCAGAGTATAGGTGTTCATCCCCCCGTTGGTGGTAAGGAACTCCTTGACCTTGTCCAGGGTCGTGCCCGGCAGCAGTATGCCAATCACGATCAGGATACTGAAGAAGGCCACGAAGAACACGATGAACAGGATCACACCGGCCAAGGCCATGGCATTGGTCCTCTTCGCCTTTCCCATCTTGCTCTTGAGGTCCTTCGGCATGCTGAACATGCTCTTGGCATATGGCTTGAAGAAATACAGGTACGAGTGGAGGCCTATGATCGCCAGGCACTGGATCAATATTATCCAGGCCTGACGGTCGGCCAGGTCGTCGATAACAAGCCAATGATAAAGGGTGAAGAAGATGGCGATGCCAAAGATGCCGATGAGGGCGAAGGTGGGGATGGCGTTGCCGTAGAAGAATGCGTTTATCCAGACCTCGGCCAGCAAGCGCTTGCGCCTCTTGGCTATGATCTTTATGGACTTGGTCTTCCCGCTCTTCTGTTTTTGGATCTGTCGCCTGCTCTTCCAAAAGCCCTTTTCCTTTTTGGTGGTTGGAAGGAATAATAGTAGCCAGGCGAAGCACACCACGATGAACGCCACCAGGAGCCAGATAAAGGAGCCATAGGGTCTGACCAACAAAGCGACAAAGCTCAGGGCAAGGAGGATCAGCGCTATAGCGAGCCCAATTCTTGTGTTCTTGGGATCACGGTGCAGCTGCCTCTCCATATCCTCCTCATGCTCTATCTTTTCCTGGACCTTATTCCTGAAGGCGCTCAGGGACTCGGACGATATCTCGGGGACGTTTTCCTCACCGCTCATTGCTTTCACTAGAAGAATATGGTCTCAATATTAAGTAGCTCGCCAAAAGTAATGTTCAAGGCCGCAGCCCCGCCCGATGCACGATCTCAGGTACCTTCTCCTCCCAGGCCATGGCCATTATGTGCACCCCTCGCACGCCCTCGATAGTCTTGAGATGCTCGATCTGCTCCACGCACAATTGGATGCCCTCCTCCTTCGGGTCCTTGGCGCTCTTCAGCCGGTCTATGATGGTATCAGGCACTATCATGCCCGCAACCTTGTTCTTCATGTAGAGAGCGACCTTGTGCGACTTCAGGGGCATCACGCCAGCGAGTATGTGGACCTTCTCGTGCAGACCTCGAACCCGCACCAGCGCCATCCAGCGCTCGAACCTCTCCATGTCGTAGATGCTCTGGGTCTGTATGAAGTCCGCTCCGGCCTTCACCTTCTTGGCGAGCCGGGTCACCCGAAACTCGAACGGATCCGCGAAAGGATTGGCCGCCGCCCCTAGGAAAAGCTCCGGGGCGACCTCGAGCTCGTCCCCGCTCCATAGCTTGCCCTCGTCCCGCATCTTGCGCAAGATCATGAGCTCCTGGACCGAATCCACGTCGTAGACGTTCTTCGCTTCCTTCATGTTCCCGAAGATCTGATGGTCACCGCTGATGCAGAGGACGTTCCTGACCCCGAGGGCGCTCGCGCCCAGGATGTCCGATTGCATGGCGATGCGATTTCGGTCCCGGCAGGTCATCTGGACCACCGGCTCCAAGCCCTCCTGGATTAGGACCATGGCGCAGGCGACGGAGGACATGCGGGACATGGCGGTCTGGTTGTCAGTCAGGTTGAAGGCGTCGGCGCTTCCCCGCATCTCCTTGGCGTGCCTCCGCACGCTCTCCGCGCTCGCCGACTTGGGAGGGCCGATCTCGGCCGTGACCGCGAATCTTCTTTCGAGGAGGACGCGCTCGAGATTGCTCCTTGCGCTCATGGCTTCCCTCCCTTGGAGCGCTTCTGCTCTTCGGTGAGGACCGCCTCTTTTCTGACTATCTTCCTTGGCCCCCCATCCCTCGAGGGAAGCCAGTTCTTGGGAGGGATGGGCTCCTCCAGAAGGTCGAGGCGACCCAGCCTCTCCAAGCTGCGGTGGATCTCCTCCCAGGCGCAGGGGGTCTCGGGCGAGACCTCGCACTTTCCTCCCTGGGAGCCTCCGCATGGCCCGTTCAAAAGGCTCTTGGCGCAACGGGCGATGGGGCATATTCCTCCGGTCAGGTGCAGCACGCAGTCCCCGCACCCCCCGCACCTCTCCACGAAGACGCCAGCTTCCTCCGGCGCCCCCATGTTCGATGTGTTCAGTCCGGGCAGCACCCTGACCTGGGGATACATGGCCTGGATGGTCTGCGCCCCGACCCCGCAGGCCAAGGACAGCACTGAGCCCTTGCCCTCGATGCGGGCGGAAAGCTCGGCCACCCACTCCTTCTCGCATTGCCTCTCCACGGTGGCCTCTTCGATCTCCCAGCCCTTGCCCTTGAGTGAGGATAGGAGCCTGAGCGATTCGGCCAGGACCGCGACCTCCTTCTCCCCTCCCGCCAAGCATATGGCGACGCAGGAGCGGCATCCAGCCACCAATATCCTTTGCTGCCCCTCCAGCATTCCCGCGATCTCCTCCAGCCTCTTCTGCTCGCCGATTATCATCCTTTCACCGCCAAAGGGTTGGGGCCCAGCTTCTCCACCCTCGAGGCCATCTCCGCCACCAATCGGGGTATGCGGAAAGGCTGATTGGATGCCACATGGAACAGCTCCAGTCTCGAGGAGCCTAGCCCGACCTCGTCCAGTATCTGCTTGGCGCGCTCCACCTTCTTGCTCGCCTCCAGGTTGCCATAGACGTGGTGGCAGTTGTCCTCCAGGCAACCGATGACGAGGACGGCGTCAGCCCCCTCGCGGAAGGCCCGGAGCAGATGCACGACGTCCACCCGACCTGCGCATGGCACTTTGATGAAGACCACGTCCGCCTGGTAACGCATCCCTCTCTCTCCAGCGAGATCGACCGCCTCTTCCGGCCCTCGCTCGCAACAGAAGCCGATGATGCGCATCATCTTCCCCTCCCCAAGGCGGCCCGGGACTGGGCGATCAATTGTGAGTCTGAGAAGCAATAGATGTCGATGGCACGGCTCGGGCACAGGGCCACGCAGGAGCCGCATCCCTGGCACAGCTCCATCCGCACCTCGGCCTTGCCCGCCTGGCCGATGATTGGCGCCGCATAAGGACAGATGCGCAGGCAGGAGAGGCAGGCGGAGCATTTGTCCTGGTCCACCTCGGCAACGGCCCCGCCTATCTCCATCGTCCTCATGGACAGCATCTCCAAGACCCTCGCTGCCACCGATCCTGCCTCGATGGCCATGTCCTCGTAGAGCATGTTCCCCACCCGGTATCGAGCGGCGAAAACGCCCTTCCTCACCGTCTCCCCTGGTCGTAGCCTCGAGTCGATGCAAAGGAGCTCACCCCTGTCATCGACGGGAACGTCGAAGACCTTGGACATGGCCTGCACCTCCGGGGTCAGGACCGCGTCGAACAGGACCAGGTCGGCCTGTAGGCTCATCGCTCCCACCAAGGGGTCCTTCCAGGTGATTGTAAATGGGCCAGGGCCCTCGACCAATGGCTCGCTGTCGATGCGGAAGAACTTGACGCCTTTCTCCTGCGCCGAGCGCTGCAGGCCCTCCATTTCCCCCAGGGCCCTGACCTCTCTACCGAGGAGGGAGACCTCAGCTCCTGGGATGGCGTTCACCAAGGATAGCGCGTACAACATCCCGCGCGGGGTCATGCACGAGCATCCCAAACCCGAGCTCGGGCCGCTGGGCAATATGACGATCCTCCTGAGGCCTTGAGCGCTGAGGTCCTGGGCCGATGGGGCTGATGAACCGTCCAGCCCCCTTAGCTCCATCCTCGGTTCCGGCGCCAGGACGATGGCCCCGCATCTGACTGGGACGATCTCGCCATCGACGTCCAGTATCAGGCCGAAATCCCCCGGGACTCCTTGTACCTCGAGCACATCGGCGTGTAGATGGGCCCGCAACCTTTGGTTCCGAGATGGTTCGGCCATTCCGAACATGCTTCGCTCCTTCTCGCCTTCGTTCCTGAAGATGTAAGGGGGAAGGTCCTTCGACGCTTCCCCGCTCACGATGAGATCGACGGTCATTCCTTGAGCGATTAGCTCCCTGGCCACCGACGTGGCCATAAGGCCTCCTCCCACGACCGCTACGTTCCCCGAGACCGGCATCTCCTCTTCGAAGGGGGGTGCGGTCCAGAGCCTGATCTTCTCCACGGCCATCTTGATCAGGATCTCGGCCTTCCTCTGTGCCTCTGGAGCATCATGGACGTACGCCGCCTGCTCGCGGACGTTGGCCACCTCGAAGGCCAATGGATGAAGTCCAGAGGACGTCGCGATGGAACGATATAGTCGTGTCTTGGTCCGTCCGGAGCAGGCCACGGCCACGAACCTGTCGATTCCAGACTCCTTAATGGCTGAGATCATTTCCCTCTGTCCCGATTCGGAGCAGATGCGGTCGACCCTTTTGGAGAGGGAAATTCCTTCAATGCTACCGGCGAAGATGCGCAGACCATCCATGTCCAGCTTGGCATCCTTTCCCGACCCCCAAGAGCATACGAACACCCCTATTTGGTCGCCGCTCATCGCAAGCCCTCCAGGAACTCTATGGCCCTAGAAGCCGCCACGACACCGTCCTTGACGCACTCCACGATCTCCTTGGGCCCATGGCATGTTCCAGCTAGGAAGATCCCCGGTCGGGTGGAGGAGCAGGGGGCGCCCTCCGAAGACCTCATGAACCCATGAGCGTCCGTCTCTATCTGGAGCGAACGAGCCAATTCCGCTGATCCTCTGGATGCATTTATTCCGACCGAGAGCACCACCATGTCGAAGGTCTCGGACTCGATCCCCGTGTCGTCCTCCAACGCGAATCGAACCTCGGGCCTCGACCCCTCACCAAGCAGTACCTCGGCGGGCCGGCTCCGCACCAAGCGGACGCCGCCTTCCCCAGAGGACCAGGCTCGGACGTTCTCCCTGGGGTCGTACAGGCGCCAATCCATGAAGAAGAAGGTGACGCTGCAGCCGGGGTCGATCGACCTCAGCGCCTGGGCCAGCTTGAAGGAGTACTTGCAACAGGCCTTCGAGCAGTAGCCGGCATTGAAGCGCTCGTCCCTGGAACCGACGCAGAGGATGAAGGCGACCTTCTTTGGAGGTAGGCTATTGGATGGGAGAGTGATTTTTCCTGTCGCGCTCAATTGCCGCTCTAGGTCGAGGGAAGTTATGACGTCCTCAAGCTCACCGTAACCCAATCTCTTGTCCAGATGGGCGTCGAACGGCTCCCCTCCGCTGGCGCAGATGATGGCCCCAGCCCTGATGACGCGGCGGCCTCCCTGGTCCGTTTCTCTTATGGTCAAGCGGAAATCGCCGGGTTGGCCTGAGACCGAGCGGAGCTCGGCCTTCCTCAAGCGCTCGATGGCAGGGAGGGACCTCGCTTGGGCCACCATATTCCTGGCCAGGCATACGTCGCAGCGCACGCATCTCTCCACCCCCTTGCATCCGAGCTCGCCGCAGAGACCTCCCAGCTGCCCTTCCCTCTCGATGATGATCGAAGGTACTCCGCGCTGCTCGAGGCTCAAGGCCGCGGACAAACCGGCCGCGCCGCTTCCGATGATGGCCACGCGCTTCATCCGGCCCTCCTGTCGCTCTGGCGGGGAATCGGAAAAATCATCTCGCCTGAACGTTCTTGGCTCGACCGGTTCGTTCTCATCAACAACGCTCTTGCGAGAACTGACGCGTTATTTATAGGTTGCCTGGAGCGAGCGCCAGCATCTCAAGTAAGAAGCGTTTAAGCCTTGGGCGGGCATGGCTGTACGATGCGGGTCGCGGCCTTCACGGTGGACGTGGACAGGGACGTCAACTTGGCGGTATATGGCAAGAACCAGGCGCTCTCGAAATGCCACGACGGCGATAGGGAGGAGATCAGGTTCGGCTCCTCGATGCAAGGACTGCCGCTAATGATCGAGCTTCTTGAGGAGGTGGGGATCAAGGCCACCTTCTTCCTGGAAGGGGATACGCTTCTGCATATCGCCAGGAACATGGATGTCCGCGAGCTGCTGGACAGGCACGAGGTCGCCTGCCATGGCGTATGCCATGAGGACATCACCGGCGAGTCGACCGGCGTCCCTCTCACCGACTTGGAACTAGACCAGATGATCGGCGATGGCAGGGACATGCTGAGGAAGGTGTTCGCGCGAGACCCTGTCGGATTCCGGGCCCCCTATCAGCACATCGACCAAAGAGCCCTGAACCTGCTAGAGAGGAAGGGATTCCTCTATGACTCTTCCATGACCAGGCCCTTCAACGAGGAGGGCGGCGGCCTCCGACCATGGAAGGTGTCGGGAGACCTATTGGAGATGCCTTTGGCGCAGGGGAAGGACGAGCGCGGCAAGAGGATGGTCTCCTATCTTTGGCCGATGCATGAGGGGAAGCGCGCCCCTGAGGAATACGTCAGGATGGCTGCTGGAATGCGCTCCGGGCTTTTGGTCCTGGCTACGCATAGCTGGCATATCGTGGAGACCTATGGCCGAGGGGTGCTTCCCCAAAGCTTGGTCAATTCCAACTTGGTGAACCTGCGTCGGGTGCTCGAAGGTGCAAGAGCGCAGGGCTGGGAGTTCCTCGCATTGGAGGACCTGGCCAGGACCTGGGAGGGGTGAGAATTTGCCGCCTGATGCCCGCGTCAAGGTCGATCGAACCGCTCTCGATGTGGCTTGGAAGGCCCTGGAGGGAAGGGAGGCGACCATTCTCGCCTCACACTCGGGGTCCAGGTACTCTGGCGGCCATCTCCTTTTACCGTACTTCGAGACCAGGCTGACGGTGGACCTGGACCGGAGGACGGTGCTCTGGGGAGGCAAGGCGGCGGATGAGACCACATCCATTCTGGCCTTGCACTACCTGATAGGATGTGGGCCAGATGCCCCTAGGGGCATCCTCGTGCCCTTCAACCAGGCCGAGGGTGGGGATGCTTACTACGAAGCCTTCAAGCGCCGTACCATCGACCGCTTGGCTGCCGAGTTCGGCCAATGCTCCAGCTCGCTGGTGAGGGCGGGGATGGCCATAGGTGGAATGGACCGCGAAGGCGGAGCGGCCGCGGTTGAGGTACGAGTTTTTCCCAAGGTGGTGGTCACCCTCATCGTTTGGGAAGGCGATGATGAGATCCCGGCCTCGGCCAACGTTCTCTTCGATTCGATGGCCCTAAGTATACTTTCCACCGAAGACCTGGCGGTGATCGGCTCCCTGACCGTGGCTAGGCTGATCAAGGCCAAGAATCGGCCCTAGTTCAGCCCCACGATCCGCCCATCGTCGAATATGTCCATTTCCGAGGCGTTGGGCTCCGCCGGCAGTCCAGGTATGAGCATGATGTCGCCACAGATGGCCACGATGAACCCCGCCCCCGCGGAGACGTGCAGCTCCTTCACGGTAAGGGTCCAGCCCATGGGTGCGCCCTTCACCTTTGGGTCGTCAGAAATAGAGTGCTGGGTCTTGGAGATGCACACGGGCAGGTCGCCATAGCTCTTCTCGATCCAGATCAGGTCCTTCTCCGCCTCCGCGTGGAACTTGACCTCCCCCGCCCCATAGATCTCGCGGGCGACGGTCTCTATCTTCTTCTTCACGGAGAGCTTGGGCTCGTAGAGGAACTTGAAATGCTTAGGGTCGTTGTCGATGGCATCCACCACCTGGCGGGCCAGTTGCAGGCCGCCCTCCCCTCCCTGATCGAATACAAACGAGACCGCGGACCTGACGTCCAGGCGTCGGCAGTGGTGCATGACCAGCTCGATCTCCTCAACGGTATCGGTGTGGAAGTGGTTTATGGCCACGACCACTGGCACGCCGAACTTGCGAAGGTTCAGCACGTGCCTCTCCAGGTTGGCCAATCCCTTCTCCAGGGCGTCGAGGTTCTTCACGTCGCACTTCTCGAACGGACATCCCCCGTGCATCTTCAGAGCGCGGACCGAGGCCACCAGCACGGCGCAGTCCGGCCGAAGGCCGCTGACCCGGCACACGATGTTGAAGAACTTCTCAGCGCCCAGGTCGGTGGCGAATCCCGCCTCGGTTATCAAATAGTCAGCCATCTTGAGGCCGTACTTGGTGGCTAGGATGGAGTTGTTGCCGTGCGCGATGTTGGCGAACGGGAACCCATGGATGAACATCGGCTCCCCTTCCAATGTCTGCACGATGTTGGGCTTGACCGCCTCCCGCAGCAACAAGGCCATGGCCCCTATGCAGTTCAGCTGCTTGGCATAGACCGGCTTTTTGTCATATGTATAGGCAACGATCATCTTGCCCAGGCGCTCCTTGAGATCGGTCATGGAAGTAGAGAGCGCAAGTATGGCGCTGATTTCCGAGGCAGCGGTGATCATGAATCCAGATTCATGAGGGACGCCCCCCTCGCCCCTGCCTCCAAGGCCGACCACGACCTGCCTGAGCTCGCGGCAGTTCATGTCGATGGCCTTCTTCCAGAGTATGCGCGTGGGGTCGATGTTCAGCTGGTTGCTCCTCTGGACATGGTTCTCGATTATGGCGGAAAGGAGGTTGTGCGCCGCCCCCACGGCATGGATGTCCCCGGTGAAATGCAGGTCGATGTCCCACATGGGATAGACCTGGGAGAGCCCTCCTCCTGTAGCACCTCCCTTGACGCCGAAGACCGGCCCCAGGGAAGGCTGCCTCAGGGCACCTATCACCTTCTTTTTCAGCTTGCCCAGGCCCTGGACCAGGCCGATGGTGGTGACCGTCTTTCCTTCCCCGGCGGGGGTGGGGGTGATGGCGGTCATGACGATGAGCTTGCCGTTCGGCCTCTCATCGAAGCGCCTCAGGACCTCCAACGGGACCTTGGCCGTATACTTGCCATAGAGCTGCAGGTCGTCCTTGGAGAGGGCGATCTTGGCGGCCACCTCCTCGATGGGCAGGCACTTGGCTGCCTGGGCGATCTCGATGTTGGTCTTCAGGGATACTCCTCCTGGGTGAGTTCGTTATTAAGGACGGCGTATAAAACAAACGCGCCTAGAGCGAAGGATTATTCATCATCGAGCGACCATTCGTGCCATAGGGTTGTTGGCAAGAAGCTCTCGGCGCGCGCCAAGGAAAGGCCTCAGTCCAATGATGTTTTTATACCCACACGCTCCTTTTCTCGCTTGAGGAGATGGGGATGCCGGCGCAGATCATCGATGGGGATCGGATCGCATCGCAGATCAAAGAGGAGCTCAGGGAAAGGCTGACCAAGCTGCACTTCGCGGGGCACAGCCCGGGATTGGCTGTCGTCCTGGTAGGCGAGGACCCAGCTTCCAAGGTCTATGTGAGCATGAAGGCCAAGGAATGCAGGGAGCTAGGCATCCTCAGCAAGCAGGTGGACCTCCCTGAGACGGTGAGCGAGGAGGAGCTGCTCAAGAACCTCGATTACATCCAGGCAGACCCGAAGGTCGATGGCATCTTGGTCCAGATGCCCTTGCCCGACCATATCTCCGAGGCGAAGGTGATGGAGCGCATCGAGCCGGACAAGGACGTGGATGGATTCCATCCCGTTAACGTGGGAAGGATGCTGATGGGAGCTCCTGGCATCCTGCCCTGCACCCCCCATGGCATACAGCAGCTCCTGATCCGCAGCGGCAACTCCCCCGAGGGCAAGCATGTCGTGGTGGTGGGAAGGAGCAACATCGTCGGCAAGCCCATCGCCGCCATCCTGATGCAGAAGGCCAAGAACGCCAATGCCACCGTCACAATCTGTCATTCTGGCACCAAGGACCTGGCACAACACACGAAGCAGGCGGACATCCTCATCGCCGCCATGGGAAGGCCTCAGTTCATCAAGGCGGACATGGTGAAGGATGGGGTGGTCGTGATCGACGTGGGCATGAACCGGGTCGAAGACCCCAAGTCGGAGAAGGGATATCGACTGGTCGGGGACGTGGACTACGATGCGGTGAGCAAGAAGGCCAAGGCCATCACCCCGGTCCCTGGAGGGGTGGGGCCGATGACCCGGGCCATGCTCATGGCCAACACCGTTCGCGCCGCAGAGATCGCCTTCGAGAAGGCGCAAGCGAAAAAGCGCTGACATGCTGGGCAGTGCAGCTTAGTCAATCTCCAAGGATAAATTTTATTTAGCACAGTGCAAAGTACCCGCCTGAGAGGAGAGGGGCACATTGTTCACCTCCATGGGGGGAAAATCGCTTGGCAGCGATCGAAGTTAACAATCTCACCAAGAAATATGGGCCGCTTGAGGCGCTTAAGGGGATCACATTCACCGTGGACGAGGGGGAGGTGTTCGGCCTTATCGGCCCGAACGGGGCTGGCAAGACCACGGCTCTGAGGGTGCTCTCCACATTGCTCGAGGTCACTTCTGGCAAGGTCACCATCTATGGATACGACCTGGTGAAGCAGCCGGATAAGATACGCGAGATCATCTCCTACCTGCCGGAGGATGCCGGCTCCTACAAGAACATGAAGGGGATCGAGTACCTTAGGTTCATCGCGGCCTTCTTCCAAGATGAGCGCCGGGACCAGATGCTGGAGAGGGGGGTGCGCATCGCCAACCTCGGGGAGAGATTGGAGGACCGCATCGACACCTACTCCAAGGGAATGCAGAGGCGCCTTCTGGTCGCCAGGGCGCTGATGATCCAGCCCAAACTGGCCATCTTGGACGAGCTGACCTCCGGCCTTGACGTCATCAACGCTCAGACCATCAGGAGGACGGTGAAGGAGTCTGCCAAGCAAGGCACCACCGTCCTGCTATCATCGCACAACATGCTGGAGGTGGAGCTGATGTGCGATCGGATCGCTCTGATCAACGACGGCAGGATTGTCGCCATAGGCTCGCCTAAGGACCTCAAGGCCGAGTACCATGCGGCCAACATCGAGGACGTCTTCGTGGAGGTGGTCAAGTGAGCAGAGGACTCGGTAACATCATGAAGAAGGAGATCAAGGAGCTCCTCACCCCCAGCACATTGATACCCATAATAATATTCGCCATCATCTTCGGTTCCCTGGGCGGCGTCTTCGGCGGCGCGACCCAGGAGCTGAGCGAGCCGCCTAAAATCGCCATCATCAACGATGGCACCGGGAACATCTCCCAATTCGTGGAGATGGATATGACGGCGCTCTCCGAGGTCCTTTACAATGGGACCGACCTTGATCAGGCTATCCAGGTGGTGAGCGACCAGGACGGCGTCGCGGTGTTCATCATCACCTCGGAGTTCGACCAGAACATCACCGAGAACAAGTCTGGCGTCATTCAGGTATACTGGATATTGGAAGGCTCCGGGCTGTTGGAAGGCATGTCCACCGATCCCGCCGCCGTCATGCTCTCGCAGGTGAGCTACGACCTGTCCAAGGCCATCATCGACTCCCATTACACGGACAACTCGACGGTCATCCTAGCACCTATCAACGCCACCCAGAACACCATCTATAAGGGCACGGAGATGCCGGGAGTGACACCCGGAATGATACTTGGACTTATGTCTGGCCAGAGCTTCATCGTCCCGCTCATCGTGGTCATGGTGGTCATCTACGCAGGCAGCATGGTGGTTACTTCCATGGGCAGCGAGAAGGAGAACAAGACCCTGGAGACCCTGCTCACGCTTCCGGTGAGGAGGACCTACATCGTATTCGGCAAATTGGCGGGTGCGGCCATCGTGGGGCTGGTTCTTGCCGCTATCTACATGGTGGGGCTGGGTTACTACATGTCATCGCTGACCTCGGGTGCGAGCTTCGATCTCTCACAGTACGGCATCTCGCTCGACCTGCTTGATTACGTCCTGATTGGGATCACGTTGTTCCTAGCCCTGCTCTCGGCGCTGGCGTTGTGCATGATCCTGGGCATCTTCACCAAGAACTACAAAGCGGCCCAGACGATGACATTGCCCATCACCATGCTGGCGCTCATTCCCATGTTCGTGCTCATGTTCACCGACTTCTCCACGCTTCCGCCGGTGGCCCAGGTGCTGGTGTTCGCCATTCCCTTCTCGCAGCCCATCATCGCCATCAACTCGCTCATGTTCGGAGAGTTCGGTATCGTCCTCATCGGGATCGTCTACCAGCTAGCGTTCGCACTGGGGGCTATGTTCGTGGCCGTGTACCTGTTCAAGAAGGACATCCTGCTTACGGGCAGGGTGAAGAGCGTGGAGGGCCAGGGAAAGAGGTCCTCGCGCTGGTTCAGCCTCAACCGGGGATGGAAGAGGAAGAAGGCGTAGAAATGAGGGTAAGATGAGCCCCGAGGAACCGGTGCTGGTCGGATTCCCCCTGAGGGGGGAATGGGCCGCGGCCAACACCCCAGCGTTCAGGGTGCCCAGCCATGGGACGGACCAACTAGGCCAGCGCTATGCCTACGATTTCCTGAGGTTGGGCGGAACCAGGGGCAAATACTACAAGGGCAGCCCCTTCCAGCTGTGGACCGTGGGCGTGAGAGCTACGGACTACTATGGCTACGGTCAGCCCGTCGTAGCTTCATTCGAGGGAGAGGTGGTGGAAGCCTTTGATGGAGTAAAGGAGAAGGCACGCCACTGGCCGGTCGGGGACATACTGGCAGTCCTCCGTAACTCACTGGCATATGGTACAAGGATCGACTCCCTCACTCACAGCGAGCTACGATCTCTCGTGGGGAACCATGTGATACTGAAGAAGGATGGGCTCTTCGCGTTCTACGCTCACCTCGCCGCGGGTTCGGTCAAGGTGAGGGAGGGCGAGATGGTACGAGAGGGGGAGCCCTTGGGGGCCGTTGGCAACACGGGCAACTCGACCGCGCCGCACCTGCATTTCCAGCTCATGGACAGAATCGACATCCTCAAGGCCAGGGGAAGGCCCTGCGCCTTCAAGGAGTACGAAGAGTGGACTGGGGAAGGTTGGAAGGGCGTGAGGGATTCCATGCCCGGTCGCATGGTGAGGATCCGACTCGGCCCCTGATCGTCGGCCATCGTTCCGTTCGTCTACCGGTGGTGGTCGGCAAACATTTATGGGGTGCATGCCGTTTCTCCGCCGAATGTTGCGAGAGTGCCAAGAGCATGGTTATTTCCGGGGGGAATTGTGCCCTATTTGCGGCGACGCAGGCCGGTTCCTGATGAACGACCAGGAGCTGGAACAGATAGGCCGCACCATGGCCGGCGCGCTGCGCCACTTCCCCGAGAAGTTCGGCCTGACCATGGACGAGCAGGGCTTCGTGAACCTACGGGATTTCATAGCCGCGCTCAAGCATCAGCGCGAGCGCTACCACTGGATCCGCCCGCACCACATCATCGCCATCGTGGAGACGGACCCCAAGGGGCGCTACCAGGTCTCCAACGACCTTATCCGCGCGACCTATGGCCACTCGCTCCCGCTCAACCTCAACCTTCCCACTGACAACATACCCGAGACCCTCTACTACCCGACCACGCCCGAGGAGGCGGACATCCTCTTGGAGACGGGGCTGAAACCGTCCGACCGCAAGATGGTCCACCTCTCCAAGACCTACAACGATGCCCGCAACGCCGGCCTGGTGAGGACAGAGAACCCCGTCATCCTGGAGATAGATGCCAAGAAGATGATCAAGGAGAACGGGCCGAACATCCAGAGGGCTGGCCGCACGGTGTTCTTGACGCAGGAGGTCACATCCGCCTATCTCCGTCGCGCCGAGCAACCTGAGGAGCAGACCGAGGAGATCAAGGAAGAGTGAGGCTGCCTCCCTTCGACATTTTCGCGTACCTTCCCGCAAGGTTGATTTAGCCTTCATGCAGAGTGCCTAGCCGATGTTCGTCCGGGCCGACCGGCTGCTCCAAGGGGAGAAGGTGAGATGGTACTCCAGGCATGCCTTATGGTACTACTGGGATGGTTACCGGCCATACCTCGACGCCTTCGACCTGGAAAGGAGGGAGGTGGAATCGCTGGACCTCGTCGCTCGGATGAGGGTCGTCAACCTGACTGTGTCCGAGGAGCGTGAGTGCGTCGGAAGCTTTGAAGGTGGAAAGTATGCCCCCTGCCCGAACCGCACCGCCGTCAACGGCGCCTTCGACCAATGCCGTGCCTGCGCTGGGACCTGGATCCCGGTGCAAGAGTGCCTGTTCGAGCCCCAATGCGCTGGGGACCTGTGCGACTCCCCCCTTTGCAGGAAGAAGCACGTGGTCTACGCGACCTTCTTTGGCAACTTGGTCAAGATAGGGATGACCGCGGGGTCCAGGCTCGAGGAGAGGGCCATCGAGCAGGGCGCGGACGCGGTGGTCCGGCTCTCGGAATTCCCCAACCGGCTCGCGGCGAGGGAGGCGGAGAAGGACATCTCCAAGAAGCTCAAGGCCCCGCAAAGGGTGGCGGGGAGGCAGGTGGCGGCCGAGATCGCCAGGAACCCGAGGCTGGGGGAGCTGCAGGAGAAGTACGATAGGATCTCCAACGTGATCGGGGCCGAATACGAGCTGCTCGGAGAGAGGATGCTCGTCTTGGACGGATATCCAGGAAGGGAGAGGCTCGCGGACCTCTCCGAGCCGCCCGAGCTGGTCGAGGTCGCAGGTCCCCATGTCGGCGAGCTGTTGGGGTTGAAGGGCAGGTACCTCTTCTACGAGAGCCTGGAGGGCAAGGTCCGGATGCTGCCCATGTCCGAGCTGCCATCCCGATTCCTGGAGCTGGGCGGGGGAAAGGGATAATAGAGGGCAAGAGGATGCCTTTTTCCAGCAGGGAGAGAAATGAGCCAGGTCCTTAAGCCAGGTGAGGTGGAGGGCAAATACGGGAAGCTCTTCTGCCGTGGCGTCTACACCATGGTCGACGAGGCCGAGGGGACGGCACGCATTATCGAGGAGTGCTCGGCCAAAGGGCCAGTGGAATGGGACGCGGTCAACCGCAGACGGGCAGGCGGCGCCATCACCGACATAAGGGTGGAGGGCACCACGCTGATAATGGACACCATCATCGGTGAAAGGGAGGTCAGGTTCGGGCCGGCGTCCAAGGACCTCGGCGGCCAGGGGCTAAAATCCTTGAGGGTCGAGGGCGACATGGTCAAGACCACCTGGGTCGGCCTGGCGGGAGCGAGCGTGGGGATCGGGGCGTGCCTGCCGCAAGGCCCAGGGACGATAGAGGCCACCTATCCAGATGATGCGAGGGTGGGCGGTGCCAATCGCATCGAGGTCACCATCGCCACCCCGAAGATGATCCGGGCCGTTTTCGCGGTCGACGATACCGACACCAAGGAGAAGGGGGCGTCCTGGGTGCTGATGCTGAAGGCGGCCAGGGAAGCCCCGGTCGGCCATCTGCTCGTGCATAAGATCGTGCAGCTCAACCCCAACGTGAAAGAGAAGACCACCCAATGCGTGGCGGTGGGGGTCTCCTTCGCGGTCATCGAGAAGGACTTCCCGGAGTTGAGGCGGCATTTCATCGAATACATCAAGAAGGGGACGTTCTCCCAGAACACCGTGCTGGCCATCAGCAAGGGCTTGCGGATTCCAGAAATAGTCCGGGCGTACGGTCAAAGGGCCAAGAGGGAGGTCTTATCAATCGAGGACGCCGAGTACGCCGCCAGGAAAGGGGGTGTGGAGTTGGTGGAGATAACCGGCCCGAGGGGCGCCATCGGTGCCGTGGCCGGAATCGGCTGCCATGACCTAGGCATCGAGGCGGCCGGGCTGCCTGAGGACTTCTGATCGCAAGGGGTCAGGAAAAATAGATATCGCAGTCCACGATTGTGTAGGGAGGCTCACGGAGGCCTGAACATAGTCAAGAACGAGATCTCCAGGGTCATCGCCAATACCGCATACCAGACCTATGAGAAGCGCCTGCTCAAGGAGGTGCAGGAGGACAATGTGCCCCGCCACATCGCCATCATCATGGACGGGAACCGCCGCTTCGCCCGGGAGTTCGGCCTGCGCCCTGAGGAAGGCCACATCAAGGGCAAGGACAAGCTGGAGGAGGTCATGGAGTGGTGCCTGGACCTGGGGATCAAGGTCCTCACCGTATACGCCTTCAGCACCGAGAACCTCAATCGCGATCCACAAGAGATCGAATACCTCATGCATATTTTCGAAGAGAACTTCCACAAGCTAGGGGAGGACGAGCGCATCCACAAGTATGGGATCAGGCTGACGGTGCTTGGGCAGAGGGAGCTTCTGCCAGAGAAAGTTCAGAGGGCGATCGAGTACGCGGAGGCGAAGACGGCGCCCTACTCCAATTACTTCTATAACATCGCCATAGCCTATGGCAGCCGCCAGGAAATTATCCAGGCCATCAAGGGCATAGCCCGGGACGTCAAGGATGGCAAGCTGAGCGTGGAACAGATCGACGAGGGCGTCGTGAACAAGTTCCTCTACACCGCGGAATTCCCTGACCCAGACCTTGTCCTGAGGACCTCTGGGGAGGAGAGAGTCTCGAACTTCCTGCTCTGGCAGCTCGCTTACTCTGAGCTATACTTCACCGATGTCTACTGGCCTGGGTTCCGCAAGGTCGATTTCCTCCGGGCCATTCGCTCTTACCAGATGCGCCAGCGGCGGTTCGGCAAGTGATACCCCTCAATTGACCGCCCTGCGGCGGTAAAAAGGATAACCTACCGCCGGCGTCATTCACCGTTGATGAGCGCATTATCGAAGAAGGTCATCGATGGGTTCAAGGC
Source organism: uncultured Methanomassiliicoccaceae archaeon (assembly GCA_964354665.1). GTDB lineage: Archaea > Thermoplasmatota > Thermoplasmata > Methanomassiliicoccales > UBA472 > JAJRAN01. The sequence goes on along the minus strand of CAYHAO010000010.1, from coordinate 18,744 downwards.
CAAAGGTTGGGCGGGTGGCATGGTTCCAATCGGCCGGCTTCGCGAACTGGAGAGGGACGTTGGTTCGTTGCTGGACCAAGGATTGGTCGACAAGGCGGTCCATGAGGCCTATCTCCTGGAATTCAAATACCAGGTCCCAGAGCAGCTACCAGACGCCCGCTCGATCATCGTTGTGGCCGTCCCCCAGCCTAAGATGCGCATTCATTTCACCTACGATGGCAAGGACGTAGCCACCATCGTTCCCCCCACCTACGCCAACGCCTGGACGGTGATCAACGGTGTCAAGGCGACGCTGGAGGGCATCACCGCCGCTGAAGGCGGCAGGTTCGAGAGGGCGCGCCTCCCATTGAAGACCCTGGCGGCCCGGACAGGATTGGTCAGATATGGTCGTAACAACATCACCTACCTACCAGACCATGGCAGCTACCACCGGCTGGTGGCCTACTATTCTGATCTTGACTTCGAGGTGGACCATTGGCAGGAAAGGGAGTCCCTCCCCGCCTGCAAGACCTGCGACCTGTGCAGGAAGGCGTGCCCGGCCTCGGTCATCACCCAGGACCGGTTCCTCATCCACGTCGAGCGATGCTTGACCTTCCTCAACGAGATGCCTTCGGACAAGCCGTTCCCAGGGCAGGTAAGGGCCGACTGGCATAACGCCATCGTAGGCTGCATGCGCTGCCAGGAGGCCTGTCCCTATGATAAGAAGATGAGGGACTGGACTGAGGAGGGAGGGCGCTTCTCCGAGCAAGAGACCCGCTACCTGCTGAAGGGAGATTTCTCCGAGGCCAGCGCCAAGGAAATGAACGAGAAGCTGGAGAGGTGCGGTCTGGACCTTACCATCTTCCCGCGCAACCTCGTGGCCTTGCTCTGCCTTTGAGTAGCTCCGAAGCCAACTACCCATCATTCTTATATCCCGACCCCGCTCTCCGCACGTCCCTGAAGGAGGGCTCGGATGGCCAAGCAGGACCTGGTGCTCATCCACGCGCCGAGCGTGTACGACTTCCGCAAGGAGTTCCTCTTCTACGGCCCGGTGTCGGACCTCGTGCCCTCGACCCCTGTCTTCGAGATGTACCCCTTCGGCTTCATGACCTTGGCCGCGCACCTGCACAAGCTCGGGTACAAGGTGCGCATCGTGAACCTGGCAAGCATGATGCTCAACGACCCCAAGCTGGACGTCCCCGAGTTCCTTAGGAAGCTGGATGCCCGAGTCTTCGGGATCGACCTGCACTGGCTGCCCCACGCCCATGGCTCCTTGGCCGTGGCGGAGATCGTCAAGCGCCTGCATCCCGATTCCAGGGTGCTCTTCGGCGGATATTCCAGTACTTACTATCACCAGGAGCTCGTCCGGTACCCGCAGGTGGACATGGTCATGCGCGGGGACTCCACCGAGGTGCCGGTGGCTGAGCTGTTCGCCGCTTTGGACGAGAATGGGAATCTGGATGTGGTGCAGAACCTCACTTGGAAGGACGAGGAGGGGGTGCATGAGAACCCCTTCACCTTCGTCCCGGAGGACATCGACTACATAGAGATCGACTACGGCTGGATCATCAAATCGGTCATCAGGCACCGCGACCTGGAAGGGCACAAGCCCTTCAAGGACTGGGACCGTTACCCCTTGACGGCCGCGTTCACCGTCCGCGGATGCCAGCAGCAGTGCCTCGTATGCGGGGGATGCAACTCGGCCATGAAGGGATACCTGGGGAGGAAGAGGCCGGCGTTCCGCTCGCCTGAGCTGGTTGCCCAGGACATCCGCAACATCCAGGATTACCTGCGGGCGCCGACGTTCGTTGTGGGAGATGTGCGGTCTGGCGGCAAGCGCTATGCCGAGAGGTTCTTCTCCGAGGCCAAGAGGCTGGGGATCGACAACCCGGTGGTGCTGGAGCTGTTCGTACCAGCCGACGAGGAGTACTATCGTTCTGCCAGTGGGGCATTCCAGAGCTACTCCATCGAGTTCTCCCCTGACTCCCATGATGAGGAGGTGCGGTACGCATTGGGCCGGAGGTTCGACACCCGCTCCATGGAGAGGACCATCGAGCTGGCTCTGGCTAATGATTGTCGACGTTTCGACCTCTTCTTTATGATCGGGCTTCCCAAGCAGACGAGGGAGAGCGCCTTGGAGTCCGCGAAATACGCCAGGAGGTTGCACGAGCTGACCTCGAGCGACAAGAGGCTCTTCGTCTTCGAGTCCCCGCTCGCGCCGTTCCTGGACCCGGGCAGCTATGCCTTCGAGCATGCGGAGGAGGTCGGCTATAAGCTTCTCGCCAGGACGCTGGAGGAGCACCGCGCTAGACTGGCATCTCCCTCGTGGAAGCATGTGCTTTCATACGAGACCAGGTGGATGAGCCGGGATGATATCGTGGACACGTCCTATGACGCAGCGGACCAGTTGAACCGGGCTAGATATGAGAGCGAACTGATCGACGCTAATGAGCTTGGGGCGAGGGTCGAGCGGACGGAAATGGCTAGAAGGATGATGCGCGAAATAGACTCGGCATTGGCCATCAAGGACCTCGAGGTGAGGAATTCGAGATTCGAGGAGCTGCGTGAGAAAGGCAGGGAGCTGATGGATTCCACCATCTGCCGCAAAAGCGATCTGGAATGGGAATCGCCAGGAATATTGAAGAGCGTACCGAGGGCCGTGTTCGGCCTGGTGAAGGGGAAGGGGAAGCGCCGCAATTAGCCTTCCTGCTCCCCGTCGGTGAGCATCCTTTTGATCTCCTCGACGCTAGGGACCCGCCCAGCCGCTTTCAGCTTGCCATCGATGAAAAGAGCTGGTTGCGACTGCACTTCCCTCTCCCTCATTTGAAACGTGTCCTGCACCTTCTCCACCTGGGCATCCATCTTCAGCTCATCGATGGCTGTGGCGACCGCCACTTCCATGAGCCGACATTTGGCGCAGCCAATGGCGAAGACCTCCACCTTCTTGGGCATGCTCTGACCCTCTGATTTCGGAGGATAAAAGGATTGAGGCTCGTGGCCCGTAATTTCGCGATTTGATAGGCGGACCGAAATAGGGAATACCCTAAAAGCTTGAATCATGAAACGATAACAATGAGGTTCAAGACATTTCTGCTGCTCAGCACGGGAGTCCTAGCCAGCGCAGCTTTGTTCGTGATCGCCATCTCTATTTGAATTGAGTTCTTCCGATCCGGGAAATCGTCTATTCTAATGGACGCCAATCCCTACTTATTTTAGTGTCAACCCTTCTCGCCCAGCTCGGTGCTCCTCTTCGCGGCGGCCTCCACGGCGTCGATGAACGCTCCCCTCACGCCGGCCTCCTCGAGCACCCTCAGGCCCTCGATGGTGGTCCCAGCGGGAGAGGCGACCATGTCCTTGCCTACGGCTGGGTGGATCCCCGTGTCCAGGACGGTCTTAGCTGCCCCGAGGACGGTCTGTGCGGCCAACTTTATCGCTATATCCCTCGGCAGGCCGGCGAGCACCCCGCCGTCGGCCATGGCCTCGATGACCAGGTAAACGAAGGCGGGACCGCTCCCAGAAAGGCCAGTGACCGCATCCAGAAGCTTCTCGTCCACAGGCAAAGCGATTCCGACGGACTGCAGCACGCGGAGAACGTAATCCTTGTCCTCAGCATTGGCGAACTTGCCAAGGGCGAAGGCGGACGCGGATGCGCCCACTAGGCAGGGCTGGTTGGGCATGACCCGCACCACGCGCACTCCGGCGTTCAGCCTTGACTCGATGAATGACATCTTTATGCCGGCAGCGATACTGATGATTAGATGCTCTGGGCTCAGGTATGGCTTGAGCTCCTCGAGCACGGTGGACATCTGCTGCGGCTTGACCGCGAATAGGAGAATGTGGGCAGAACGGGCCACCTCGACGTTGTCACTGGTGACCTTGACGTTCAAGGTGCGAGCGATGTGGTCCCTGCGCTCCTTGATGACTTCTCCGGCCATCACTTCCTCCTTCGTCGCAAGACCCGCAGAGATAATCCCCTTCATCAAAGCCTCGGCCATGTTACCAGCGCCAATGAAACCGATCCTCATACCAACCCACCTGTCCAGCCATATCTTGGCTAGCGAATGTGACCTATCCACAAGACAGTATTTATAAAATTGGAGATGAGGGGGAGAGCCCTCATTCCTGGAGTGCCTGGAGCAAGGCCTTCATGAACTCTGGCAGGTCCGCAGGGGAACGAGAGGTGATGAGGTTTCCATCGACCACCACTGCTTGGTCCTTGTAGCGGGCGCCCGCGTTCATGACGTCATCCTTGATGGACATGAAGCACGTGACCTTCTTGCCTCTGAGCACATTGGCCGATATCAGGACGGAAGGGGCGTGGCAGATTGCTGCGACAGTCTTTCCCTCTTTGAAAAAATGCCTGACCAATTCGTTGACAGCTGGAATCCGCCTCATCCGATCGGGGGCGAAGCCACCAGGAATGACCAAGGCATCGAAATCTCCGAGGTCGACGTCGCTTGCGTTCATATCCGCCTTGACCTCGTATCCGTGCTTGCTCGCGTATACCTGCTTGCGCCCCGAGCCGATGACCTTAACCTCGTGCCCAGCCTCGAGCAGTCTATAGTAAGGATACCAAAGCTCGAGGTCCTCGTAATCGTCCTCAGCTAGAATCGCAACCCTCTTATCCATTCCTATCCCGGCGTGCAACCGAGCCGGACGAATAACTAACTTTCGAAGAAATGCTCTATTAGGTCGTCCTCTTATAAAACGCCGTTAAGGCCAGCATCACCGGGAGATGGGGCCGAAGGACGGGATGTTGCCGCATACTCTACAATAGTGAAGAAAAGAAGGTGATTTTTCGAGCCATCCAGCAACACAATTGAAAGTTTAAATACCGCTACAATATTGCCCCTACAATGCCGACGCTCCTAGAGGAATACTTCCCTGTGGCCGTCTTTGCGCTGGTAGCCATATTGTTCCCTGCGCTCGCATTCTGGGTCTCGCGGTTCTTCAGACCGAACCGTTACCTGTCTCAGAAGCGGATGACGTACGAGTGCGGAGAGCAGCCTATCGGCCATGGACAGATTCAATTTCATGTGCAGTTCTATCTGTACGCGATCATCTTCGTGATTTTTGACATCGTGACCGTCTTCCTGATGATTTGGGCCCTGGTGTTCTCGGACCTTTCTGACACCGCTCGTTGGTACATGATCATCTTCCTCGGGCTCCTCCTTATCGGGGTTACCTACGCTCTGAAAAAGGAGAAGATACTATGGATCTGAGGCTCGCCCCTCACGCCGTGGCCATGAGCTCCTCCGAGTTCCTTTCCTGGTCCGGGGAGGTCATGGACCAATTGATGAGATACAGTGGCGTCAAGAAGGCCGTGGACAAGCTCACCGCACCCATCTGGAGCTGGGCCATCCGCAACGCCACCGTCCCCCTGCACTTCGGTATCGCCTGTTGTGCCCTGGAGATGGCCGCCGCTTCCGGGCCGCGATTCGATGCCGAGAGGCTGGGAATGATCTACAGGTCCTCGCCGAGGCAGACCGAGGTACTTCTGGTCAATGGATGGGTCACCGCCAAGCTAAGACCCGACCTGAGGAGGCTCTACGAGCAGATGGCCGAGCCCAGGTGGGTCGTGGCGATGGGCGAGTGCGCCATCTCTGGAGGGCCTTGGTACGACTCGCACAACACCGTCCAAGGCGTGGACACGTTCATACCCGTCGACGTCTACATCCCCGGATGCCCCCCCAGGCCCGAGGCCATGATCGACGGCTTCATGAAACTGCACAAGAAGATTAACAAGGAAATGAAGGGGACCTTCCTGCAGGACTGAGGTGGAAAGATGGAGAGAATCGGATTGGCACCAGGGGGCAAGACCGGGGAGGTCTTGGCCCAAGAGATCGTCCAGAGGTTCCCGCAGGACGTCACCGTGACCAAGGCGACCCACAACCGCCTCTACGCCAAGGTGGACAAGGCAGCGCTGGTCGGCCTTTGCACTTACATGAGGGACAGCCTAGACTTCGAGCACGTAACCTCCGTCGGAGGCGTCGATTGGCTCGAAGAGAAGAAGATGCAGGTGGTCTACCACATCACCTCCTACGCCAACAAGGTGACGGCGGAGCTGGTGGTGGACCTGCCGCGCGACATGCCCGAGGTGGATTCGATAACCTATCTTTGGGGTGGCGCCAATTGGCACGAGCGCGAGACCTGGGACATGTTCGGGATCGTGTTCGTGGGGCATCCCAAGCTGGAGCGCTTGTTGAACCCAGATGGCACGGAGGTCTTCCCCTTCAGGAAGGACTTCGTCTCGGGAAGGAGGGTCTGAGATGGCCGAGATGTGGCTGAACATGGGCCCCCAGCACCCCATGACCCATGGGCTGTGGAACCTAAGGGTCAAGGTGGATGGGGAGACCATGACCGAGGCCGAGCCGGTCATCGGCTACCTGCACCGGGGCTGGGAGAAGCTGACCGAGAACCGCAAGTATCCGCAGATCATACCCATGGCCGACAGGCTCTGCTATGGCGCGTCCATGAGCTGGAGCCACCTGTACTGCCTTACCATAGAGGACCTAATGGAGGTCGAGGTGCCGGATCGGGCGAAGTGGATCCGCACCATCGTCCTGGAGGCCCAAAGGATAGGAAGCCACCTCATGTGGCTCGCGGCCCTCGGGACCGACCTGGGCTCATACACCGTCTTCCTCTACCCGGTCAGGGAGAGGGAGCTGTTCCTCGACCTGATGCAGAACCTCTGCGGGGCGAGGATGACCTACAACTACCCGCGCATCGGCGGCGTCCGCAACGACGTGCCGGCGAACTTCGAGCGCGACTTCACCCGGGTGCTGAACCACTTCGAGAAGCGCCTTAGCGATTACGAGGCGCTCTGCGACCAGAGCACCATCTTCCGCATGAGGATGGAAGATGTGGGCTACCTGAGCGCGGAGAAGGCCAAGAATTTGGGTGTCACTGGACCGAACCTCCGCGGCAGCGGGGTGGACTACGACGTCCGGCGCGACGACCCCTACGAGATGTACGACCAGGTGGACTGGAAGGTGTGCGTGGAGAAGACCTGCGACGCCTACGCCCGCTATCGTGTCAAGATGGATGAGATGCGCGAGTCCTGCAACATCATCCGGCAGTGCATCAAGAAGATGAAGCCTGGTGCGATTCGTGTCAAGCCCCCCCGGACCGCCCCCAAGGGGAAGACCGGCTGGGCGCACGTCGAGGACCCGCGGGGCGAGGGGTTCATGTACGTGATAGGCAACGGGGACGATCGCCCCTACCGCCTGAAGGTGCGCAGCCCCATCTTCGTCACGGTCTCAGCCGCGCCTGAGATGCTGGTCGGCTACAAGGTCGCGGACGTGCCCGCCATCATGGGGTCGGTGGACATGTGCCTCGGGGAGACGGACAGGTGATGCGATGATCGAGAACGGTCTCTACGTGTTTATCCACGGCATCGCCCTTTGGCTGATGCAGGTCCTCGCCTGGTTCTTCAACAACATCCTCGCTTGGTATGGCTTTGGGGCCTGGCTGGTCAGCCCTGGGGTCGTGGAGTTCCTCACCACGCTATTGGTGGCGGTGGTCGTGTTCATTGTGGGCTTCCTGGTCTCCATCACCTTCATCTGGCAGGAAAGGAAGATCCTCGGCCGCCTCATGGACCGGCGCGGCACCCAGGTCGGCTTCCTAGGCCTCTTCCAGAACTTCGCAGATGGGCTGAAGACCTTCATCAAGGAGCACATCATCCCTGACGAGGTCGACAAGCAGCTCTTCAACCTGGCACCCGTCCTGCTCATTGCTATGTCCGTTCTGATGATGGGGCTGATCCCCCTCGGACCTGATTTCTACCTCGCCGACCTGACCGCGGGCCTATTGCTCGTTTTCGCCATCTTCTCGCTGGCGCCCTTCGCCATCCTCATGGCAGGGTGGGCGTCCAACAACAAATACACGGTAATGGGCGGAATGAGGGCCGCGGCGCAACTGATCGCCTACGAGGTCCCCATCCTTCTGGCGGTGGCGGGGGTCGTCGTGCTCGCCGGCTCCTTCAACTTCATGGAGATCGTCGCCTTCCAAGAGGAGAACGTATGGCTCGTCGTCCCGTTGTTCCTAGGGGCGTTGGTCTTCTTCATCTCGGCCATCGCCGAGGTCGAGAGGATCCCCTTCGACCTTCCCGAGGCGGAGGCAGAGCTGGTGGAAGGCTGGATGACCGAGTATGGTGGGTTCCGCTGGGGCCTGATCATGCTCTCCGAGTACGTCAGGGGCTTCGCCGCTTGCGGCTTGATTGTCCTGCTCTTCCTCGGTGGCTGGGCTGGGCCAGACTTCATCTGGCCCGAGATTTGGTTCCTCATCAAGATGTTCCTGCTCTTCGGCCTTTGGATATGGGTGCGCGGTGCCCTCATGAGGGTAACCACGAAGCAGATATTGGGCATCGGCTGGACCAAGCTCATGCCCCTGGCCCTGATCAACCTTGGCATCGCCATTGCGCTCAAAATGGGAGGCTGGTTGTGATGGCCGACAAGAAGCCCAAGCGCAGATTGAACCCGGTGGGCATCCTCCTCCGGCCCATGGCTGTCGTTGGCCGCGAGACCCTTAGGACCACCATCCACAAGCCGGTCACGATCCAGTACCCTTGGGAGAGGCTGGTCATACCCGACGGCTACCGTGGCCGACCTGGACTGGTCATGGACAAGTGCATCGGCTGCCACATGTGCGCAAAGATCTGCCCCACCACCTGCATCGAGATGGTGGAGGTCGAGCTGCCCGAGAAGGGCAAGGTCGAGCGCCCCCAGGTCAACCTGGGAAGGTGCATGATGTGCGGCTATTGCGCCGAGGTGTGCCCCAAGAACGCCATGCTCGTGACCCCTGAGTACGAGCTGGCCGAGTACTCCCGCCAAGACCTGATCTACGACCCGTTCCGCCTGCAGTACGAGGACCGTCCCGGGCTGCACGTGGACGTTGTCGAGGCCACTCCCGAAATGGTGAGGCAGGGCCTGATGGGCGTGGACAAGAAGACCGGGAGGTCGATACGCGACTACCCGGAGGTAAACGATTCCAAGTGCATAGGCTGCTCCAAGTGCGAGAAGGTCTGCCCGGCGGACGCGGCCCACATGTACGAGAAGGGTAAGAACGAGAAGGGCAAGCCCATCAAGCGCCCCAAGTTCGAACCGGAGAAGTGCGTCGGCTGCGAGGAGTGCCTCGACAACTGCCCCAAGGACGCCATCTCCATGAAGGAGGTGAAGTGATGACCATCGATTGGGAGCTACTGTTCTTCGTCGTTTTCGCGGGCTACACCATCGCCTCGGCGCTGCTGGTTGTGTTCGCCAAGGAGATCGTGCGCAATGTGACCTGGTTGGCATTCACCTTCATCGGGGTGGCCATAACCTTCTTTTTCCTGGGAGCCGAGTTCATCGCCATCATACAGATCCTGGTGTACGTGGGCGCCGTGTCGGTGCTGATCCTGTTCGGGGTCATGCTGACCAAGCGGCGCCTGAGCGGAGGTGGTCAATGTGAACTCTGACCAGATCCGCACCGCATGCGCCATCGTCTCGGTGGTGGCGCTGAGCTTCATCATCCTCGGGACGGTCATGACCATGAGCTGGGAGGCGGAATGGATGCCGACCAGCAACGAGGACCTTGGCTACGCCATATTCACCTCCTTCGGCCCGACCCTCATCGTCCTGGGGGCGCTGATGTTCGCGGCCATGCTCGGAGGCGTTTTCATTGCCCAGGAGGAGAAGGAATGATCCCTCAGGAGTACTTCCTGGTCCTGAGCGCCATCCTCTTCGCCATCGGCGCCTTCGGCGTGCTCACGAGGAAGAACACCATCGTGGTCCTGATGTGCATCGAGATCATGCTCAACGCGGCGAACATCAACTTCGTCACCTTCGCTGTCTTCAGCGGGGATGCCGCGGGGCAGGTGTTCGCCTTGTTCTCAATCGCCATCGCTGCGGCAGAGGTCGCCGTGGGCCTTGCGATACTGCTCAACCTGCAGAAGCTGCAGGACACCATCGAGCTGCAGGACCTCAACCTGCTGAGGTGGTGATATGACCTTCACCGAATACACCTGGCTAATACCGTTGCTGCCGATCATAGGCCTGCTGTTGGCCGCAGCCTTCGGCAAGAAGACGCCGGAGGGAGGAGGCTATCTCGTGGTGGCGTCGGTGGTGGCGGCCTGCGTGCTGTCGCTGCTGGTAGCCTACGAGTTCTTCACCGGCGACGGGACCCCGGTCTATGCTTCCCAGGTCTGGATCGACCTGGGGACCATCAACGGAACGCAGTACCAGTTCGAGATCGGATATTACGTCGATTACCTCACGGCCCTGCTGCTCATCGTGGTGAGCATACTGTGCAGCCTGATCGTGATCTACTCGCTCGGGTACATGCACGAGGAGGGGGAGAGGAAGCGCCGCTACTACGTGGAGATCGCCCTCTTCATCACCGGGATGCTGGGGATGGTGGTGGCGAGCAACTACCTGACGGCCTTCATCTTCTGGGAGATAATGGGCCTGTGCTCCTACCTGCTCATCGGCTTCTGGTACTACAAGCCGTCGGCGGCCAGGGCGGCCAAGAAGGCCTTCCTGACCACCAGGATCGGCGACATCTCCTTCATGCTGGGCATCATTGCGCTGTTCGGCGCGTTCGGCACCCTGAACTACCACGATCTCTTCAACCCGGAGTTCGTCGAGAGCTTCGATGTGAACTATGGGCTGCTGCTCTTCGCCATGCTTTGCTTCTTCGGCGCGGCCATCGGCAAGAGCGCCCAGTTCCCGCTGCATGACTGGTTGCCGGACGCCATGGAGGGCCCGACCACCGTCTCCGCCTTGATCCATGCCGCGACCATGGTCAAGGCGGGCGTGTACCTGGTGGCGAGGTCCTTCCCGCTCATGGTCCACACCCCGGAGGTGATGATCGTGATCGCGGTCATCGGAGGCTTCACCGCCTTCTTCGCGGCCACCCAGGCGCTCAACAACTACAACATCAAGCGCGTCCTGGCCTACTCGACAATCTCCCAACTTGGATTCATGTTCTTGGCCTTGGGATGCGGAGGGTACATCATCGCCACCGCTGCCGCGGACGAGCACCTGCTCGAGGTCGGTAACGCTGGCTACATGGCGGGCGTCTTCCACCTCATGAACCACGCCTTCTTCAAGGCCCTGCTCTTCCTGGCCGCCGGCGCGGTCATCCACGCCGTGCACACCGAGGACATGAGGAAGATGGGCGGGCTTTCCAAGAAGCTCAAGATCACCTCGTTGGTGATGCTCATAGGCGCGCTGGCGATATCGGGCATACCGCCCTTCAGCGGCTTCTGGTCCAAGGACCTGGTCCTGGAGTCGGCGATAGCCGCCGCGGGGGTCAACCCCTGGTTCTGGATACTGTACATTGCAGGCACCGTGACCGCGTTCATGACCGCCTTCTACATGTTCAGGCTCTGGTTCATGACCTTCAAGGGCGAGGAGAGCGAGGCGGCGCACCATGCCCATGAGGCCCCCGCGGTGATGTGGGCACCACTGGTGGTGCTGGCCATCGCCGCTACCATTACCGGCCTGTTCCTGCTCGCGCCTGATGGCGGCCTTCCCGCGGTCATCTTCACCGTATCCCCTGAAGGCACCCCCATACCCGGGGAGACCCTGGGCCTGGGCTGGATCGAGAAGTTCTTCACCGCCTGGCCGACCTACATTTCGCTGGCCATGGCCGTGTTCGGCATAGGCGTGGCGTACCTGGCATACTACAAGAAGACCCTATCCCTCGAGTTCTTCGCCAAGGGCTCGAACAAGAAGGTCTACGACGTGCTGCAGCGCCGCTACTACTTCCCCGAGTTCTACGATTTCGTGGGCGAGAAGGGAATGTACGGCCTTGCCAGATTGATCGACTTCATCGACCGCAAGGTGGTCGATGGGGTGGTGAACGCCATCGCTTCGATTGCGGTGGGCACCTCCGGGAGATTCAGGAAGGTGCAGACGGGCATGACCCAGACCTATGCAGCGGTGATCGTGGCCGCGGTCTCGGTGATCCTGGTGCTGCTCTACCTATTCGCAGGAGCGAGGTGATCACATGAGCGAGCTCTACGACCTACTACAAGACATCAACATACTCACCCTGCTGATCCTCGTCCCGCTGATAGGCGCGATACTGACCTTCTTCACCGGGAAGAACGAGAAGGCGGCGAGGATGCTGCCCATCATATTCTCGGCCGCGACCCTGGTCCTCGCCACCCTGATGCTCCTGGGATTCGATTTCGGCAACGCTGGCATAAACAACTATCAGTACACGGAGCAGTACGACTGGGTCCCGTCGCTGGGAATAACCTACCACCTAGGCGTGGACGGGATCAGCGTGCCCATGGTCTGGCTGACCGCTCTGCTCTGCTTCCTGGCCATCCTGTTCTCCTGGGACGTGAAGAACCGCACCAAGGAGTACATGGGCCTGATGCTGGTGCTGGAGGTCGGGGTGATGGGCGTCTTCATGACCCTGGACTTCTTCCTGTTCTACATCTTCTGGGAGATCGTCCTCATCCCCATGTTCTTCCTCATATCCATATGGGGAGGGCCGAGGAGGGAGTACGCGGCGATCAAGTTCTTCATCTACACCCACATCGCCTCCCTGGTGCTGCTGCTGGCCATCTTCGCCATGTACTTCGTGGCGGGAGGGACCAGCTTCGACATGATCTACATCCAGCAGCAGGGGATGAGCTGGGCCTTGGAGTTCCAGGTCATGATGTTCCTGGCGCTGTTCTTCGGCTTCGGCGTCAAGATGCCGATCGTGCCCTTCCATACTTGGTTGCCGGACGCGCACGTGGAGGCGCCGACCGCGGGCTCGGTGCTGCTGGCCGGACTGCTGCTCAAGATGGGCGCGTACGGTCTCATCCGCGTCGCCATACCCACGCTGCCCGCGGGGGCGCGGGAGCTGCAGTGGCTGATCATCATCGTGGCCATCGTGTCCATCCTTTACGGTGCGTTGGCCTCGTTGGCGCAGAAGGACCTGAAGAAGATGGTCGCCTTCTCCTCCATCAGCCACATGGGCATCGTGCTGCTCGGCTTCGCCACCTTCTCCGCGGTCGGGATTGCCGCTGGTGTATTCCAGATGTTCGCGCACGGCCTGATCACCGCCGTCCTCTTCATGGTCTGCGGCGTGGCACAGCACATCGCCGGCACCCGCGAGATCCCCAAGCTGGGAGGGCTGGCGCACAAGATGCCGTGGTACGCGACGTTCATGATGATCGGCTTCTTGGCATCGCTGGGCCTGCCCGGACTGGTCGGCTTCGCCGCGGAGATGCCGGTGTTCTTCTCCTACGGCTTCATGAACGGGGAGTGGAACTGGCTGATCCTGATACCCATCGCATCGGTGGTCATCACCGCCGCCTACTACATCTGGTCGATGCAGAGGGTGCTTTTCGGTCCGCTTACGGAGAAGATCGACACCCATCACCTGCACGACGTGTCCTGGTTCGAGGCGGCCCCCTTGGCGGTGCTGTGCATCTTCATCATCTTCTTCGGGCTGCAGCCGGGCTTGATCTACGACTACATCCGACCCGTGGCGGAGGCCATCTCCGCCCTGGTCCCCATGGGGGTCTGAGATAGATGGCTGACTACACCGCGATACTACCCTTGATAGTGCTGGCCATCTTCGGCATCCTCGCACCAGCGGTGCGCATATTGGGCAAGTCCGACAAGGCCACGGCGATCTGGGCCTTGGCGGGCGTGCTGCTCTCTGCGTTCTTCGTGATCGACTTCTACCTCAGCTACCCGCCCGGTTCCTCCGTGAACTTCGAGGGAGTGGTGGAGCTCAACTACTTCTCCGCGCTGTTCATGCTGCTGTTCCTGAGCGTGGCGGGGTACGTGATCATCGCGTCCCTCCGCTACGTGGACAAGGAGAAGCATACCGGAGAGTACTACGCGCTCATCCTGCTGGCGACGACGGGCATGATGGTTGTCGCTGGCGCCTTGGACCTCATCACCTTATTCGTGGGCATCGAGCTCACCAGCCTGTCCTCCTACGCCTTGGTGGCCTTCCGCAAGACCAGCAAGCGCGGCTCCGAGGCGGCGACCAAGTACTTCATCATCGGTGCGCTGTCCTCGGCCATCGGTCTGTTCGGCATCTCCCTGTTGTATGGGGTGACGGCGCAGTTCCCCGAGGTCCTGGTCGGAAGCAACCCGCTGACCTTCGAGAACGTCGGGGCAGCGGTGTCCGCGGCCATGGGCACCCCCATGGAGCCAGTGGTGTTCCTGGCGGCGGTGCTGCTCATCGCCGGCTTCGGTTTCAAGATCGCGCTGGTGCCGTTCCACATGTGGGCCCCCGACGTGTACGAGGGCGCCCCGACCACCATCACCGCCATGCTTGCGGCCGGGAGCAAGAAGATGGGGATCATCGCGCTGTTCAAGGTCTTCCTCATCGGCCTCATCGCCCTGAAGACGGACTGGACGCTTTTGATCGGCGCCATAGCCATCCTCACCATGACTGTGGGCAACGTCATCGCCGTCTCGCAGACCAGCCTCAAGCGCATGCTGGCATATTCCTCCATCGCCCAGGCGGGTTACATCTTGATCGCACTGCCAGTGGCAGCGGTCAGCGACCCGACGGTGGCCTCGTACGGCCTGGCGGGGGGATTCTTCCACATGATCACCCACGCCTTCATGAAGGGCGGCGCTTTCCTCATCGTGGCCGGGCTCAGCACCGTGGCCGTGGGAGAGAACGTGGCGGACTACAAGGGGCTGGCGAAGAGGGCCCCCTGGATCGCCTTCGCCATGATGATCATGCTCTTCTCCTTGGCGGGCATACCGCCCTTGGCCGGGTTCTGGTCCAAGTACGTGCTGTTCTCCGGCGCCATCGACGCCTGGCAGCTCAACGAGCAGAACAACTGGATGTTCTGGCTGGCCATCGCGGGCATACTGAACTCGGCCCTGTCCCTGTACTACTATGCCCGAGTGGTGAAGAACATGTACGTGGAGAAAGGGCCGCAGGACAAGGTCCGCGTACCCATGGCCATGGCCGTGGCCATCGGGATATGCTTCGTGGCCGTGATCGGCATCGGCCTCTACCCGCAGCCGTTCATCCAGGCCTGCCTCGACGCGGCCCACGCCTTCCTTGGCATCTAAACCAGAGACAAACCCCTTCCGATCATCCTTTATCCAGACTGCCAGCGTGAGCCTTGTGGCTGACGTTGCGCGCTGGTCGGATTTGGATTAAGGTTAAGTATCGCCGTTGGATTAGGTTGCTGATACCTTTGAGCTGGGACGCCCCCATTAGAAAGGAAATGGACCGGGTGGAGGAAGAGATACGCAATGCGGTAAACTCCGAACAGGGCCTCCTCACCGACATCTGCATGCACGTCATCGGCGCCGGGGGCAAGCGCATCCGGCCTGGCCTGGTATTGCTTTCCTATAACGCAGTGGGAGGGAAGGACCCTCAGAAGGTCTTGGGGATAGCCGCCTCCTTCGAGCTCATCCATTCCGCGACCCTCATCCACGACGACATCAACGACCATGGCGAGATCCGCCGGGGCAAGGCCGCCGCTTACAAGAAGTTCGGGGTGCAGAAGGCCTTGGTGGCGGGAGATTTCCTATTCGTGCGCTCCTTCCGCCTGGGCGGCCAATGGAACCAGGAGGTCGTCAACATCATCTCCGAGGCTTGCACGGCCACGGCGGAGAGCGAGATGCTGCAGAACGCCTACGAGTTCGTGCCGAACACGCCAGTGGACACCTATCTTCGGATCATCGCAGGCAAGACCGCCATGCCCATGTGGGCCGCGGCCCGGGTGGGCGCGTTCTTGGGCGAAGGAACGCCGGAGCAGATCGACGCCATGGGCCAGTTCGGGCTGGCCTTAGGGATGGCCTTCCAGATAGTCGACGACATGCTGGACATCATCGGGGACGAGAGTTCGCTGGGCAAGGCGCACGGGATCGACCTCCTTGATGGCAAGCCCACCCTCCCCCTGATCGAGGCCATGAAGGACCCGGTGGTCGGGGAGCGCCTGGCGGAGATGTTCTCCAAGGAGCAGAAGACCCACGAAGAGATCGAGGAGGCGCTCAGGCTGGTCAAGCAGACCAAGGCCTTGGACGCGTCAATCAAGGTCGCCAGGAAGTTCGCGGACGCGGCCTTGGGCCATCTGAGCGTCCTTGATGGCTCCCCCTTCAAGAGGAGCATGTCGGAGATGGTGGAAGCCGTGGTCGACCGGAAGGCCTGAGGGAGGGATGCTCTGATGACGTTCGCCGAGGACGTGGACGTCCTGGTAGTGGGCGCGGGGCCGGCGGGCAGCACCGCCGCGGAGTTCGCCGCCTTGGGAGGCGCGAACGTCCTTATCATCGAGAAACGCCCCGTAATCGGGGTTCCGGTCCGCTGCGGCGAGTTCATGCCCCAGGTCGACGAGCTCAAACGCATCTTCCCTGGGGCGGACCTCGGAACCATCTTCGACCTGCCTTCATACCTCCGCTCCGTGGAAACGGAGGAGATCCGCATGTACTCTCCCAAGCTGCGTCCCTTCGATGTGAGCTTCCACGGCTACACCACGTACCGTGACAAATTCGACCAGTATCTTGCGGGAAGGGCGTCGCGGGCCGGTGCGAGGATGATGACCGGGGTCTCCTGCTCTTCCATAGGCGACAAGGTGGCGAGGACCTCGATCGGAGATATCCGAGCCAAGGTGATCGTCGGAGCCGACGGCCCCCTTTCCGTGGTGGCCAAGTCTCTGAAGCTCGAGCGGCCGTGGGACCTCTGCCCGGCCGCCACCACCTTCGCCAAGGGTGATTTCGAGCCCGTCCCCGAGATGTACTTCGGGAACGTCGCGCCTGGAGGATACGCCTGGGTCATACCCAAGAAGGAGGGCGCCAACGTCGGCCTGGGCTATTCCAAGCGCTACGCCCGGGGAAACTTGGACTTCTATTGGAAGGAGTTCCTCAAGCACCGGCACTTGGACGCGGGCAAGCTGAACGGGAAGATGGTGCCCATGTCCGGGCCCATCCCCTCCACGGTGAAAGGGAGCGCATTGGTGGTCGGGGACGCCGCTGGCCAGGTGATGGCCGTGAACGGGGGGGGCATACCCATCGCCATGATCTGCGGGCGCATCGCCGGGGAAGTGGCCTCGTCCCATGTCCAAGGAAAGGTCGACCTCATGGAGTACGAGCGAAAATGGCGCCAGCAGGTGGGAGGACCCCTGAAGACCGCCCTGGGCACGAAGCGCTTGGCGATGCTGATGTTCGGCTCGCAATGGCGCCTAGAGCGGGCGATGCGGTTCCTCGGCCCCAAGCGCATGGGCAAGGCCATTCGCTGCCAGTCAGTTCTTCTTTGAGAGGGTGGATTTGAGCTTGGACCCGCAGATGGGGCAGTCGGGCATCTCCTTGTCGAAGACCTTGCCGCACCCGATGCAGCGCCAGCGCCATCTTCTCAGGTCCTTGATCCCTTTGAGGCCCACCGGTTTGAACGGTATGCCCAGATAGGTCGCGAGGTTCTGCAGGGAATAATCGTCGCTCAGCACTTGCGCCTTGAGCTCCAGGGCCAATGCCAGCACCTCGATGTCCGTGGGGGACAGGCGGGTGCTGTCGCCAGTCCGGGAAGACGCCTCTCGGACCTTGCGCAAGCTGGTCGAGGTGGGCTCTGAGACCGTTAGCATCTCGCCCCACAGCTCCGACCTTCTGTCGCCGAATTTCTCCAGCTCTTTGAGAACGCCAGGAGTGGTGAAGCATCTGACGTCGGAAGGGAGGTCTTGCATCGAGAAGAGGGCGGAGGTATCGAGCACGTAGTCCATGTATAGCGATGGACTCGAGGCTATGTTGGCACAATAATCTTTCCTAAGGGTCGGACGTGCGTTGAGCGATGCTCACGGCTCGATCTCCGCCACCTTGGTGGTCATTTGGAAGCTGCCATCGAGCATGCGCTTTTTGAGATCGTTCATCGTACGCAGAGCACCTTCGCGATTGGAGCTGCGACAGACGATGGGGATGACCCTTTCCACGCCTTCGATCCTGACGCGCACATCGCCCAGGAACCCCTTGAAGCAGCCATCTTCGCAGGCCCTGACGCACGCCCCGCAGTTCACGCACCTCGACCTATCGATGGTCGGACCTGATTCGTCAACGATGATGGCGAAGGTCGGGCAAACGCCCTTCGCCGCACAGACCTGGCAATGGATGCAAGGTGCTTTGTCCTCCGTGATCACCTCGTCCCGGCCAGACCAAACCTGCCCATAGTCTGCCTGGCCTATCTTGTGGCGGTCGCGGATGTCCCCGACGGAAAGTGGTATGTCTTGGTCCCTAATCATGATCAACTTGAGGGTGGCATCGTCCAGGATTGGGATCGGATATGCATATGAAGCAAGGCACTCAGGGCCGGCTCCGGTGATGAAACCGCCCATCAACCAAGGGTCCATGGATTTCATGTTGGCCACGGTCATCAGATTGGGGTACTTGGGGGAGCATCGCGTGCCGGTGCTGAACACGAAGCCCTCCGTACCGTTGTACAACATCTTGGAGCCAACGCCGATGTGTCTCAGTTGCGGGTCGTTCTGCAGCGGATTGAGGTGCCCGCAGCCAGAGAAGGACAGACCTCCAAAGCGAGGAGGAAATGGCTGGCATGAGAAGATGGACTTGAACTCCGATTCGGACGGGTTCACGAAAGCCCTGTAATTGCGGAAACAATTCCTGGTGCTGAGGAGCTTTGCGGTGGGCATCTCATCGATGGTCAATGTCTTCTCCACGGTTCGACCGTCATTGGAGGTCGCCTCCACCGATACCTCCTTCCCCTCCACCAATTCCCTCAGAAGGAAGCTTCCGCCATAATCTGGTCTATGTTCGCTCTCCATGGTCCCGAAGACCATGAGATCGATTACGCCCAGGCTCT
>CAYHAO010000009.1:44908-49165 GCA_964354665.1 uncultured Methanomassiliicoccaceae archaeon | reverse complement strand
CAAATCGCACCCCCTGCACCACTCGTTTTACAGATTTAGGTGTGACTGTGAATCACGCCCATCCTGTGGGCCGGGACGATGAGTTCGATTACGACGGACTTAGACTTACCAGACTCCGAACCCGCTCATAGGAGTATCTGAAGATGAGAGAGAAGGTAGAATTTGGTCCAAGTCATTAGACAAACAGCTAGTATTTTTTTCAATATATAGATGAAACGAATGTTTTTCAAGTTGCTATTTGCTCTTTCGCTCATGTAATATCGGAAAAAATATAAACTTGTGCACTCTACTACAATATTGGGATTTTCCATGGACGACGATTGCACCTTGGGCTGCCTGTTTGTGATTCAGCCCAGGAAACAACAAGGGTTCGCTGATGGGTCCACATCATTGGGAATGATACAGGACTCTGAACTAGATAGGATGGACTTCATTTATGGTTCCTTCGATATCGCCATTTCGTTGCGGCAGAGCCTTAAAGAACCTTGGCAGCAATTTTTCGAACATTAGATAGCTCCACCACCACCTCATCCAAAATCATATTTCTGAGCTAGGATTTTGAGTCCTCATGGCGAGCGAGGAGGAGCTACGCGCTCAAGCCAAGAAAATCGCTGACGAGAAGGCCGGGCTTTGGGTCCATATCGCGGCCTACGTCTTCGTCAATTCGCTGATGATAGTCTTCTGGTGGTGGGCCGGAGGGGGGTTCCCCTGGTTCATCTTCATCCTGGGCGGCTGGGGGATTGGGCTGGTGGCCCACATCGCTAGCGTGTATTACGGGCAGCAATGTGTCGACCGAGCAGCGGAGAAGGAGTACCAACGGCTGAAGAAGCAGCAGCAACCGTGATCAATTCTTCGTAATCTTCCGCAGCCTGAGCAACACCTCGTCCGTGAAGGCAGATGTCGAATGCTTTCCCCCAGCATCAGGAGTGGCCACGCCGTCCAAGTAGGTGATCCGGAGGGCCTCTTCGATCATCCGCGCCTCCTCGCACATCCCGAGGTGCCTGAGCATCATGGTGCCAGATAGTATGGTGGCCGTAGGGTTGGCGATACCTCTCCCAGCTATGTCAGGGGCGCTGCCATGGCAAGGCTCGAATACGGCATGGTTCACACCGATGTTGCCGCACGGGGTGAACCCTAACCCCCCCACTAAAGCCGCCGCCTCGTCGGATAGGATGTCGCCGTAGAGGTTCAAGGTCACGATGCACTGGAATTCCTTGGGCTTGGTGATCAAAGCAGCGGCCGTCGCATCCACCAACATCTCTCTCGCATCCAGTCCAGTTCCTTGGACCTCTTCGAAGAACACCCGTCTGAACAATCCATCGGATTTGCGGATTACGTTGGCTTTGTGCACGCAATGGATGCGCTGCAGGTTCCGCCTCTTGCATAGCTCGATCGCGTATCGCACGATGCGCCGGCAGGCCCTTTCGCTCACCTTGCGTTCCAGGATGACGGCGTCCCCCTCCTCCCGCTCGATCCCGGTGTACATCCCCTCGGTGTTCTCCCGGACCAGGACCAGGTCTATGTCCCCGATCCCGATGCTGGGGAGCAGCTTCTTCGCCGGTCGCACGTTGGCGAACAGGTCGAGTTCCCTCCTCAGGTAGAGCAGGGGCGACCTGTAGTTCGGGTCGGCGATGGGCGTGGTGATCGCCCCGAACAGCACGGCATCTGAGGCCCTGATGAGCTCCATGGTCTTGGGCGGTAGGTACCAGCCGTATATGGCGTTGCACTCCAGCCCCATGTGGGCCGGGATCCACTCCAGGCCGTCCGTCATGGACTTTATTATCCGGACGGCCTCGGGTATGACCTCCTTGCCTACACCATCGCCCTTGATCACCACGACCTTCTTCACTTGCCACCCTCCAAGCGCTCGATGAGGCTGGCCACAATTATCGGTAGAGTGATGGTGGCATCCCCCTCTACGGTGATCTGGTCGGCCCCCTCCTTCACCTTGCCCCAGGAAACGGCCTCCCTGACCTGAGCGCCGGAGAGCGACCCGTCATACTCGGGGGCGGTAGTGAGGTAGACGGCATGGTCCAGACCGCCGCGGAACTGGTTCCACCAGATGGTGTGGTGCTTGGAGATGCCCCCTCCGATTATGATAGCTCCTGTCTCCTTCGCTTCGAAGGTGATGTCAGAGAGGTCCTGCTCATCGCGGAACAGATCGACCTTTAGTTTGCGATGCGTCTGCCAGTACATCCAGAGCTGGCTGCCGAAGCTCCCGTCCGTGATACCTGGCACGTAGATGGGGACCTTGTTCCTATGGCACCAATGAAGCAAGGAGCCTTCGTCCTCCACACGCGCCCCCACCTGATCGATGAGCTCCCAGGTGGAGATGGAATCCCGGCCTTTCAGGATCTCCTCGAACATGGGAATGAGCTTCCTCTCCAGCAGGATGCCATAGGACTCGTTGGGGACGAGTACGTTCCCAAGGCGGTTGACCCCCTTTCGGTGCAATTGGGCATCGTCCATATAGAAGTCGCCGTGATAGTAATCCTTCCAGACGCGGGCCAGGTCATGGTCCAGGGTGCCGCAAGTGGTGATGATAACATCCACCAGCTTGCGCTTCACGAGCTCCACCAGCACTCCCCTGGTGCCGGTGGCCATGATGCAGGCCGGGAAGGATAGGAACTTCACGCAGTCGCGGCGCTCCATCTTTTCCACGATGTCGGTGGCGTCCGCCAACTTCCTCCCGGTGAACCCGCCCGAGTCCTTCCATTGCCGCATCAGGGCGTCGACGCTCATGCCCTTGTCCAAGACCATGTCCTTGACCGCTCGCCTCTTGACCATGGGACCCGCTCCCTGCGCTGGGCGCGGTCTCCCAAGCGCGAGCACGTTAATAAATGCTACCCATCGTGACCCGCTTGGATCTGGCTTGGTGATGCTGGCCAGCCCAAGCTTCGGGCAAAAGCCTAAATCGCACCATGGGAATGGTCATGGAGAGAGCTTGAGGAAGCAAAAGGTGGCGATGCTCTCCATCTACTCCAACTCTACCTTGGTGGTGCTGAAGCTGGTGGTGGGCATCACGATGATGTCGATTTCCGTCCTTTCAGAGGCCATCCATTCAATGATAGACCTCGTCGCGGCGGTGATCGCCAACTACTCGGTGCGGAAGTCGGCCATTCCGCCGGACAAGGACCACACTTATGGTCATGGCAAGTATGAGAACTATGCCGGTGTTATCGAGGCCGTCCTCATCTTCTTCGCTGCCCTCCTCATCATCTTCGAGGCTTTGCAGCGCCTACTGGCCAGCACGCTGGTGGAATTCCTGTGGGCGGGCATCGTGGTGATGGCGATATCAGTGGTCGTCAACTTCCTTGTCTCGCGCCAGCTCATGAAGGTAGGGAAAGAGGAGGACTCGATGGCCCTGATCGCCGACGGCATGCATCTGCGCACCGACGTTTACACCTCCCTCGGGGTCTTCTTGGGCCTGATCCTCATCGCCGTTACGGGGATCGACGAGCTGGACCCGATAATAGCCATCGGGGTGGCGGTGCTGATAATGAGGGCGGCCTACGCGCTGACCAAGGAATCTAGCAAAGGTCTGGTGGACGAAGCGCTCCCTCCGGAAGAAGAGGAGGTCGTCAGGCAGGCCATCTTGACCCACGCCCCCAAGTTCGTGAACTTCCACGAGCTGAGGACAAGGAAGTCAGGTGCGGAGCGCTTCGTCGACCTTCATCTGGTCGTCAATCGCCAGATGTGCGTGCTCGACGCGCACGCCCTCTGCGAGGACCTGGAGAAGGAGATCGAGCGTCGCCTTCCGCACACCAACGTCCTCATCCACCTGGAGCCTTGCGACGAGAGCGTTTGTCCCTACGGCGATGGGACGCACTTCGTCAAGGTCGAGGAGAAGCAAGAACATTAGGACGCCCCAGCCACCTTCCATTACGAAGACGAATCCCATTCATCCAAGGCCAGAAGGAGCTGGCGCTTGGCCTCCTCCTCGGTCTTGCCATTGTCCACTACGCGCCAGTTGCCGCGCCTTGCCAGCATTAGAATTTTCTGCCTAACCTTCTCCAGCGAGGCGACGTCCTCGAACATCTCCTTATTATGCTGTCGCTCCGTGATGCGTCGATGCGCCAAGGCCGGATCCACATCCACAAGGACCAATCGTCTTGGTGCGGGGAGGAGCTTGGCGAAGAAGTCGTAGCCCGCTGGGGCAAGGCGTGCCGGGAGATAGGCCGTGGCCATGAGATATCGCACGTAGACTATCGTCTCGTAGCTGCGAGAATCCCGGCGCAACTTACGTAGGGAATCCAG
>CAYHAO010000009.1:25255-44808 GCA_964354665.1 uncultured Methanomassiliicoccaceae archaeon | reverse complement strand
AGGGCGATGAACGGGCTTTGGTAGGTGAATCCAGATGGCACGGCCCAGATTAAGTAGAGGAGCAGGGCAGTGCCGAGAGGGATGACCAGGTTGTCGAAGGCCCCCGGGGTTAAAAGCTCGACCACGGCCACGAATATTGCCACGATCAATGCGTAAACCAGGACCATCCCCAGACCCAATATGGGCAGGTTGGTGTAGAGCAGGCCCTGAACGTCCAGCCATTGATAGAAAAGGATGACCACGATGCTCGCCACCAAGGTGGCGAAGAACACCGCCAGCGTCCCCTCCAAGGTCTTCGGGCCAAGGATCTTGTGCTTTCCGAATCTCTTGCCTATCAGGCCGCCCATGCCGTCACCATAGGCCATGGCCACGATGGCGACGGAGGCGATCAGCCGCAGGTCGAAGAAGAAGAAGGCAAGGATGGTCCAGGAGATGGCATAGTAAACCAGCCCGAGGTCATGGCTCTCTTCCGTGGTTCTTCCAAGGAAGGAGTCCTTTAACTTGCTGAAGTGCGAGTAAGGGGATGCCAATAGGAGCAAGGGGATGAAGGGGGCGGCGGCCAAGAACGCCATGACGTAATTGGAGTCGAAGATCCACCAAATGAAAACGATGTTACCGATCATGATGTGGACGAACTTGCGATGGAGCTTGGCCGTCCGGATGAACTTCAGCTTGGCGGCAAGGATTACGATGATAGCCACGTAGATGTAGACTCCTGCCAGCCCGATTAGGTCGCCCTCGCTGAACATGGGATGCGAGGAGAACTGCATGCCATATTAATTTACTTTCTCGGATTGAGGACGCAGGTCCTTTGGAGGGGAACGTAGCTCTCGACCTTGCCAGGTCGCTATTTTTATTTTCGCATCGAATGACCAGCATGGATGCGCGACTTCGTCCTTCTCAAGACCAGGCTCTAGACCGCGAACAACAATATTGCGAAGGCCAGCGATAGGCCGCCCATTATCAGGCAGCCAGGGAGGATTCGGCGGAAGACATCCTTGGAAATGTACCTCGAGTAGGCCAACTTGGTGAAGGACGAGATGGCGGTGGCCAACAGTATTATCTGCGCCGCCTCCATCGCCCCCAGCTGGCCCAGGAACACGTAGCTGCTCACCGAGGCGGCGACGGCCGCCGAGGAGACCATCCCGCCGAGGGCGACGAGGTAGATGTACTCCTGGCCCAGGTAGGTGTTGACCAGGTATACCAGGACGGAGACCATCAGGAAGATGATGCCGAACTTCAAGGCAGGGACGATGGCAAAAGGTGAGCGCACGTCCAGCTCATGCCCGTCCGCTTGCTTCTCCACCTTCATGGAGTAGCCCATGGCAATGCCAACTCCCGAGAGGGCCAGCAGGGGCAGCGCTGCCAACGATGCCGTGGCCAAGGACATGTCCGCGAATATCGTGACCGCCAGGTCCCTGGCGAACATGGTGGCGTTGGCTAGGATGATGCCGGACGCAGCGGTGCGGATGATGCCCTTATTCTCCTTGGCCAGGTTGGACAGGGATATGGTGGTGGCCTCCGAGCTAACCAGCCCTCCGAGCAGACCGGAGAACCGGAGCCCCCGGCTCGGTCCTTGCCAACGGATGAGGAGGAAGGAGATGAACGAGATCGAAGAGACGAAGACCACGATCAGGAAGAGGTTGCTTATGGCCAGGGGCTCGCCGGGGTTGAAGATGTCATATGGAGGTGCCAGGTCGAGTTGCAGGGTAACGGGATAAGCGATGAAGGCGATGGCGATGAATTCCAGGGCGCCTATCAATTCAGTGTCGTCCAGAAGCTCGGCGTAGGCATGAAGGCGCTTCTTGGACACGAGGAGGAAGGTTACGATCACCGATACCACCACCGCCTCGATTATCAATCCGAATCCTACCAGGAGGCCCGCCACATAGGTAATGACCAAGGCGAACGGGGTGGTCAGCCCAGGGACGCCCATGCTGAAACGGATGTAGAGCAGGCCCACGGCCAATGCCGAAACTATGGCGATGCCGATAAGAGACAAGGCCTGCAGGTACAGCGCGCTCATCCCTGGTACGAGCTCCGCAGCGTTCTGGCCGATGTAGGCGAGCAGGAAACCGAGTAAGGACACCAGGGGAAAGGTCCGCACGCCGGCGATCACCATGTCGTCGCCCTTGTGATGCTCGCGCTCCACCCCCACCAGGGCGCCGACGGCCAGTGCGATAACTAGATAGTAAATGAACTCGAGGCTGGTGCTCACAGGTACCGAAAGGGATTAAAAGGTTATGAGAGAAAAGCCTTTTCGGTGCTCTGAGCATGACACGATTGCTCAAGGAGTGCCAGATGATTATCGAAGTCCGCCACCATCAACAAATAATATATATATGAATCGGTATTGCCCGGTGAAAACCGCAGGAGAGAGAGGTTAGGTTTATGGAATTGGATCCACTGGTCTACATCATACCGGTGGCGGGCATCATCGGCCTGCTCTTTGCGTGGCTCCTCACCCGGCAGATCTTCAAGAAAGATACCGGGACGCCTGAGATGAGGGCGATTGGGGACGCCATCCGCGAAGGTGCCATGGCCTATTTGGCTCGCCAATACAAGACTATCGCGATCATCAGCATCATCCTTGGTGTCATCATCATGATCGGCATCAACTGGCAGACTGGTATCGCTTTCCTGATCGGTGCGTTTTGCTCCGCCCTTTCAGGATACATTGGTATGTATGTGTCTGTGAAAGCTAACATCAGGACCGCGAGCGCCGCTCGACGCAGCCTCAATGAGGCCCTGAAGATCTCCTTCCGTGGCGGGGCCGTCTCCGGCATCGCTGTGGTCACCTTGAGCCTTCTGGGGGTTGCGGGGGTCTTCTTCGCCTTCGCCATCTTCGTGTTCCCTGATGCCACCGGTCCCGTGCCTGGCATTGAATATCAATGGCAGGCGGCGCTGTTCGCCGCGGTGGGCTATGCCTTCGGTGCCTCCTTCGCTGCTCTTTTCGCGCAGCTGGGCGGCGGTATCTACACCAAGGCGGCCGATGTGGGCGCGGACCTCGTGGGCAAGGTTGAGGCGGGCATCCCTGAGGATAGCCCCAAGAACCCAGCGGTTATCGCTGACCTGGTCGGGGACAACGTGGGCGATTGCGCCGGTCGTGGCGCGGATCTCTTCGAGTCCACCGCCGCAGAGAACATCGGTGCCATGATCCTTGGGTTCTCCGTCTATGCCCTCACCGGCCAAATCGGGTTCCTATTCTTCCCCCTCGTCGTGCGTGCCTTCGGTCTGCTCGCAGGCCTCGTTGGCATCATGGTGGTGGGATTGAGGAACGAGAACGAGAGCCCCATGAAGGCCCTGAACCGCGGATACTACGTTACTGCGTTCATCGCCATCGCCTTCTTCGGATTATCTGCCTGGGCCTTGCTGGGGGAGACCTGGTATTACTTCCTGGCCTGCGGCGTCATCGGCGTCGTTTTGAGCGTAGTGATCGTCTATATCACTCAATACTACACCTCCGGCGAGTACCGTCCAGTCAAGGACATAGCCAAAGCATCTGAAACAGGTGCGGCCACCAACATCATTACCGGTTTCTCCATTGGCCTGGAGACTACTGCCATGCCGATCATCGCCATCGCCATCTCTCTGCTCGCGTCCTTCTTCCTCGGGCAACAGGCCGCGCCGGAGGGGAGCATGGCCTTCACCTACGGCCTCTATGGCACCGCGGTAGCCACCATGGGAATGCTGGCCACCTGCGCCTTCATCCTGGCCGAGGACACGTTCGGCCCCATCACGGACAACGCAGGCGGAATCATCGAGATGTCGAACCAGCCTGAGGAGATACGCAACAGGACCGACAAGCTGGACTCCGTCGGAAACACCACCAAGGCCCTGACCAAGGGATACGCCATGGGCTCTGCGGCATTGGCCGCGTATCTGCTCTTCGGCGCATACTTCGACAAGGTGGCGGAGATAGTCGGTCTTCCCTCCGAGGAAGTCTTCATGGTCGACATAGCCAACCCGCCGGTGTTCGTGGGCGCGCTGATTGGCGCTATGCTGGTGTTCCTGTTCGCCTCCCTGGCCATCAGGGCCGTGGGCAAGGCCGCCGGCGACATGATCAGCGAGGTGCGTCGCCAGTTCCGTGAGAACCCCAACATACTACTGGGGAACGACAAGCCGGACTACGCGCGTTGCGTGGACATCTCCACCAAGGGCGCATTGAGGGCCATGATCCTTCCGGGCATCCTTCCCGTGGTGGTCCCAGTCGCATTGGGCTTGATCATGCGCTACGTCTATGCAGACCAGTGGGACGTCGCCTACCAATCCGTAGGCGCGTTGCTCATGGTTGGCACCATCACTGGTGTTCTCATGGCCTTGGTCCTGAACAACGGCGGAGGAGCCTGGGACAACGCCAAGAAGTACATCGAGTCCCAAGGCCAAAAGAAGACCGCCACTCATGCGGCGGCGGTCGTCGGTGACACCGTCGGAGACCCATTCAAGGACACCGCTGGGCCATCCCTGCACGTGCTGGTGAAGATGCTTGCCACCATCACCCTGGTGTTCGCCACGCTCTTCGTGGTCGCACCATAGGCTCCAGGAAGCATTGGGAAACCTTTTCCATTCCTTTCATTTTTCTAGCATCCAGCGCTCACGGTCGTTGATGCGCTCAGTGTCAATCTTTATATAAGGGTTCAAATATGCCAGAGTCACTAGAGGGTAACCTATGTACCTAATGGCCAAGCGAGAGAAGGTCGTGCGCATCCCGCCCGATCGCCTAGCCGAGGACCTTGATGCCATCGTGGTCGAGCTGGCCAAAGAGTCCTTCGAGGGCAAGGTGGAGGGGAGCGACTCGCTCACCATCCTGATCCGCAATATTCAACGCCAGGGCCCTGGCCGCATCGTGCACGGGGACGGCGCCGTCTATCAGAAGGTCACATTCGAGTCGCTCATCTTCCGACCGGTGCTGCAGGAGGTCGTGGAGGGCACGGTGGTGGAGGTCCTAAAGTTCGGGGCATTCGTGCGCTTCGGCCCACTGGACGGGCTTCTTCACATCTCCCAGATCATGGACGACCGCATCGATGTCGACGACGTCAACCAACGCCTGCTGGGTAAGGACACCAAGCGCGACCTCAGGGTCGGCGACAAGGTCCGGGCCAGGGTCGTGGCCCTCAGCATCAACGAGCGCAACCCCAGAGAGAGCAAGATCGGCCTGACCATGAGGCAGGCCGGCCTAGGGAAGTTCGAATGGCTGGAGGAGGACCGGAAGAAGAAGGGCGAGAAAGAGAAGGGGGCTGCTGCATGAAGGTCCAGAAGGCCTGCAAGCACTGCACCTTCATAACCGAGGAGGATACCTGCCCCTTGTGCGGCAACCAGACGTCCAAGGATTGGCAGGGTTACGTCATAATCCTGGACCATACCAAGTCCGAGATAGCGAAGAGGATGGGCATCAATGTCAACGGCAAGTTCGCGCTCCGCGTGCGCTGAGCTGCGCATACCGCGGAAAGGCTGGAGATTGCCGGTGGAGATCAGGAGCCGTTTGATCATGCCTTTTGGGAGCTTGGTGAGCGAGAAGGAAGCGGTTGCGGATCTGCGCGGGAGCGCATACTCCGCCACCGTGGGCGACGTGGTCTCGCTGAGCATGCTCGAGAACGGCGAGCAACCGGACCTGTTGATCTACGATCTGAGGACCGAGCGAAAGGAGATGAGCGAGCTGGCCGCCAAGCTGCCTTCCCTCCCGGGGAAGGAGGTATTTGTAAAGAACCCGGCCGGGATGATAACGCCCGACCTGGTTATCGCCATCGAGAAGGCCTTGGCCAACAAGAACAAGGTCAAGCTGATGGTGGAGGGCGAAGAGGACCTTGCCTCCCTCGTGATCGCTGCCCTCGCCCCCTTCGGCACCAGGCTGTTCTACGGCATGCCGAGGAAGGGCATAGTATCGGTGCACGTCGACGAGAGCGTGCGCAACAAGGCAAGAGAATTGATCGACGCGATGGAGGAATGCAATTGAAGGTGCAGATCGAGAGCAAGAAGGAGAACGCGCTCCTGCAAAGGACCGAGATAAGCTTCTCCGCTGAACATGTCGCAGAGTCAACCCCGACCAGGGACGCCGTGCGCACGGCCATAGCCAGTGCCGTGGGCGCTCCCAAGGAGAGGGTGATCATCGACAAGATGGAAACGGAGTACGGCAAGGGATTGAGCGTGGGCTACGCCAAGGTCTACGAGAGCGACGAGGCCTTGAAGAAGACCGAGAGCCGACACATGCTGGTGAGGCATGGAATGGCGGAAAAGAAGGCGAAGGCCAAGACCACGACCAAGGCCAGGGCGGCCCCTAAGGCGAAGTAAGGTGATTCGAGATGGCTGACAAGAAGGACAAGGGAGCGGCAAAGCCCAAGCAGCTTGGCAAGGGCAAGAAGGACTTCTACGCCGCGGGAAAGGAAGGCAAGCTGGAGAGGAAGAAGAGGAACTGTCCCAAGTGCGGTCCCGGCGTCTTCCTGGCCGAGCACGGCAACCGCAATTCCTGCGGCAAGTGCGGCTACACCGAGTTCAAGAAGAAGTAAACCCTTTTATCCTAAGGTTTTTCATTCCACCCACGACCGCGAGCTTGCCTTAGCGCTTTCGCGCTGCGAGCTCAGCCCCGGACCTTCTTATTTTCCCCAGGAATGAACGCGTAGGAGAGCATTACCCCCACCACTCCAGCGGCAATGCTGGCCGTGAAGCCTAAGGGCACTGAGTTGACCAAGGTGGTGAAGTAGGCGTCCTGGCCACCAAATTCCATTCCCGAGGCCCAGAGAAGGAACATCATGATCAGGCCGGTGACGGCTGCGGTGATGCTACCAGCGATAATCCCCAAGATCACGCCCCAGACACCGGATCCGGACTCCCAGGCAGCGTAAGAGGCCACGGCTCCAGAGGTCATGACGATCGCAGCCACTGGAAGCTCCCCTCCGAACCAGTCCACCCCACCCTGGTTGGGGAAGATGATGGTGATTATGAGGCCTGCCATGGCCCCGGCGAAAAGCACGATGAGACCGTGAGAGCCGTTGCCCGCCACGTTCCTGCCCCACGCTAGGCCGATAAGCAAGAGCAGCTCAAGTATCACAAGCGCTCCAACGACCTGCCACCACTCCCTGGCCCCCAAGGTGGGGATGGTGTTGTCGTAAATGAAAAGGTCGCCCCCATCGGTCCAAACGAGGATGGAGGTAGCACCGAAGTCCGTGTTTGCCCCGATGCAAGTGCCTTGGATCTCCCCCTCCCATAGCGGGGCCGCTCTTCCCTGCTGATAGAATCTGACCATGCCATCCTGGCAGATCACGAAATCGTATGAAGCCGGCATGGCAAAAGCGGTAATGTCCTCCCCGGAGAACACCAGCACGCCTTCCGGTCCAGATACGGCCATCAATCTATCCCCGTCCAGAACGTAGACATTCTCCCCATCTTCGCCCAGGACCAAACTTGCCACCGTCTCGGAGAGGTTCGTCCAGCCGTAGACGAAGCCGTTGGCAGGTTTGAGCGCTAGGATCGAACCTCCCTGATGCAGGATGTACATCTTCATTCCGTTGTCCACCATCTCCATGTCTTCTATCTGGCCCTCATAGGGGAGCGTGGCGATGGGGGCATCATGGCCCGTGCGGAAGGTGACCAGCGAGCCATCGTCGCAGGCGATGGTGATGTAACCTCCGCTCCTGGCACTGGCTTCCGAGACGGCGTTCCCTGGCAAGATGCTAGCAATTCCTAACGATCCTTGACCATTGACCGTAGCCGGGACGAAATAGGAACCGGTTTGATTGCGGGTCAGAAGGGCGATGTCTACGGGGATGTAGTCGCTAGCAGAGGCCGTCTCTCGGATGCAAAGGACATCGGTATCGGCATCCATGACCTTGGAGAATGAGGGCTCGATCGCTCCCCGCGCATAGTAGTTGAGGACTCGGTGCTCCGTGACTACCACCACCGCCTCGGAGAGAAATCCGAAGGCGTACGAGGTCAGGTTCTCAGAACCCTCATATCTGACCAGGCCAGAGGGCAGTAACGTATAGAGGGAGTTTTCGGCCAAGCAGACGGTGTTGCCGAAGGCCGAGGTCTCCGCCTCCGATATGACCAGGTCCGATTGCAGCAACGTTCCTTCCTTGGTATCGGTGGTGGAGGAGGACGTGTAACCGATCAGCACGGAATTCACCACCAGAAAGGTCAGAAGCAGGATGATCAGCCTGTTCCGCTTGTTACCAAGGACCCCCTTTAACCCCCTCATCTCGAACTATTGAATGGAATCTACGCTATATAATTGCCAGGTGCCACCTCGACATCGAACCTCCAGCATCAGGTTGCGGCAAAGGTTTAAACCAGCCTCGAGCATTGCCATGCGAGCGGGCCCGTAGTGTAGCTTGGATATCACGGGGGCCTCCGGCCATCCCCAGGGATGGGAGAGAGCCTCAGACCCGAGTTCGAAATCCCCTTCGGGGACGAAAATCTCGGCGGGCCCGCCTCCTTTTCACAAGTCCTCCGCCAACCGATGGGCATGTTCCAAAACGTTTTAATGAGTGGGCGGTCAATCAGCGCGCATGCACCTGACCCGCGATGAAGAGGAGGTTCTCACAGGTGAACGGGGGCCAGGTATGCAGAGGGCCATGGAGCTCGTGGTCGCGTTGGGGAGGATCTACGATGCCGATCGGCTCATCCCCATCACCTCGGCGCACCTTTCCGGGGTTTCCTTTAAGACCATCGGGGAGGGAGGCCTGGACTTCCTCGAGGAGATGTCCAAGGACGCCAGGGTCAAGGTGCACACCACCTTGAATCCGGCGGGAATGGACCTTGCCCGTTGGAGGGAGATGGGAGTGGAGGAGAGCTTCGCCCAGAGGCAGCTCGCGATCATCAAGGCGTATGAGAAGATGGGCGTTACCACTAATTGCACCTGCACCCCCTATATCACTGGCAACGCTCCCAAGCCAGGTGAGGCCGTGGCCTGGGCGGAGTCTTCGGCGCTATCCTATGTGAACTCGGTGCTGGGCGCCCGAACCAACCGTGAAGGGGGGCCAGGGGCCCTGGCGGCGGCCATAATCGGGAAGACTCCGCACTATGGCCTCCACCTGGAGGAGAACCGTAGGCCGACGGTGGTCATCGAAGCCGAGGTCTTGGATGAGATCACCGATTACTCGCTGCTCGGGCACGCCGTGGGCCAGAGATTTGGCGCCGCCATTCCCTATTTCAAGGGCATCAGGCCGGATTGCAATGGGCTGAAGACCATGGCAGCGGCCATGGCGGCATCAGGCTCGGTGGCGGTTTTTCATGTGGAGGGGGTGACCCCATATTCATCCAGTCAAGATTTGAAGGGACTGGAGAGGGTGCGATTCGATCATCAGGACGTCAAGAAAGCGAAAGAATCCTTGACCACAGGCAAGGACCCTGATCTGATAGCGGTCGGATGCCCCCATCTCTCCCAGATGGAAATGAAGATGCTCGCTTCCATGCTGGACGGCAAGAGACCGAGGTCAGATTCGCCGGAGGTGTGGTTCTGTACCTCGAGGACCGTACGGACCTGGTGCCCTAAGGAGACGGCGGTCCTGGAGAGGTTCGGGAAGGTGGTCTGCGACACCTGTATGATCGTTGCCCCGATCGAATCGCGTCATCGTTGCACGGCCACCAATTCCGCCAAGGCCTGCAATTATCTGCCGTCGCTCTGCTCCCAGAAGGTGGTATGCGCCCCATACGCTGAGCTCATGGGGAGAATAGCATGATCCTGAACGGCCGGGGGATATCCAAGGGCTTGACCGAAGGCGAGGTGCTGATGTTGCAGCAGCCTTTCAGCTTCTTGGGTGGAGTGGACCCCAAGACCGGCCTTCTCAGCGGCACCTCCGGTGCCGAAGGACAGGACATAACCGGCAGGGTGTTCGCCTTCCCATGGGGGAAGGGCAGCACCGTCGGCTCCTACACCATATTGCAGCTGAGGAAGGAGAAGAGGCTGCCCGCAGCCATCATAAACCAGAGGGCCGAGACCATCGTTGCCACGGGCGCGGTCATGGCCAAAGTACCCATGGTGGACCGTATAGACCTATCTCTGTTGAGGAACGGCGATCGAGTTGCAGTGGACGGGGAGCGGGGCGCGGTCGATCTTCAAGGGGTCAAAGGGCATCGCGTGGTCACCAGCGTGCTCTTGCACCAGGGCAGGGTGCTGGTCCTCAAGCGGAGCGACAAGGTCTCCACCTGCCAGAGGATGTGGGCGGGAGTGAGCGGCTACATCGAGCCCGGGGAGGAGCCTCTGCAGACCGCCATCAAGGAGATCGGAGAAGAGACCTCCATCACCAAGGCCAAACTGGTCCGATCTGCGGCGACGCTCATGGTGAGGCAGCAGGATACCATCTGGGCCATTCATCCGTTCCTTTTCGAATCGCCCACGGACCAGGTAACCATAGATTGGGAACATACCGAGTACAAGTGGGCCCTACCATCTCAGATGGATGAGCTGGTACTGGTCCCTGGGTTCAAGCGGCTTCTTGGGGACCTTGGACTCTGATCAAATGGTGGCGTCCACTTCCTTCTCCAGCAGGTTCAGCTCGTGCGCGTCCAGCGTAGATGGGTTTAGCACCAGCATGAGGATGGAGTGGTTTATGGCCACCTGGTCCCTCAACGATTGCACCAGGCGTAGGACGGTGAGGAAGTTGTTATTGGTTATGAGGTACTCCAGACCGTCCAGGAGTATCACTCCTCCCTCCGCCTGCGCCAGGAACTGCTCCAAGGACACCGAGAGCTTCTCCAGGTCTTTGGGCCTGATGCTCGATTCCTTGCCGACGTTGCTGAGCCAGAGGATCGGGGTCTCGCCCAGGCTCCATTTGGCCTTTATCTTCAGCGGGTAGTTGCGGGTGACGCAGAAGCCTTTCATTCCCTTGGCGAGGGCCTTCTCGAACAGCTGGTACGAGCGCTCCGCCTTCTCCTCTTTGATGAGATAGGTGAAGGACCTCTCCAGCTCGGTCTCCGTGGTAGGGGCGGGCTTGGGCGCCTCGCCCCTCTCTTCTTCCTCGGTCCAAGACTCGATGCTGACCTTGACGCCGCAGCTGGGGCAGGCCAACTTGTCCGGAGGTACTATGGAGCCGCAACTCTCGCACTTGACCGTGGTCTCGAAGCCGCCCTTGCTGGCATAGGCCACGATCTCGTCCACGGTCTTCTCGCCCATGCCCTTGACCTTGCGCAGGTCCTCCTTGGACGCGGACTTTATCCTGTCGATCGAGTCGTAACCCGCTTCGTAGAGCATCTCGGCCTTGACCATGTTCATGCGCGGCACGCGCAATAGATAGGGTACTAAGGCCTCCTTGGACATAGCCTTCTGGGGGCTGACGGGCTCCTTAAGTAGGACTTCTTCCTCAGACCTCTCCAGGTGATGGGATATCTTCTTCACGTCCGTCTTAGGGAGCCCAGGGACGTTGATTAGCTGTTCCTCGCTCAGTGGCTTGAGGTCGGACAGCCTGCGGTATCCCGCCTCGACCAAGGCCAATGCGCCTTCTTGGGAAAGGCCGTTAATGGTGAGCAGCTCGTCCAACGCCTGCTTGAAATGCAGCGATGTCAGGGAGACCTGCAGCTTCTCGCCCTCCACCTCCCAGGAGGCGGTGTGGTCTCCCTTGGGGGAATCCACGAACTCCAGACGCCGGCAACGGGTCTCGGACATGATGTGGTCGTGCCAGACCTTGAAGAACTCGATCAGCTTGGCCGGGGCCTTGACCTCGGCCCGGACATATTCCTCGACGTTGAGCTTGATGTCCTTCCGCATCTGCTGGATGCGACGTATCAGCTCCCGGGCGAAGCCCTCGGCCTCGATCTCCTGGGTGATCTCGAAGTCCATGTATAGGTCGCCACCGGAGAACTGTGCCTCAACCACGTTGGCGGGCAGGGAGGTCGTGAAGTTGACCATGTTGGGCTCGATCTTGATCATTTGGCCCTCGATGCCAAGCGAATAAGAGCCCTTGTCGATGCAGTCCCGTATCTGCTTCGCTGGCCTTGACTTGAGGAGAACGGCGATCTTCGACGCCCATTGTCGGTAGACCTTGCCGATGGCATTGGGGTTGGGTTCGGCGGTGAGCGCGATCTCTCCCCATTCCTGGCCTGGAGGTATGTACTCGATGACCTTCACGTTGGCCTGGGAGACGATGATCGACTCAAGCTGCTTCATCGACTCCATGGAGTCGTTGTTGGCGGCCCTTACCACCACCCTTTTCATGGGCCAGCGCAGCTTGATGTTGCGTGATTGCCTCTCCTTGGTGACCAGGTCCACCAGCTCCTGCACCGTGGCCACGCTCTGCTCCAGCCTTTCGTCCAACTTGGTGGTGTCGGCCATGGGCCAGTCGAGCATGTGCACGCTCTCCATCGAGCCGTCTATATGCTGATAGATCTCCTCAACGATGTGAGGGCAGAACGGCGCCATCACCTTGGTGAGGCCGAGAAGGGCCTCGTGCAGAACCTTGTAGGCCGCGAGCTTGTCCTGGTCTCCTTTCTCGGACCACATGCGGTCGCGTATGAGGCGGACATACCAGCGCGACAGGTCCTCGAGGATGAAGTCCTCCATGACACGGCAGGCCTTGTGCAGCTCGTAGGAGTTGAGGTGCTTGGCCACCTCGTTCTTCATCTTCTCCGTCCGTGAGACCATCCAGCGGTCTTCGGGACGTAGGACCGACCTCAGCCCTTCCAGGCTGACCGACTTGGGGTCGAAGGCGTCTATGCTCATGTAGGTGGTGGCGAAGTTCACCACGTTCCATAGGATGTTCAACGTCTTCCTGGCGTTCTTTACACCATCCCATTGGAAGGCGGTGTCCTCCCAGGGGGCGTTGGTGCGCATTAGATAGAAGCGCAAGGAGTCCGCGCCATAGTCCTTAATGACCTTCTCCGGCTCGATAACGTTGCCTCGAGATTTGGACATGGGCTGCCCGTTGGGGTCCAGCACCCATCCATGCATCAGGACCGCCTCGTAGGGGGCCCGGTCGAAGGCGATGCATCCCGCGGCGAGCTGGGAATAGAACCATCCCCGGGTTTGGTCGTGGGCCTCGGTGATCCACTTGCAGGGCCACCACTTGTCGAACTCCTCCCTGGACTTGGGGAATCCGAGCTGAGCCCAGGTGGCCACCCCGGAGTCGAACCAAACGTCCAGAACGTCCGGGACCCGCTTCATCTGCTTGGAGCAATGCGGGCACTTGAAGGTGACGGCATCGATCCAGGGGCGATGCAACTCCATGTCTTTGCGGTAACCGTCACCCTTCTCTAGGTCAGCGGTGGAGCCGACCACCTTGGTCTCACCGCATTGGCAAATCCAGATGGGGAGCGGTATGCCCCAGTATCGCTGTCGGGAGATGCACCAGTCGCGTGCGTTCACGGTCCAATCGTATTCGCGGGAGGAGCCGGCCCATTCGGGCGTCCAGCGGATCTTGTCGATTTCCTCCAGCATGAGGTTCTTGATCTGGGTGATCTTGAGGAACCATTGGGTCGTGTTACGGTAGATGATCCCCGTGTCGCAGCGCCAGCAGTGCCCATAGCGGTGCACGAGGGTGCCGACCGAGTACATCAATTTGCGCCCCTTGAGCTCCTCGATGATGTGCTTATTGGCCTCCTTGACGCTAATGCCAGCGTATCTCGGGGGGAGGTCCTTGGTGAACCGGCCGGATTCGTCCACCGGGCAGAAGGGCTCCAGGTTGAACTCCTTCCCCAGCTCGAAGTC
The DNA here is from genome assembly GCA_964354665.1 of uncultured Methanomassiliicoccaceae archaeon. Classification (GTDB taxonomy): domain Archaea; phylum Thermoplasmatota; class Thermoplasmata; order Methanomassiliicoccales; family UBA472; genus JAJRAN01. The sequence goes on along the minus strand of CAYHAO010000009.1, from coordinate 31,175 downwards.
CTCGGGGCCATGGCCGGGGGCGATGTGCACCAGGCCGGTGTTCTCAGCTGCAACGGTGGGGGAGGGGATGATCCGGTGCACCCACTTCCCGCTGGCCAACCTATGGTACTCCACCTCGTTGAGGAAGGGCGTAATGTACTCCATTCCGATGAGGTCGTCGCCCTCGATGAGGTCGAGGACCTCGTAGCCATCGTAGCCGCCCAGTTCGCCCACCTGCTCCACCAAGGACTCGAGCACGATGACCGTCTCCTGGCCGTCAGAGGAGGCGTAACGCACCTTGGCATAGCGCAAGTCCGGGTGCGCCGCCACCGCCAGGTTGCCCGGCAACGTCCATGGCGTGGTCGTCCATATGAGCAGCGAAGTGGACTCATCGTCCTTGAGCGGGAATCGGACATAGATCGAGGGGTCCTTCTCATCGTGGTATTCGATCTCCGCCTCGGCCAAGGCCGTCTCGCAGCGAGGGCACCATGATAGGACGCGGTTGGAGGGTGCCAGCAGCTCCTTATCATAGGCGCGCTTGAGCGTCCACCAGGCCGCCTCGACGTATTGGCTGGTGATGGTCAGGTAAGGCGTGTCCCAGTCCATCCACACCCCGAGCTCCTTGAACTGCTCGGTCATGCGCTTCTGGAAATCCAAGGCGAAGGACTTGCAGGTGGAGACGAAGCGGTCGATGCCGTAGTCCTCGATCTCCTTCTTGTTCTTCACCCCAATGGATTGCTCGACCTTGACCTCGATGGGAAGTCCATGCATGTCGTAACCGGGCTGGTCGCGCACGTTATAGCGCTGCATGCGCCGATAGCGGATGTAGGTGTCCTTCAGGGTCTTGTTCCAGGAGGTCCCCAGATGGATGGCGCCAGTGGTGTAGGGGGGCCCATCCACGAAATAGAAATCGGGCCCATTGGCCCGTAGCTCCTTTGTCTTGCGGTAGGCGTTGTTCGTCGCCCACTGTTCCCGAACCCTTTTCTCGAGCTCGGCAGGATTGTAATTAGCCTGGACCTGCTTTATCATCGCAGCCACTGAAAGCCTATATGTGGACCCCCATTTAAAACACACTGGTCATGGCTATAAAATTGCGACGAGGCTAGGAGAACCCGTCAAGGGAGCGCTGCGAACCTTCAACCATCTTCTTCCTGCTATCTCGAGGGCTCATCCGCTTGAGCGCCGAGTCCACCCGCGCTTCGGTGAAGTCGTATTGGTCCTTGAGCAAGGAGATGACCTTGTCCCGGTCAGGCTCCCTCCATTCCAGGCGGTATTCGCGCATCACCTCGTAGCTGAGGAAGATCTCGCGTATCTCTTGGTAATGCTCGATCTCCACCTGCAGCAGCGACATCACCTTCTCCAGCGAACCATGCTCCTGGATGAGCTTCAGCCCTTTCTTCGGGCCTATGCCCATCACCCCTTCGTTGAAGTCCGTGCCCATCAGGATGCAGACGTCGATGAGCTGTTCCCGCGTGAGCTTGGCCTGCTGCAAGGCCTTCTCCAGCATGATGATCTCCACTGGGACCTCCTTGCTCTGGTCCTTGCCAGGGTTGCGCCGGCGACCGGTTATGGTCAGGTTGCGGACCAACCTAGGGGCGCCGAACAGCAGCGAATCGAAATCCTGCGAGGATGCCGCCCAGACGTCTCCCTTTAAGGCCATGTAGGCCGCCTGGGCCTCCCCCTCCTCGGGCGCCTGGACCACGGGAATGCCCAGATATGAGAGGAGGATCCGGGACGAAGCCACCACCTCGTTGGTGATCCGAGAGGACTGGGTGGCCTTGGAGAATGCCTTCTGGTAGTCGCCCTTCTCCACCGCCTCCTCCCATTCGCGCTTGGCCTTGCTGCGGCGCTCGCTCCGTTCCGCGATGGTCCTGGCCTTGAGCTTGTGCGGGGTTCCATCGAATACGTATACCGGTTGGATGCCCAGCTCCAGGAAGTTGGCGTTCCGGTAAAGCAGGCCGGCAAGATGGGAGGTGACCCTTCCTCTTTGGTCCATGAGCGGCTTGCCGTCCGGTTGGCGGATGACCGATAAGAACTGATATATCGCATTATAGGCATCGATGGCCACGACCTGGCCAGCAATGTCCTCCAGTTCCACCTGCTCCGCCTGGACGATATCGGAAAGGTTGACGCCCATGCTCTCGACTTGTAGATGATGAACGACTTGGATAAGTTTTGCCCTGGAGGGATTTTATCTATCTTAGCGCGAATCTCGACATCATGTACGAGCACGGGTTCAAGGGGACCAAACCGGTCGAGGAAGGAAAGGAATACACCGTCACCATCACCGACGTCGGTTCGCAGGGGGACGGGGTGGCCAAGGTGGATGGTTTCATAATTTTCGTCCCGGACACCAAGGTGGGGCAAACCGTGAAGGTGAAGGTGATGAGGGTGATGAAGAAGTCCGCCTTCGCCCAAGTGGTGCCCTGATCACTCCTCGACCGTGGTCGGGAAGTACAACATGACGATGGCGACGCCAATCCAGCTCAGCAGCGGGATGATCAAGCACACTCCCGCATCTAGGTAGATGCCTGCGATCACGAAGAGCAGCGGGAAGACGATGGTCAATAGCAGGATCATCTTGTCGCTCGTGAATTCCATTTAGCCACTTGATTGCCGAATAAGGGGAGTCGTTTATGAAGCTTTGCCATGCGATTCGTTCTCGTGGCAAGGACCAGGGGCTCAGAACCTCTTCCAATCCGCGATCTCTTTGCTCATGTCCGGCGCCCCGAAGAGGGCGTTGCCGGCCGCAAGCACCGATGCGCCCGCTTGGGCCGCCGATCTACCGGTCTGGGCATTGATGCCTCCATCCACCTCGATCTCGGTATTGAGATGGTGGCGGTCCACGTACTCCCGCGCCTGCCTTATCTTCCCCAAGCATTCAGGAATGAACGGCTGGCCACCGAATCCAGGGTTGACCGTCATGATCAACAGGAGGTCGACATGCTCCATGAAGGGGCGCACCTTCTCGAAGGGCGTGGCTGGATTGATGGATATTCCAGCTCCCTTCCTCAGCCCCTTGATCCGAAGCAAGGTCTCCTTGATGCTGTCGCTCGCCTCCAGGTGGATGGTGATGATGTCGGCGCCAGCTCGGGCGAAGGCCTCCACGAAGTTCTCTGGCCTCACGATCATGAGATGAACGTCCAAGGGGAGCTTGGTGTGGGGCCTGATGCTCTTGACCACGCCAGGTCCGATGGTGATGTTGGGCACGAACAGCCCATCCATGACGTCCACGTGCACCCAATCCGCTCCGGCTCTCTCCACCCTGCGGACCTCCTCTCCCAGGGTGGCGAAGTCGGCGGAGAGTATGGACGGCGCTATCTTGACCATCTGGCGTCGCTATCGCCTCGGGCCCTTATCATATTTGCTCTCAAGGCACAACCAGCGTGAGCACCTTGTAATGATGAACCACCCTGCTGAAACTGCCGCCCATGAGGAAACCTTCGATGGAGCTCGGCCCCCATTTTCGCGGCCATGTCCTCGACCAGCTTCACTACCCTCAGCCCGTTCTCCGAACCATCCATTCCTGTCAGCATCCTCATCTTGGCCATTTCTTAACCCCCATGCCAATTTCCTAGGTCGACGATAACAGATCCATCGACGGCGAGGGGAAAGATTTTATCTGGACTGGCTGATTTCGGGTGCATGGCAGAGAGGAAGAGCAAAACGATGGAGGGCGAGGCTTGTCAGGTGAAGGGCTGCGGCAAGCAGGCCGAGCGTTCTGTGTCAGGAGAGAGCGCCAGGGATGCCAAGCTCCCCGTGGAGGAGGAGTTGAAGCGGGTGCACCTCTGCAAGGACCATTACCGGCAGTACAAGAAGAACACCAAACAGGACCGCGTGCTCGAGTCCTTGGGCCGTTGAGGGGTTTTGACGATTCTCCAGTCAACGGTGCGGCATAAGGATGAAGGCTTCCACGGTTCAGATGCTCTCCAGCGCGGCGCTCTCGGCGTCGGCGCTGCTCATACCTAACCTGGCGCAGGATGATTTCGGCGCCAGCACGACCGAGGTCGGGGTCGTCGTGGCCAGCTATAGTGCGGCATTGTTCGTATCCTCTTACGTATTCGGCCGCTACTCTGACGTGCACGGGCGTAGGACGATCCTGAAAGTGGGCTTGCTGCTGACCGGCATCGCCGCCTTCCTGCAGATCTTCGCCTTCAACACCGTAACCCTGGAGATGACCAGGATCCTCCTGGGCCTGTGCGCCGGCATGTACCCTTCCGCGCTCCTGGCCTATGTCTACGAATCGGACAAGAAGGTGGGCAAGTTCTCCTCCTATGGCAGTCTGGGCTTCGGGGTGGGCACCTTCCTGGCCGGCCTGGTGGGGGTCTATTACCAGATCTTCCTCTTCAGCGCCATCGTGATGTTCGTCGCCTTCTTGGTCGCGCTAACGTTGCCTGAGATGAAGGAGACGAGACAGAAGGTGCCCTTCTTCCCCGTAGCGGTGTTCAAGCGCAACTTCCCGATATACGTCTCAATCATGTTCCGCCATACAGGGGCAAACATGATATGGGTGATCTACACCCTTTTCCTCGCCTCCCTGGGCGCGAGCCCCATCATCATCGGGGCCATCTACGCGATCAACGCCGTCTTCCAGTTCGTTTTCATGCAGTTCTGCGACCGGTACCACTCCGCGCCCCTCATCGTGGTCGGCTTCATAATGTCCATACTCACCTTCCCGTCCTACACGCTTGCCACCATATACTGGCAGATAATACCGGCCCAGATCATGATCGCCCTGGCCTGGTCCACGCTCTACGTGGGATCGGTCAAGTACGTGATGGAGCGCAACCCAGAGAAAGGCACCTCGGCCGGAATATTGCAATCCGTGCTATCCATCTCCGCCATCCTCGGCGCCCTGCTGGGCGGTGTGGCGGAGGAGATCTACGGGTACCATGGCTGCATGTACCTGGCCACGGTCATCGCCATCGTGGGCTTCATCATCTTCATCATCAGCGACAGGTGGGCGACCAAGCGCATGGGCAAGGATTTAATCGTCATGGGCCAATGAGCCGCTGTGCGCCTGATATTTTTAGGTACCGGAGGCGGCCTTCCCACGCCGCAGCGCAACGTTAGCGCCATCGCGGTCCAGATCGGCTCGGAAATTTTGCTCTTCGACTGCGGGGAGGGCACGCAACGACAGTTCATGCTCTCCTCGGCCTCCTTCATGAAGGTCTCCAACATCTTCATCACCCATCTGCACGGGGATCACTTCCTTGGCCTCCCGGCCATGATCCAGTCCATGAGCTTCAGCGGTCGGACCCGGCCTCTATATGTCCACGGTCCACCAGGCATGGAAGAGGCGATGCGCTCCATGCTAGGACTAGGGTACTTCACCCCAGGCTTCCATGTGCTGACCAGGGAGCTCGAGGAAGAGGAAGAAGTGGAGTTCCCTGGCTTTAAGGTGATCGCGGTAGCAGCGGACCACACCGTGCCCGCCTTCGCCTATGTCCTCCAGGAGGACCCGCGGCCCGGCAAGTTCAATCTAGATAAGGCGAAAGGCCTTGGCGTTCCGGAAGGCCCATCGTTCAGCCGTCTGCAAGGGGGCCAGTCGGTGGAGGTGGGAGGAAGGACCATCACCCCGGACATGGTCCTTGGCCCCAGGCGTAGAGGAAGGAAGCTACTGATCTCTGGCGACACCAGGCCCAGCCAGAGCATAATCGAGGCAGGAAAGAACGCCGACCTGATGGTGCACGAGGCCACGCTGCATTCGAGCTTGAGGCAGGAGGCTTCTACCTACGGACATAGCACCGCCGCGGACGCGGCCGAGGTGGCCAAGAAGGCCGGGGCGAAGCTCCTTTGCCTTTATCATTTCAGCAACCGTTACGAGGACGCCAAACTCCTTTTGGAGGAAGCGACGGCTATATTCCCCAATACTATCCTGGCTGAGGATCTGTCCAGCTTGCAAGTCAATCCTCCCGAGGAGGAGTGGAACCGCGCAGTC
>CAYHAO010000009.1:5404-25155 GCA_964354665.1 uncultured Methanomassiliicoccaceae archaeon | reverse complement strand
TCATCGCTCAGAGGAGCTTGAGCACGTCGGAGGAAGTGATGATGCCAGTCACCCTGCCCTTCTTGCCCACCAGCACGGCGCTGGAGCTAGAGAGCAGAGAAGTAACGGTCTCCAAGGGGGTGTCCTCGTTCACCAGAGGGAAGGCCTCGCTCATTATGGAGCGGACGGACCTCTCGCTGGCCTCCTCCATGCTTGTACCGTCCCGGAGCAGGGCGAGGATGCCATACTCGCTAATGCTTCCCACCGGGCGCTCCCCGTCGAACACCGGCAGCTGGGAATACCCGGACTGGCGCATGATCTCGGTGGCTTGCTTGACCTTGACCGACGCCTGGATGGAGATGATATCCTTCGAGGAGACGTCTATGGCCTTCTTCCCCGCCCTCCTGCGATTCGCCTCCTCTTCCAAGGCTTGGAACAGCCGCACCACCGTTTCGTAGGAGCCGTTGATGCTGGCGTTCTCTAGCTTGGCGATGGTGCTCTGCGAGACCCCGGTAAGTCGCGAAAGCTCGGTCTGGGTGATGTCCAAGGCCTTGCGCATGACCTTGATCTCCGTCACTTCTGGGAATCTCATCGACTAGCAATGTAATATTCATATATGAATAATTTAGTCAATCAGGTATATATCTATGGAATCTTTTCGAACCCCAATACAGAGCCAACTGCATAGCAGGCGGCCAGTAATCAGAGATATGGCATAGATTAGAAAGGTGACCAATAAATGGCAAAGAACATCATAATCGAGAAGATCGAGTACACACCGGTCGAGAAGCAGAAGGTCGAGCTGGTCGAGAGGAAGGGCATCGGCCACCCAGACAGCATCGCAGACGGCCTCTCAGAGAGTGTGTCCCGCGCGCTGTGCAAGATGTACATAGAGCGCTATGGTCGAGTGTTGCACCACAACACTGATGAGACCCAGATCGTCGGCGGCCAGTCCGCCCCTAAGTTCGGGGGCGGGGACATCCTCGAGCCGATTTACATCCTCCTCGTAGGGAGGGCCACCACCGAGGTGAACGGCGAGCGTCTCCCCTACCGCACCGTGGCCGTACAGGCGGCACACGATTACCTCAAGTCCCACTTCCCCAACCTGGACATGTGCACCAATGTCATGTTGGATTGCAAGATCGGAAAGGGGTCCGTGGACCTTACCGCGGTCTATGACAGCAAGAAGCATCTGTCCAACGATACCTCGTTCGGGGTCGGGTTCGCCCCTTACTCCCAGACGGAGCGGGTGGTCCTGGAGACCGAGCGCTACATCAACGGGGCCATGAAGCGTCGCATCAAGGAGTCGGGAGAGGACGTCAAGGTCATGGCCTCGCGCATGGGCGACACCATCAACCTGACCGTGGCCTGCGCCATGGTGGACCGTTACATCCCGGACAATTCGCACTACATCAGCACCATAGAGGAGATGAAGAGCAAGATCGCCGACTTCGCCTGCAAGCTGACGGACCTCAACGTCTGCGTGGAGGTGAACACCGCCGACGACTACAAGCGCGGCGTGTATTACCTGACCGTGACCGGGCTGAGCATGGAGAACGGGGATGATGGCTCCGTCGGCCGTGGCAACCGCTGCAATGGCTTGATCACGCCCTACCGGCCGATGAGCATGGAGGCCTCCGCGGGCAAGAACCCCATCACTCACGTGGGGAAGCTGTACAACATCCTCTCCAAGTTCATCGCCGAGGACATCTCCAAGGCGGCGGGCTCGGAGCTCCTGGAGATCGAGGTGCGCATCCTCTCGCAGATCGGTAAGCCCATCAATAACCCACAGACATGCTCGATCCAGATACTTCCAGCACCTGGTGCCAACTTCAAGAAGTGGGAGAAGGAGGCGCGGAACGTCGCCGACCACTGGTTGGACAACCTCGACGTGGTCACGAAGAAGATAGTTAATGGAGAGGTAAGCACATTCTAGGTCGATGAGGATCCTCGATCTACCCAAATACGGTCCGGTGCACAGGTTCGCCGATTATCACGTGTACCGGACCCTTCTCCTGCTTTCCGATGGTCGGCGGAGAGGGCGGAAGCCGTTAGCGGACGCAGTGAACGTTGGCGAGGGCTCCATGCGCACCATCGTCGAGTTCCTCAGGGAGAAGGGTTACGTCGACGTCAAGCAGACCGGGATCAAGATCTCCTACAAGGGCCAAGAGTTCCTGCGCAACCTTCCCATCCGCATGGAGCGCCTCGAGCCTTCGGACATTTCCATCGCCGTGAGGAACGTGGCCGTGCTGGTGAGGAACAGGGCGGAGAAGATCTCCCTGGGGATCGAACAGAGGGACGCGGCCATCAAGGCCGGCGCCGAAGGCGCGACCACCATCGTGATCAAGGGAGGGAAGATGCTCGTTCCTCCCGACTATTACCTGGACAAGGAGAAGCCAGAGATAGCCAGGGGATTGCGCAAGCTGCTCTCGCCCAACGACGGGGACATCGTCATCGTGGGCGCGGCCGAGGAGTTCGAACGTGCCGAGGACGGGGCATTGGCGGCCGCTTTCGCCCTGCTCTAATCGGTCACGATGGGGCTAGCCCCCGCGTCCAGAGGGTTCTCCCGTATGGCCAAGGAGAACAAGTAGGGATAGGCCTTCTGTAGGTACTCGAGATACGCGACCCACTCCACTATGAGGCGACTGTAGGCTCGTTGCACGTCCCCCCCGATATGTGCCAGGTCCGTGGCCGGAAGGTTGTCGAAGCTCTCCCGGGCGATGAGCTCGTCCGTGATATGGAAGACCGCCAGCAGAAGCTCGGTGAAGCGCTCGTGCTCAAGCAGGTTGGGGTTCTCCATCAGGCGCAACAGGAAGTCCCTGCGTTCGGACAGGAACCCCTTCATCTCCCTAAGGCCGTTCGGCTCCATCTTGACTATCCCCTTCCTTGACTTCAGCCTCTCCATGGTGTCCGCGAAGTCCTTGTGGGTCCAATCCTTGCGCACCTTGACGTCACGGCAGGCCACCTCGGGCTCGCATTGCATCCTGTTGATCATTTGGATGAGGCTCAGGCCAACCTCGCTGTAGAAAGCGCCGATGACCATATTGAGCTTGCTCAGCCTCACGGCCCTTTCCCGTCTTACCAGCAGCTCGTGGATTATCAAGGTCACCAGCAATACCTCGATGAAGACGAAGGCCAGGTCCCCCACGGCGAAGATTAGTATGTGGTGCAGGTCTTCGAAGAGCAAATAATGCAGCGTATAGGTGATTGCGGAGAGCACGATCAGTATGATGGCCAATGTGAGATACCAGCGCCTCATCTGCTTGCCTCCCCGCTCGAGGCTGTCGAATCGTCGCTTCCATTCTCATGATGCATGAGTTGCTGGAGCATGTGGCAGTGCGCCATGGGATTGGAGTTGATGTCCCCGGCGAATGCCTTCACTATGCGATCGGACTTTTCACGCAGATCGGCCCTTCCAGTGATGCCGGCCAGATCGAGCAGGACGTTGGCCGCGACGGAGTTGCCCGAAGGCATGGCCCCGTCGTAGCCCTCCATCCTCCTGGCTATCAGCCCCTTGGCCTGGTCCGAAGTGAAGAAGAATCCGCCCTGCCCTTCGTCCCAGAAGTGCCTCAGCATCTCGTCCACGAGGCCGAGCGCAGAGGCAAGGTACCTCTCATGCCCGTTGACGCGATAGAGCTCGACCATTCCCCAGGCCATGTACGCGTAGTCATCGAGGAAGGCCTCTATGCCGACCTTCCCGTCGACGAAGCGGTGCATGAGTACCGAGTCGGACCGCATCTCGGAGAGAAGGAAGTCGGCCGCTCGACGTGCTTGACTGGCCAAGAGCTTGTTCTCGAGGAGCGAGGACGCTCGTGCCAGGGCGGCGACCATCAGTCCGTTCCAGTCGGTCAGGACCTTATCGTCTTTCTCGGGACGTGGGCGCAGCTCTCTGAGCTCGAATAGCTTGGCCAAGGAGCGCTGCAGCGAGGAGCGCACCCTGCCCTCGTCCATCCCCTTCGTCTGTGCCATCTGGGGGATCCCCTGGACCAGATGCAGAACGTTCTTTCCCGTCCTTCTCCTTATGGCCTCGTCCCGGAAGTTGCCCTCTTCCTGGACGTCGAACGCCTCTACGAACAGCCCCACGTCCTCGGGGTCGAGGGCGGAGATCACCTCGCTCTTGCTCCAGACATAGAACTTGCCCTCCTCGCCCTCGCTCTCCGCGCTCTCCGCCGAGTAGAAGGCGCCGTACGGGGAGGTCAAGTCCCTCTCGACGTAGGCCATGGTCTGGAGGGCGGTCTCCTTGAACTCGAGGTCCCCGGTCCTAGCGAAGGCCTCGCAATAAGCCAGCGCCATCATGGCCTGGTCATAGAGCATCTTCTCGAAATGAGGGAGCAGCCATCGCGCATCGGTCGAATAACGGTGGAAACCGAATCCCACGTGGTCGAACAAGCCACTGCCCTGCATGCTCCTCAAGGTCGAGGTGACCATCTCCAACGCCCTTCTATCGCCGCTGATGTCATAATAGCGCAATAGGAAGATGAGTCGATGCGGGGAGGGGAACTTGGGGGCGATTTCGAAGCCCCCATATCGCTCGTCGAAGCTGGACTCCAACTGCTTGAAGCAAACGGCCAAAGCGTTCGGGGAAAGCTCCGCCGGCTCCCGATAAGAGGCGAATTCCCCCAGGGCTTTGGTGATCTCCTCCGCCGCCTTGTTCACCTCTTCCCGTTCAAATCTCCATTTTGACTCGATCTGTTGCAGGACATCCATAAGTCCTGGTGCGCCAGGCCCCCCTCCCTTGCTGAAATAGGTCCCGGCGAAGAAGGGCCTGCCCTCGGGGGTGGCTATGATCGTCAAAGGCCAACCCCCACCGCCAGAGATCATCTGGCAGGCGGACATGTAGATGCCGTCGAGGTCGGGCCGCTCCTCTCGGTCCACTTTGATGGAGACGAAGCCTCGGTTCAAAAGCTTGCCAACGTATTCGTCCTCGAAGGACTCCCTGGCCATGACGTGGCACCAGTGGCAGGCCGAGTATCCGATGGAGATGAACAGGGGCTTGTCCTCGGCCCGCGCCTTTTCCAAGGCCTCCTCCCCCCAGGGGTACCAATCCACGGGGTTCTTGGCATGCTGTCGCAGGTAGAGGCTACGCTCGCTGGCAAGATGGTTGAGGCTAGGTGCCTTCAAATCTCTCACTTGCATTACTAGAGGAGCCCATCCATCATAATTGCTGTGATGGAACCCGAGCAGGGATGGAAATAAAAATGCATGTAATGGTGAAATCGTCGATGTGAGCAGATCCAAGAAGGCTTGTCCTTAAAAAAGGGGAAAGGGGTTTGAGCGCTTTCCAGGAGGTCGGCAGCTCACCCCTTTCTGGGTTTTTCTCCTCCTTGTCCGACCCCCCAAGGGGGCCGTCGAATCCCTTACGTGCTAAGCACGTTAGGCCGTTGAATGACAGAAGGAGCATAAGTGCTTTGCGAAAGCAAGGTCTAATTTATAAGGGAAAAGGAGAAGAATTCGAAGACAAAGGACATATTGTCAAGGTTCGATTGCCCTAACTGTCTGGCCTATGCCTATCATGGCCAGTGATCGTGAATTCCTCACTTCGGCCTCTTGTAGGGTGGGGCGAGGGCTACGACCAGGGCCAGTATCGGACCGATATAGAATCCCCCCCACATGGCTAGGCCGATTATACCGATGGCAACGAAGACCACACGATTGCCCAGGCTCAACTGCTTGCGTTTATATGCGAAGCGAGCGAGCATCAACCCCATTATCAGATAGGCAAGGGCGAAGAGAAGGCTCAGCACCGCCGTGGATGAGACAGGGACCCTAGTGAAGGAGAAGGCCAGTTGCGCAATGACGCTGACGGTCGAACCTATGAAGGCCAACGACGAGATGACTGCCAGCCATTTCAACCAGGAGTCCGGCTTCCCCATTTTCCTGTATCCATAGTAGGCCAGGGCCAAACCTAGCGCGAATACCAGGATGTAGGGAAGCAGGGCCTGCCATAGCTGCTGCCCCTCCCACTGGTAGATGGTGAGCAGGCTGAGGGGGAGGGAGAGCATCTCGCCGGCCGTGAACCCCTCGAGATAACCGATGACGAAGGCGTAGTTGCCGCCCTGGTCGTTGGAATAAACCACTGCGTAGTAAGTACCGTCCACCGGCGCGTCGATGTCGATCTCGGCCAGGATGAAGATCGGTCCGGGAGTGAAAGGCTCCAGCTCTCCTTCGGCGTCCGGGTCCCCAGGCGCGACCATGGCATGATAGCCGGCGGGAACCTCGACGAAGGAGGGCAGCCCAACATCGGGGCCAGCACTGGGGGCCAGGAGCGCCAGGCTGGGAACGAAGCTCTCATCTGGCGAGATCGGGGTCAGCACCTGAAGCAGGATGCGGTCCCCCGCGTTCATCTGGAATTGGTAATATGAGGCTTCGTCGCTTTGCAGATCGTGATAGATTGCGAAGGACCTGGCCGGCTCCTCGATCACCATGGCGGTGTCGATGGAATGATTTTCAGCGGGGAAAAGGGGGGAGTGCGCATCGACAGGGGCGGCGATCGCCAGCACCATGATTATGACAAGCGTGGAAAGCAGGCCTAGCTTGCGCATGTTCTCACTTAGTAGTAGCACGTGTCTTTGGAATATAAGTCCACAATGTCCGAGTATATGCCGAAGGCCGTCTCCCTCAAGGTCGGGTCCCTCTCGGCTATCACCATCTCACCGAACAGGTCCATGGAGAAGATGGCGGCGTTGGACGCTCCTGAGCAGGAGAACAGCATGTCCTCCGGCTTCAGCACTTCCAGCGCTACCTTGAACTCCTTCCTCTCGAAGTCGGCGGTGGCCACCTGTCTGATGCGGACGCATTTCTCGCCCTTCACCTTGGCGACGAGCTTCTTGAGCAAATCCTCGGTGATCTGCTCGCGCTTCACGTCGGCGAACTTGAGGTCGTGCCCGGCCAGGGCGGTGCAGAGTATCACCAGCTTGGCAGCGGCGTCCATTCCGCTCAGGTCGCTGATCGGGTCCGTCTCGGTCATTCCGATGGCCTTGGCGCGCTTCATCCCCTGCTCGAAGTTCTTGCCGTCCATCATGTTGTCGATGATTATCCCCGTGGTGGAGTTGAAGACGCCCCTTATCTTCTTCAATTTGACCGGGGGCAGGGACTTGAACAATGAGAACACCGGAGTACCGTCCATCACCGTGCTCTCGAACTTCAGCGAGGAGTTGGAGCGCGAGGCCGTCTGCTGCAGGACGTTGAGATGGAGCGCGATGGGGCCTTTGTTGCACGTCACCACATCGATCCCTCGGTCCAGGGCCGTGGTGATATAGGACAAGGCGGGCTCACCGGTCTCGTAGTCGGCGGAGGTGCTCTCCACCAGAATGTCATAGTCGCCCTCTTTGAGGTAGGCCTTGATCTCACGGACCCTCTCCTCAGGATTATAGGCCTTGGCGTCGCCCTTGTTGGCCTTTAGCTTCTTCTCGACCTTCTCCGGAGCGAGCTCCTTGAGGTTGGCGACCCCTATGGACCGGGAGCAGACCGCAGAGAAGGCGAACCGCTTGCCCTCAGGGTCGACCTGGGCAAGCATATTCACTAATGCCTTGCCCACATTACCATATCCAACAAGCGCGATTCTCTTCCGGTCCGCCATAACACCCATCCTGGATGCGAATTGATGGCAACATATAAGGAATTTCCTTCTAATAAATAGAGGTGCAGGTGCCCTCGGTCTGTCTCTAGCGAAACAAGAGGTCGAGGGGGGGGCTCCTGGCTGGGGATAATTTTAAGAGCGAGGGATTGAATGCTTTCAGCTAAGGTCGGGAGGACCGCAAATGGCAGACATAAGGAAAAGGGTGGAGGAGGACCGGGGGCTGCTGAAGACGATCCAGACATTCGTCCCAGGCTTCCGGGGATATCGCATTCGAGAGGACCTAAGGGACTCGGACCGCATGCTCCGGGCGCAGATGGCCAAGCTGTTGGGTTTGCAGAGGCGGGGCCTGGAGGACTGCCGCTCCTTGGTCAAGGACTTTACCTCGCCCCAGCTGGATTCCATCGGAAGGCTCATCAACAACTTCAAGAAGGTCGAGGGCGGGGTGCAGCATGCGGACGTGGGCTACTCAGGCATCGCCGCGGACCTGCAGATAAAGGAGCACGAGCTCAACCGGCTCTACGAGTACGATGCGGGCATGATCAACGACATCAACGCCATGTCCTGGGGGGTGGAGAGGCTTCGCACCGCGCTCGAGGCCGAGAGCAAGGCCGAGGCGAACCTGGAGCTCAAGGCCATCAAGACCTCTCTGAACGCATTCGAGGACAAGTTCGGCAAGCGCAAGCTCGCCATAACCGGAACGGAGGTGTGAGAGCATGAGCCTAATCGGATCTGAGACATTCAAATGGGAGGATATCGACAAGCGCGGCAACATAATGTACCGGTTGCCTCGCAACATCAAGTTCAATGACAACATCGTGGTCAGAGAGGACGAGATCGCGGTCTTCTACCGTGACGGCAAGGTCCTGGACTACATCGACCGGCCGGACCGCTACGCACTGACCTCGTTGAACGCTCCCATCGTGGGCAAGATAGTCAAGGCCCTGTCCGGGGTGCAACAGCAGGCCGAGCTCATCTATCTGCAGAAGAGGGCCTTCGACGGCAAGTACGGCTCCAAGCAGTCCTACCAGTTCCGGGACAAGGAGTTCGGGATGGTCAACCTGCGCGTCTTCGGCGAGTTCCGTTTCAAGGTCGCCAACCCCGCCAACTTCGTGAACCAGTTCGTGGGCACGTTCAACTACGCCACCTCCGCCGAGGTGGAGGAGCGCGTCAAGGAGCAGATGGTCATCCTCATCTACGACTCCCTGGGGGACATGAAGAACCAGGGGATGGGCGTGGCCGACATCGCCTCCAACCTTACGAACATCGAACAGGTGGTGTTGTCCCGCGCTCCCGACCACTTCGAGCTGTACGGTGTGGTCATCGACAAGATCTCAGGCCTGTACATCTCGCTGCCCGAAGAGGTGCAGAAGGCGGTGGACACCCGCGCCTCCATGACCGTGGTGGGTGCCAACTACATGCAGTTCCAGACCGGGCAGGCCATGCGGGAGGCCGCGGCCAATCCCTCCGGCGGGGCGGCCGGAGTGGGCGTGGGGGTCGGCGCCGGCGTGGGCATGGGCTACCAGATGATCGATACCATGCGCCAGGCCGGGGCCTCTCCAACCCCAGGCCAACAGGCCGTAGCCGCGGGCGTGGTCGTGCTCTGTCCCAAGTGCGGGACGCAGAACCAGCCCCAGGCCAAGTTCTGCCTGGAATGCGGGGCGAAGATGGCAGTGGCCACAGTCCCCTGCCCGCAATGTGGGGAGAAGGTGCTGGAGGGTGCCAAGTTCTGCCCCAACTGCGGTGCGGCCCTGGGCGCACCCAAGAAGAAGTGCGCCAACTGCGGTGCGGACGTGGCCGCGAACGCCAAGTTCTGCCCGGAGTGCGGTAAGCCAACGTGATGGAAGCCAGGAGGGATGGGAACGGCTTCCGTCGGCTGCCCCAAGTGCGGGGCCAGGGTGGAGTTCGATACGGGCACCAAGTTCGTCCGTTGCTCCTACTGCTCGTCGCAGATCTACATCGACCGCTCCGGGGCCGGTTTCTATTACATTCTGCCCTACTTGGTGACGGAGGACAGCGCAGTCGGCATCTTCAAGCGCTGGGCGGCAGGACCAACAAAGGCCAAGTACCTGGACCAGAGGGCGCAGCTGACCGGTTCCAAGAGGCAATACTTCCCCGTCTACATGTTCAAGCGCCTGGTGGACGGGAAGGAGGCGGTGCGGGTGGAACCGGCCGGTTCGACCACCCTGCCTGGGCTGCACGAGCTCAAGGTGCCCGCGGGAGACCTGAAGGTCTTCGACTCCCAATATGACGTGGGCGGAGTGCCGCTCATCCAGCCGGACATAGAGATGAGCGCCTACCTGGACAAGCTGCCTGGAACCGGCAAGGAGCAGGCGCTGGTCTTCTTCCCCATCTGGACCCTTGACTACCTGCACGAAGGCAAGCGCTACCAGGTGGTCATCGACGGCTCCTCGGGAGAGGTGTTCGCCTCCGACTTCCCCAAAAGGGGCTCCGGACCATATCTGGTGGTGGCCGGGATAGGCTACGTCGCATTCCTGGCCGAGGCCTTGCTCTCATGGTCCGCGCCCGGGCTTGCGGCCATGCTGATCGGGGTGACCGTGGTGGGCGTCTTCGCCGCCTCCCTCTTCGTGGCTTGGAGGATGTGAGCCATGCCGGACGAGAAGCTTTCCGTTGGATTGAGCTGCCCTTCGTGCGGGGGCGCGCTCAACTTCGAGGAAGGGGAGAACGTCATCAACTGCCAATATTGCGACTCCATGCTCTTCATCGAGGGCGACCGAGGGGTCCAGACCATCGCGTTCAAGAACAAGATGGACCCGCAGCGGGTCACGCAAGCCGCCGAGGCCTGGTGGAAGAAAGGCCTCAAAGCGAGGGACCTGAAGAAGTTTGGCAAGGTCACGGAGATCTATCCCATCTATCTTCCCTTCTGGTCCACCACGACCAAGGTGGCCGGCTGGGTCTGCGGCTACGAGGAGAGGACGCATTCCGACGGTAAGGGGCACACCCGCACCGAGCGCGTGCCCAAGGAGGTCATGGTGCTCCAGGACCAGCGCTATTCCCAGATAGCCTGCGACCCAGGCGACCTTGGGATCCGAAGCCTGCGCAACTTCGTGGGTGATAAGACCCTGGAGGATTTCACCATGATACCGACCTTCGAGACCACCAGTTCGGTGGACGAAGCCAAGAAGCTGGCGGAGGCCGAGGCCGTGGAACAGGCGCGCAGGAGCTCCGGCGTTCCTCACATAACCTTCGAGCGCATCTACGCCATTCCCAGGAAGATGAGCGTGATCTACTATCCCATTTGGGTGGTCCGCTATTCATATCGGGCAAGGATGTACGTGGTCACGGTGGATGGCGTCAAGGGAGAAGTCCTCTCAGGGCGGGCTCCCGGAGATCCGCTCTTCCAGAGCCTGGCCATCACCGGGGGAACGGCAGTGGCCGGTCTCATCTCCGGGTTCGGCCTGCTCTTGGCGGCGATATCCGGAAGCGAGAATAGCGGGTTCTTCGCCCTAGGAGGACTGGCCGTCGGCCTGGGCGTGCTCTTCGTGACCTACCGTTTCTTCCGCCAAGGGTCGGAGATAGCCGAGGGGGAGTTCGAGGGAAAAAGGGGGACGGGGAAAAGCGGCAACCCGCTCGACATCGGTGAGATGTTGAAGATGCTGGAGGGGGTGAGGCCATGAAGGTCATCCAAGTGCGCTGCCCCAACTGCAACACGCCCATCATGAGCAAGCAGAAGGACCTGCTGTTCCATTGCCAGCAATGCGGCACCTTGCACGTGCGCGACGGAGGCATCAACCTGGTGGACTATGAGATCGCGGACTTCGTCAGAGGCGCTCCGGCCCAGGGCAGGACCTACGTCCCCTTCTGGCGGATGTACGCGCGCTTCGCCATCCTGCACATGGACACCACCGGTGGCAGCATGTACAAGCTGGCCAATTGGGCCAAGGGAGGGCAGGGCGGTAGCGGCGACGTCTTCATCTTCGTGCCCGCCCCGGACCTCGACCCCGTCACCTTCAAGAACCTGGCGACGACCTTCACCGCGAACTGGCCCAAGTACGCCACCAGGCTGGATTTCGGAGGCGTCCCCCGACTCCCGGCATACCTTTGCAAAGAGGAGGCAATGAAGCTGGCCAATTTCGTGATCATCACCATCGAGGCGGAGAAGCCGGGGGTGCTGCAGCAGCTGGAGTACAATCTGGAGATCAAGGACGCCCGGATGATCTACCTTCCTTTCAACTCCACGGCCAGTGGCCTAAGGCCGGCGCTATGAGAAAAAAGATGAAAAGAGGGGCTTCGAGCCCCAGGTTTGGTGGATGCCCTAGACCTTGCCAACGAGCTTCTTGTGGCAGAACCACCAGTCGTAGCAGTTGGGCCCCTTCTTCTTTTCCATCGCTCCCTTGACGTCGCGGGGCGGAGGAACTATGACCTCGTCGCCGATGAGCTCGTTCTTGGGCCAGCCTTCGGGCATGGAGACCTTCTTCTCATCCGAGATCTGGAGGGCATCGACCGCCCTGAGCACCTCGTCAATGGATCGGCCCACCTCTTGCGGATAGTAGATCATGGCGCGGATGGTGGCCTTATCGTCCACTATGAACACGGCGCGGACCGTGTTCGATGCCTTGTTGGGATGGATCATGCCCATCTTCTTGGCCATGTCGCCGTGGTCCGCGATGATGGGGAAGGTGACCTCGATGTTCAGGTTGTCCCTGATCCACTCGATCCATTTGATATGGGAGAAGACCTGATCGATGGAGAGTCCGATGAGCTGGCAATTCATGTTGTTGAAGCGTCCAATGCGCTTCTGGAACGCCGCGAACTCGGTGGTGCACACTGGGGTGAAATCCGCAGGATGGCTGAACAGAACGAACCATTTCCCCTTGAAGGCATCTGGAAGCTTCATTGGTCCTTGTGTCGTGACGACATCGATCTCAGGGAACTTGTCTCCGATGAGAGGGATGCCCCCCCTGGTATCTTCGCACATTTCTTTATTCTCCTGAAGGCGATTCTACCATCGCCGACGGTTTCGATTCGAACCACCGATATTTAACAATTATTGATATTGCATGGAGCGATGCGAACCTTATCAGCCCAGGGTAGAGACCGATGGGATTGGATAGTTAAGTGAAGGCGACATCGATGGCGTCAGAGGTATGCGAGGAGACGATAAGGGAGCTAAGACGCATAGCCAATCCAAGCAACGTCGTCGGCATGGCGCGCTATGGCATATCCACCAACGGGACGTTGGGCGTTCCCATGCCAGCCTTGAAGGAGCTTGCCAAGCGGATGGGAAGGAGGCACGAACTGGCGTTGGAGCTCTGGGACAGCGGTTTGCATGAGGCGCGCATCCTCGCGGCCTTGGTCGCCGAGGCTTCGCGGACCGACCGGGCCATGATGGAGAGGTGGGCGTCCCAATTCGATTCTTGGGACGTCTGCGACCAGGTCTGCGGGCATCTGTTCTCCAGGGCAGGGCCCGCCTATGAGGTCATCCCCGGATGGACCGCGAGCGAGGAGGAGTTCGTCAGGCGCGCTGGCTTCGTGATGATGGCAGCTTTGGCCGTACACGATAAGAAAGCCGGGGACGACGTTTTCCTCGGGTTCTTCCCCTTGATCGAGCGCGGAGCTTGCGATGGCCGCAATTACGTCAAGAAGGCCGTTAGCTGGGCCATTCGGCAGATGGGCAAGAGGGACCTCCGCTTGAGGAAGGAGTGCATCGCGCTCGCCGAGCGCCTGAAGGCCCAAGGCACGACAAGCGCGAGGTGGATCGCTGCCGACGCGATCAGGGAGCTCAATTCCCCCGCTGTTCTGGCGAGGCTCGAGGCCAAGCAGGGCAGGCTTCGAGAGGGAACGAAGGTGTCGGGGAGCGACAGGGCGACGAATGAATGAAAGAAAGCTATGCACGATGAATTCATATCGTGGTGTTCATCGACACTTCGCTATTTGATTGGTATAACATTTGCTATAGTGGCGATCGCACATGGATTGATATCATGGGCACGGTCTGTTCGATGGCATCACTGCAGCGGAGCGATGGCCTTGAACGCTCTCCCCTGATCCTGGCACATCATATGTACCGCATGCTTCCCGGTGAAGAGGCAGCCGAGGGTTCCCAGGGCGGGCACGGCCCAGGGGCCGGCCATGTAAAAGCACTTCAGTCCTGGCAAGGTTCTCATGGTTCGGGCGGACAAGGCATCGGACGTGATGGACCAGCCACTGGGCGCGCCCTCGCGGCTTAGGCCGGTTTTCCAGGTGGTGAAGGGCGTTGACACCTCGATCAGTTCCACGTCCATGGAAATGGTCGGGTAGAGGCCCTCCATGAGCCTGACGACCTCCCCGCCCACCCTCACCTTCTCCTCCTCGTACATCCTGCGGTCAAGGGCGCGAAGCTTGTACCAGAACTGCCAATCGCTATCCAGTGTCACGACCATCAAGGCCTTGCCTGGCGGCGCGTAGCCGTCTTTGGAGGCGAAGCTCCTCACGGTCATTCTGAGATTGGGAGTGGTCCCTACGACGAGCGGCTTGTCCAGCAGGATGGTCTGCAAGGGCACCTGGCCTTCGATCGGCTTCCTCGTCCCGATGGAGATCGAGACCTTAGGGCAGGATGGCTTCCACTCCCTGTACCTGCGTTCGATCTCCTCATCCAAGAACTTACCATCTAGCATCCCATAGATGACCTCCTTTCCGTCAGATGCCGATATGACCACGTCCGCCAGTTCTTGGCGGCCATCGCTCAGCCTCACCCCCTTGACCTCATCGTCCTCGACCACGATCTTGCTCGCCATTGATCTGAACTCGACGTCCCCTCCCAGTTTTAGGAACCGGTCCAAGAGGTCATGGACCAGGCCGTCGGAGCCCTCGTCCAACCTGCCGAGCCCGCCCTTGGCGGCCAATGAAAGCGTCGAGATGCCGAGCCATGCCGGGGCTTCGGGCTGGGTAAGCGAGGATATGATCTGTTGCAGGAAGGGATCGTGGAATCTTTCTGACCATTGTACCATCGGGGCGGACCAAGGTCCACGGAGGTAGCGCAGGTACTTTCTCGTCCTCCATCGCTTGGACAGGGATGAGGTTAGCCCGCCCAGGTCCGATGGCATCGACTCCAGCGAATCAAGCAGCTCCACCGGGTCTATGGTCGATACGGCATCGATCAAGTCCTCGATGAGGTCGTTGTCCTCGGGCGAGATGCTCTTGAACTGTGATTCCAGCTCTTCCAGGGGGGCGGTGAGGTTCACCCGGCGAGACCCTTTCTCGTCGACGAATTCCCATCGACCTAGCGGGGAGATACCCCTTCGCGGAAGAACGCCGAGTTCCCTCAATAGGTCATGAGTCGAGGTGCCTGGCCCATACCCCCAGATAAGATCGGGTCCCGGGTCCATGCGGAACCCATCCCGATCCCAAGAACGGGCAAGGCCTCCCGGCCAGCCAAGCTGTTCGAGGATGGTGGCGTGATGATCGTTCATCCTCGCATAACATCCGGCGGCTAGGCCAGATAGCCCTGCGCCGATGATCACCACCTTGCCAAGATTCATTGCCCGCTGCCCCGACCTGCCTTCCTCTCTAGGCTGAATCCATAGGAGCCACGGGAAAAAAAGGTTGGCATAAGGGGAGGTGGCGGGGAAGCGCAACCGTAATATGCCAATCCCCTCTTCCGGGTTGCATGCCGAACCTAACCGTGGCAGTCATCGCCCCCATCGACTACGCCAAGGAGATGGCGATGAAGGGCACCTCCACTGACATAACCCTCTACGATGTGAAGAGGGGCGAGGACACGGTGAGCTTCATCGAGCCCACGAAGTATCCGGAGCGCCTAGCCCCTCTCTTCTATGCCTGCTCCATCGCGGACAGTGCGCTGGTGGTGGTGGAGGAGGTCAATGCCCAGTTCGGTGAATGCGTTCTTATGCTGGACGCGCTCGGCATCCGTAATGGACGCATAATCCTGAAGAACTTCATAAGTCCGGAGAAGGTCGCCCCGTTGATCAAAGGAACGGTGCTGGAGGGCTACTCCTACGAGCAGGAGGACTTCGTGGCCTTGCGAGAGTCCTTCCTCGATGAGGCGTCAAGAATGACCGCCAACGATCCCTCCGTCACTGGCTCCGTGCCCATCGACCACTACTTCAACGTCAAAGGCGTGGGAATGGTCATACTTGGACATGTGGTCAGGGGCACGATCCATAAATATGATGACCTTCGCGTGCTTCCGGGGAAGAAGACGGCGCTGCTACGGTCCATCCAGAAGCATGACGACGAATTCGACTTCGCCACCGTGGGGGACAGAGTGGGCTTGGCGCTCAAAGGGATCGACGCCGAGGAGCTGGACCGGGGGTTCGTCCTCAGCAGCCAGGACGATTTGAAATGCGAGAGCAGGATGATCGTCGACGCCTCCTTGTTCAAATATTGGCCCTTGGCGCTCAAGGAGGGGATGGTGGTCCACGTGGGGCATTGGATGCAGTTCCTACCCGCTCGCGTGGCTATGGTGGACAATGGAAGCGATAGGCGCAGGCCCAGATTGGAGCTGGTGCTGGAGAAGGAGCTGGTCCATCCTCCGGGAGCGCGCGCTGCGCTCTGCTACCTGGATGGCGGGAAGCTGCGAGTGGCAGGCACCATGTTCTTGCCGTGATCAGAAGGGAACGACCTGAGGCGGGTACCTCCCTTAGCCAAGCCTTCCCTCACTGGATATTGTTTCAAGTGAACGGCTATGAAACTTTTTGAAATCGGCCAAGAGGTAGGGACAACGCGCCTTCGGAACGATTATCTACTTTTTTATCGTTCCCATATCCACTAGGTCGGTAACGTGGACTATACGGGGTTCGAGATAGATCTCAATGCCAAGTGCACGTGCGGATGCATGGAAGGCAAGCGAATCCACAAGATTTACCGCTTCCCCAACGAGGTGGGCGCTTCCGTGGTGGCAACCCCGAAGTCAGAGGGGTTCGAGGAGGGAGGGTTCCGCATCCTGGTCATCCATTTCGATAATCCTCCCCCGGACAATTCCTATTGCGTCGACGACGAGGTCATCGAGTGCAAGGATTGGCGGACGGTCGAGGACCGGCTCCTGCAACTCGAGACTCGCTCTCCGGACAGGCACTGAATCGGACCTCATCCCCATTTCTCGAGCGAAAGTAATTATATCGTAATACCTGAATGTACAAGCTAGAATGGCCTTTGCCAATTCAAAGGCCAAGGGGAGTGAGTGGTCCCGATGGTGGGAGAGAAGGGCGCGGACACGGAGATCCAGAAACAGATCCTCAAGAGCTTGAGGGAGTTCTACCCGATCAAGGTAGACGATATCGTTCTGATCGCGGCGGTACAGAAGGTCATCAAGGACGCCACGGTCGATCAGATAACCAAGGATATCGTCGTGCTGAGGGACGGCGGCCTGGTCGAGGAGACGATTATCAAGGCGCCCTTCGGCAAGACCGAGACCAAGAGGTTGAAGATCACCTCGACCGGGATCGAGCGCCTACAAGGGTTGGAGGAGAAGGAGGTCAAAGGCGTCGTCTCCGCCAAGGAGATCGAGTCCCGGCTGATCGAGACCTATGACCGTATCAAGGGCGACCTCGAGACCATGCGTCAGAACCTCGAAGCGAGCCAGAAGGCCCTCGAGAGCGAGATGAACGAGGTGCGCAAGCGCATAGCAGACCATGACAACGTCATCAGGACCTATTTCGTCAGGGTCATCGAGACCTTCGGGGTCTTCGTCGGCATATTCGCGGTCGTGGTGGTCTCGATGCAGGCGAGCATCTCTGGGGCCATCGCCGCCATATCGACCACTGGGAACCCCCTCACCTTCTTCTTGGCCATGGCGGGGATAGCTTTGACCCTTGGCGTGGTCATCATAGCCATGTTATATGGAATTCGCAAGTTGGTCCTTATTCCGCCGAAGACGCAGTGAGGCGAGATGAACGAGAAGGAGCGGCTCATAGAGGTCCTCCGCCTAGGTAGGGTCGACAGACCTCCTTGCGTCTGCCCCATGCAGACCGCCACCATCGACTTGATGAAAGTCTCAGGCGCTTTCTGGCCCGAGGCCCATGAGGACCCCGAGCTCATGGGCCGATTGGCTTTGGCCGCCCACGAATTGACAGGGCTGGAAAGCATCAGGGTGCCCTTCGAGGTCTCGGTGGACGCGTCGGCCTTCGGAGCCGTCACTACCGACCGCAAGCTGCGGCGCGGGCCGATGATCCTGAGCAACCGGGTCCCCAAGCGCGAGGACTTCGAGGCCATGGAGGTACCAGACCCCACGACCTCGGGCAAAGTCCCCATCGTCCTCAAGGCCATCCGCTCTTTGAAGAGCAAGGTAAGTGACATCCCGATCATCTGCGGCCTGGTCTCGCCGCACATGCTCGCTTTCCAGCTGATCGGCGATCAGACCGCGATGATGGACATGTACCAAGACCCGGTCTTCCTCAAGGCGGTCATGCACAAGGCCAAGAGCTTCGCCATCTCTTTCGCCGTGGCCGCAAGCGAAGCGGGTGCTGACGTCATCACCATGGTCGATGCCTTCGCTAGCGGGGACTTCCTCTCGCCCCCGCAATACAGCGAGTTCGCCTTACCCTACCAGGCCAAGGTATGCAAGGAGGTGGAGAAGCTGGGCATCCCCCTCATCCTTCACATCTGCGGAAACACCACGGCCAACCTCCCCCTGATGGCAGGCACGGGGGCCAACGGGATAAGCATCGACCACGAGGTGGAGATAACCTATGCCAAAATGGTCTGCCACGGCAAGGCCGCGGTACTAGGCAACCTCTGCCCGAGCACCACCCTCCTCAGAGGCTCGCCGCAGGAGGTCACCTCAGCCACCATGCGCTGCCTAGAGGCTGGGACGGACGCCGTCGCTCCGGGATGTGGCCTGGCCTTGGAGACCCCATCGGCCAATATCGTGGCCATGGTGGAGGCCACGAAGCGGTTCAGCATCAAAGGGAGGTAGCCTCGTGGAGGGACCTACGCAGGACCGGAGGGTCATAGGGGTCATCGGCTGCCAGGTCTTGGAGGACGAGGTGGTCCATGTCCTATGCCATGATCATGACCTGGGAGCAGTCCTGGTGATCGATTCTCCCAAGGCCAAGGGAGTGGCCTCCAAGCTGCGCCAGGGCGGGAAAGCCGATGTCCTGGAGGTGGGCATTGGCGAGCTGGCCTCACACCTGCCGAGGAAGGGGATGTCCGCGATAGTCTGGGAAAAGCCCATAGAGTTGCACCAGAGCCCTTCCCACCTGCGCGAGGAGGTGGTGGCCAATGCCAAGGAGATCGCCTCCCTATGCAATTCCATTCTCATCTTCTACGGCATCTGTGGCAATGCCTTCCGCGCCATCGACAAGATAGCCGAGGAGTTCAGCGTGCCCGTGATCATCCTCAGGGACTCTAAAGGGCTGATAGTCGATGATTGCATCGGTGCGGTCCTGGGAGGGGCGGAGGAATATCGCAACTTCCTGCTCCGGGACAAGGGAGGCTACACCTTGAACACCATGTGGGCGGCCAATTGGCGCGAGTTCATGGTCGAAACCCAATTTCTGCACTATCCCATCGACCCGGAGGAGGCCAGGATGGTCTTCCAGTGCATGGACTACAAGAAAGTGGTCATGCTCGTCACTGGTCTGGGGGACGAATCCCTCTTCCACCGACAGGCACAGGAGTTCGCGAGCACCTTCGATCTGGGCAACTCAGAGGAGCGCTGCACCTTGGAAGTGGTGGAAGACAGCTACCGTGTGGCCAAATCGAAGATGAAATAGGAAGGCCTGAAAGTGTTTTTAATGTCCCCAAAGAACTGCGTTAATCGGAGCTAGGCCCTCTTTGCGTCCCCAAGGGCTTGGATCCGGGCGCCATAAGCCAAGGCCCAGAATATCCCTGCATAGAAGACCATTCTCTCCATTCCTCCTGGCCCGAGCCCTAGATAAACGCCCATCCCGAGAAGAACGAGCGCGGCCAGCCCCATCAGGCCAAGAAAGAGGGAGAAATAGGAGAACATCGGCTTGGTGATTGTGAAAGCGTATACTGCAGCCAAATTCCCCAAGAGGAAGGCCAGGATTGCGAAGATCACATGAGGAATCCCCGTGTCCTCGTTGAAAACGGCGACGCCGACCGCTCCGATTCCAGAGAGAGTGAAGAAGAGCCATAGGTGGGAATCCCTCCGCCCATACAACCTGGATGCGGCAAGGAGTATGAGCAGCCCGAATGTCAAGATCCCAAGGGTGAAGATCTCCTTAGAAGGCGAGGGCCCGACCCCTAGGTCGCTGATGTAGTTCAAGGAGAC
>CAYHAO010000009.1:2989-5304 GCA_964354665.1 uncultured Methanomassiliicoccaceae archaeon | reverse complement strand
GTGAACATCCCGGTGAAGTTGTACGCTGCCATAGAACGTAGGCCAGTAAGCTTCAAATTGCTGCATGAGAAGGACAACTCCCCCATCGAATATCGTCGCTGGTGCTCACAGCATGGTCACGAGGTGCCTTGGAACGAGGTGGTGAAAGGGGTCGACCTGGGCGAGGGGACGTTCTACGTGCTCTCGAAGCAGGAGCTAGGCTCATTGAGGCCGAAGAGATCGGAGAGCATTGATGTGCAGGAGTTCGTGGCCGAAGACAAATTGGACCGTATCTGGGTGGACCAACATTACTATCTGGGGCCGGACAAAGGTGGCCAGAAAGCCTTCTTCCTGCTCCGAGAGGTACTGGTGCGAGGAAAGAAGCTGGCCATAGCGACCTTCGTGATGAGGGAGCGCGAGTACGTCGCTGCCATCGGACCTTATGGGACTGGGATGCTCTTGACCACCTTGAACTACCTCGACGAGGTCAGGTCGATGGAGGGCTTAGAGGGTATGGCAGAGAAGCCCCCAACCAAACGCAACGAACTGGAGCTGGCGCATCAGCTCATCGACAAGCTGACGGTGGATAAGCTGGACCTTTCCAAGTTCAAGGACAATTATCGCGAGAGGCTCAAGCAGGCCATCGAGGCCAGGGACGCCAAGCACCTGGTCCAGGTTGAGCAGGAGGTCAAGTCCACCCCCGAGGCGAACCTCCTTGACGCCTTGAAGGCCAGCCTGGAGAGCTAGGATGCACCAGCCCATGCTCGCCCAGACGGGCAGACTAGAGGACCTCTCGAGGCCAGGCTATCTTTACGAACCCAAGCTCGACGGAACCAGGGCGATGTGCTACAAGGATTCAAGGCTGATCTTCGTCAATCGGCGAGAAAGGGATATAACCGAACGTTACCCTGAGTTCGATTTCCTCCAAGACATCAAAGCTGGACGCTGCGTCCTGGATGGAGAGATAGTGGTCTTCGATCCCAAGGGCAACCCGGACTTCCGCCTGCTGCAGAAGCGGGAGCAATCATCCCCTTCCATGCGGAAGGCGCTGAGCGTCCGGCATCCAGCGACATACGTCGTCTTTGATGTCCTCATGAAGGATGGGATGGACCTCACCTCCACCACCCTCATTGAGCGGCGAAGGCAGCTCCAGGTGCTCATAACCGAGAGCAAATTCCTCAGGACCATCGTCTCCTCGACCGATGGGATGAAGCTTTGGGAGCTGGCCAAGAGGAGGGGCATCGAAGGGGTGATGGCCAAGCGAATCGATTCGGTCTATGAGGAGGGGCGTCGTTCATCATCCTGGTTAAAGTTCAAGACCACGAGCACCCTCGATTGCATAATAGTCGGGTACACCTCGGAACTTAGACCCCTGTCGTCCTTGGCTCTAGGACTTTTCGATGCCAGCTCGATTATCTTCATCGGGAAGGTGGGGACTGGGTTCACGGACGCTTTCATGGGGTCGTTGAGGACCAGGCTTGACGAGATCAAGGTCGATGATCCCCCGGTCATCAATCCTCCAGAGCAGCCGGTGATTTGGACCAAGCCGCAAATGGTTTGCGAGGTCGAATATCTGGAGATAACCCCGCAGCTGCATCTTCGGGCGCCTTCCTTCAAGAGACTGCGCGAGGACCGGCTTCCGGGGGATTGCACCCTCGATCAAATCAAAGGCTCTTGATAAGCAACCTTGCAGGTCATCAATGACTTGAAAAGGAAGCTATCTTGCTTATTTGTCTGTGGTCCTTAGCGGCCTGTTTCACCGTTTGACTTTGGCCTTGAGCTTGTCCTTGTCTTCCTTCAGCTTGTTCTCAGCCTTTTTTAGGCCCGTTTTAACTTTGACATTCTCCTCGTGCATTTTCGCCTTGATTTTGTCTTTGTCCTTCTTGAGGCCTTCCTCAAGCTTCTTTGTGGAACTCTTGCCAACCGCTTTCTTCTCGACTTTCTTCTGGCCCTTTTCCTTCTCTTTTTCGAATTTCGCGGCCTTCTTCTCCGCCTTGACTTCCTCGTGGGCGGCCTTTCTGCCCTTTATTTTGGCTTCCTCGTCCTTCACCATAGTCCTGAGTTTCTCCATCACTGGCATCTACGACACCCCTCGTTCTTTCATTTACAATCAACAGGATTGATTATTGTAAATAAGGGTCTTCTAGGAAATCCAATTTTCCCTGCTAGCCTCTAGACATACTGGACACGAATTCGCCATCACAACCATTGCAGCATTGGGCGGAAAAACACTCATCCAATAGTACCAATGGACAAGTCTGGATTGTCATAATCCGCTTGCAAACATCTCAGAAAATGCGGTCCCCTTGAAGAAGCGTACCAGCAAGGGAGGTCCC
>CAYHAO010000009.1:0-2889 GCA_964354665.1 uncultured Methanomassiliicoccaceae archaeon | reverse complement strand
AGGCCTCCATCATAGACAGTTACGATCGCTTGAGCTTGTCCAGTTGATTCCCAATAGCTATCAAACCAAGAGTATGAGATCGCTGTCAGCAGCACTTGAGTTGAATTGGAAGTGCCAAAGGACCAGGCAATATCAATCTCAACGACAACATATTCGCTTATGTTAGAATACTCGCTGGTGAATGGCTTAGCGTCAACGGACAAAGAATAGCCTTCATTATACAGACCGATAAGCGTAACGATAATCCTCACCGTTCCTTCCGCCCAAATATCGGGGTCGCTCGGTGCTATGTCTCCGTTGTCTCCGTGCCCATCATGATCGGTATCATTCCATTCATACCTGTCATTGGGGAACGCATCGCCTCGCCACCCAGTTATGTTGTCTCCATAGCCATCCCCGTCGCTATCTTGCCATTGGGAAGCCTTGGTCGGGAAGTCATCGGAATTGTCACCAATACCATCTCCGTCCAAATCGTAATGCTCAGTAGGGTCATAGGGGTAGGCATCTACGTTATCCGCCCAACTATCGTTATCGGTGTCCGCCCACTCCGCTGGGTTAGTAGGGTATTTATCAAGTTTGTCTCCATAGCCATCCCCATCGGTATCCTTCCACTCAGCGTTATTGTTAGGAAATGTATCGGTCGCGTCCGCATGACCATCGCCATCGGAGTCCCTTATCGAGGCCAGAGGT
The DNA here is from genome assembly GCA_964354665.1 of uncultured Methanomassiliicoccaceae archaeon. GTDB lineage: Archaea > Thermoplasmatota > Thermoplasmata > Methanomassiliicoccales > UBA472 > JAJRAN01. Next base: position 2,199 of record CAYHAO010000009.1, on the reverse strand, counting down.
GATGTTGCTGGAAGCAGAACGAAGAGAGCGATTATGCACATAACTACCACAAGCACAAGCACGATCAGAGGCGAAGGGCGCTTCTCCATATGTGATGTCCCACGCTGACTCTAGTAAATATGCCTAGTTAATATTTGGGTCACTTCAGAACCTGAAGGCATATGATTCGAGCATTGTTCGGTTCATTACCTGTCTGACCAGGAAGAATCGATGAGGGATCAGGACCGGTTTATTCAATCGGTTGTATAAAACTCCAGAAAATCATGTAATATTACTGAATGCCGGATGACAGCGATGGACCTAAGGAGATTTGGGACGATGACGGACACTGGCTTATAGTAAAAATATCCTAAACAGGATAGGGCGTTTGTTTTCGTGAAGGGGTATGAGAGAAAAAGCAAAACCCTTCTCATTTCTTCTTCTTTTAAGGTAGGGATGCCGTGAGGTTCGGGCGTTTCCATATCCGTCGCCATCGGCGCCACCTAGAGCTTTTCCTCACTTTTCAATTATTAGGTGTACGGCACTTTCTAGAATTAGATTTAACTTGTTAGGAGATATTAAGGAAGAATATCAAAGATTGAAGAGGGCTCATACCGATGCTGAAGTTCGATGGCAAGGTACTGATATTTGGATATGGCTCTGTAGCAAGATGTACCATTCCCATCCTTTTAAAGCATGTGAATATACCTTATGGCAACATCACCATAATTGACTTCAAGAACAAAGCCTCTGCCCTAAGGAAATGGACCAGACAGGGTATAGTGTATAAAACGTTGAGAATAACCCCTTACAATATCGAATCCGTCCTATCGGAACACCTGTCTCCCGGCGGACTCTTGATTGACCTGTCCTGGAACCTGGACACCTGTACCATAATTAAATGGTGCAAAGAACACGGAGTGCTGTTTATCAACACGTCGCTAGAGGTCTGGGATCCCCTCGGCGAGATAGAAACCAAGAACCCGGTCGAGAAGTCGCTTTACAGCAGGCAGATGCGCCTGAGGGAATTGACCAGGGACTGGGATGATGGAGCGACCGCGGTCATAGACCACGGTGCCAATCCAGGTCTGATATCCCATTTCGTGAAAAAGGCTCTCATCGACATATCCGAGAGGTTGATAGCCGAAAATAAGGTGAGCAGTGAGGAGGCCGAGCACCTTAGAACCCTGGCGAAGAAGAGTAATTTCGCCGAGCTGTCCATGGCTCTGGACATTAAGGTCATCCACTGCTCGGAGTGGGATACCCAGATTACAAACAACCCCAAAAAGGTCAACGAGTTCGTCGGGACATGGAGCATCGAGGGTCTGAGGGAGGAGGGCACCGCCCCGGCAGAGATTGGCTGGGGGACTCACGAAATAACATTGCCACCGAATGCCTACGTACCATCCATCGGGCCGAAGAACCAGATTATGCTCGCCCAGATGGGCATGAATACCTGGATAAGGTCTTGGGTCCCCGATTGCGAGATAGTCGGGATGGTAATAAGGCACGGGGAGGCCTTCGGGCTGTCGGACAAGTTCACTGTGTGGAAGAACGAAGAGGCCGTCTACCGCCCGACGGTCTGCTATTCCTATGTCCCATGCAATGACACAATAGTCTCCCTGCACGAGCTAAGGTGCAGGAACTACGAGCTACAATCGGAGTTAAGAATCCTGAAAGAGAAGGAGATAGTTTCCGGGGCGGACATACTAGGCGCCTTGCTGATGGGGCACGAGTACGGATCATGGTGGTGCGGGAGCATCCTCACCATTGAGGAGGCGAGGAAGCTTGCTCCAGGACAGAACTCGACCACAGTACAGGTGGCCTTGGGGGTTGTTTCCGCGGTCATGTGGATGATTGAGCATCCCCGCGAGGGGCTTTGCACCCCCGAGGACCTGCCCCACGACTACGTGCTGAAGATTGCCATGCCTTACCTGGGGAAGTTCCTTTCAGTGCCGTCGGACTGGACCCCACTAAAAAACAGGAAGGTCTACTTCAAGGAGAATCTCGCTAACCAACCAGACGAGGACGTGTGGCAGTTCAGAAATTTCATCTTTGTTCCTTGATTGTTGCTGGTACTTCATTACCATATCCGAAATGTTGGGGCATGAGAGCGTCGAGATGAAGAAGCGTTACCTCGGTCTAGACTTCGAAGATCAGGACCTACCGACGAAGAAGCAGGATGAGTTTGTAAGCTCAATCCTCGGATATCCTAAGAAG
>CAYHAO010000008.1:1731-52062 GCA_964354665.1 uncultured Methanomassiliicoccaceae archaeon | reverse complement strand
CCTCAGTATTATGAGCTCCGCCAGGCGATTTTCCAGGCGGGACAGCCTTTCGTGATGCCCCGATGCCGAATCGTCGACCTCCATTGTGGGAAAGGCGAATTCCTCGAGCCCTTCATCGAGAAGAACGAGGACCTCTGCCGGTTCATCATGCTCGATTCCTCAGCGAGCAACGTGCAGGCGTGCATGGAGCGCTTCCATATGCGCATGCACCTGGGGTTCGTCAGACCAGGGACGTTGGACCTCAGCAAGAGCTTCCCGGATGTATCATCGCGGCTGACGCTCTGCGTGACCGCCTTAGGCCAGCTTCCTTCGGAAAAGAGGGGCGAAGTGCTCGCCAACGCCTGGAAGCACCTGGAGAGGGGCGGCGCTCTGATACTTGTGGAGGAGCTTGGAGACGAGAAGGATTGCTCGTCGTGGTTGGAGACCTTGACCGAGGCAGGGTTCAGCTCCGTGACTAGAATCTGGTCCTCGGGACGAGTCTGCGCCTGGTTGGCCAAGAAATAACGGCGTCCTAATCGCCACGATGGCTCCCGTGGCCTCCCTTTTCCTTTTTCTCACTATCATGAAGCGCGCCTTCGATGACAGGTATGAGGTCTTCTATGACCGCCCTCCTATCTTGGGATGACATACCCTCCATCATCTCCTCCACTATTTTGGGCAAGAAGCGCTTCATCATCTCTTTTTTGTCCTCCAGGCTCATGGTGGAGAAGAACTCGTCAAGCACAAGGTCGACGAAGCGCTCCCTCTCCTCCTTGCTCATGGAATGGACGATGTCCTTGGCGATGGTCTCGGTCAGTGACATGGACGATTGGGCTCACTATATGCTGGTCGAGGTTTTTGAGGTACCCTCGCTACGTTACTTCGTATTGAATTCCTCCGAGGCCTTGAGGAGTTCCTGGCTCCACTTCTCTTTAGGCATCGGGCTTTGGATCTCGATAAGGTTCCCATCGGGGTCCCTCAGATAGGCGGCGCGTATCCCCCAATCGGGGTAGTCCTTCGGTCCTTGAACTGGCCCGGTGCACTTGCCTTTCATCCGCTTCAGCCTCTTATCCACGTTCCTGGAGCGGAACACCAGCACGAACCGGTCCTGAGCCCTGACCTCCGAAGGAAGGCCGGCGGTGCCTACGGTCTTGGCCTGCTCTTCCCTCTTAAAGATGGACAACCTCCCGCCACTGGACGTTTTGAAGGAGGCATACCCGGACCCCTCGTCCCCCCAGGTCACCTCGAAGCCCATCACGTCGCGGTAGAAGCGGAAGCAATCGTCGAACTTGCTCACCAGCAATCGCGTGTTGTCGAGCTTGAGCGACATGAGGGCCTCTATCTTATTCCTCGGCTCATAATGATTGCCCTATCCCAGAGCCAAGACCACTCCCAGCAGGATCGTGATCAAGAGCAGGAGGTAGCCTCCGACGTTGGTCATAAAATGCAGTGAACGCCAGCGATCGGAGCCGGTCAGCAGTGGCATGCTGGTGATGATCCCTATGATTGAGAATACGATGGTGATCAGGGCGATGCGCCCATGGAAGGTATAGAAGATCGCCCCACGATTATCGAATGTCACCGTCGCCCAGGCGGCAAAGACCAGTAGGAGAAGGGCGTAGTAGGCTATGCTCAAATATCTATGGTATCTCCTAGGAAGGATCTCTGGAACCTTGGTGGAGATTCCCTGGCTCTTGGAGTTCCTCAGTCCCGTGAGGGCGGCGATGCCTCCTAGGATGGCTGCGATGGATAAAAGGATGGAGTGGGTCACCCAATCCGTTATGGGACTGATGGAGGCATCGTCGGCCCACCCCTTGCTCTCCCAGTATCCCACATAATCATAGTCGATCACGCTGATGCGAACAATCCATTTAGCCCATTTGTACCCCCAGTCGCCGGGGACTACTAACTTAAGCGGGAAACCTTGGTTCACCGGGAGAGTTTCGTTGTTCATCCTCCAGGCCAGGAGAACGTCTTCCCGGTTCAGCTCCTCCATGGTTAGCGAGGTGGAGTAGCTTTCCTGGCCATCGCTGTCAGCGCAATAGAACACCATCTCCTCGGCTCCCTCCTTGACCCCTATCAGACGCATGAAGTCCGGGAGGGTCACACCAGTGTAATAGGCGGTGGCGCTAGGGCCGGTCACACAGCGCAGCTCGGCTTTCTCTGTGATGTTGTTCAAGGAGATGACTTGGCCATAGCTAAGGTTCATAGGCAAGTCGATTAAGCCATCCACTCTGAGCGTCCAGGTATCTGGATTGATGACCGGGGGATCGGTGATGGAGACGGTGAAGAACTCGTCGTTGGGAGTGATACTTTGGTCCCTCTGGATCACAACTCCAACCAGTAAGGAGGCAAGCACCAGGGAGGTAACCACCACTAAAACCAAGCCTACCCCCTTTCCGAGTTTCATGCCCTTATGATTCGAGCTGATTGGACATAACCCTTTTCTAAGTCGGTTCAACTCTCAGGCTTGACATTCTTGAAGAGAAGGTAGAAGCTTGTGATGGCCGTGACGTAGCACACAGTGGTGATATAGAAAGGGAGATCATAGAATCCAGCCGCGAGTAGCATTCCTCCGAAGATCGTGGTTATGCTGTTCGGCAGCCTCCATATGATGTTGTTGATGGCGCTCGCCACCCCTCTGTCCTCTTTGGAGATTATGCCCATTAGATAGCTGTCGGCGATGGGAGCGGACATGTTCATGAACATCGAGCGGATGATGAAAGCGACGCTGGCCAGAGCCGCACCTGGCACCAAGGGGATCATGACCAGGAAGACGGTGGATATGCCCTGGGTCAAGGTTATGGCCTTCACCGGACCATAGCGGAAGGCGATCCTCGTGGAGGCCAAGGATGCGAAGGCCATGGTAATGCTGGATATAGCTATCAAGGGGCCAGAGTATGAGTCGGGGACCTCATACCTGAGGAACAGCCACGTGGGGATGAGAGATATAATGAACCCTGCTCCAAGGCCAATGAGGGCGTTGATGAGCGAGAATCGGATGAGGTTTCGTTTCGTCCGACCTTGGAGCATCGGATGTTTCTGCGACTTCTCCCTCACCCTCTCGTGGTATCCCCTTAGCTCCAGAAAGACGCCCAAGGGCGAGATGATGCAGACCAGCCCAATGACGATGAACGCCATCGAATGCACGGCTCCCGAGCTCCAGCCCAGGGCGTCCTCGATGAAGGGGAAGAAGAAGGGCAAGGCTGCACCTATTCCAGTGGCAGAAGCATTTACGATGAAAGACAAGGCGAATGCTGGATTGCGGTTCTCCAATGTGGTCTGATCCGCAATCAGTGCGTTCCAGGCGGTGAGGAAAGCACCTTCCGAAATCCCTGCCATCACGGCTAAGGCGAGCAAAGCCCAGAGCTCCGTCGTTAGGGCGAAGCCGAACAGAATGATGGGGAACGTGGCTAGGGCGAAAAGTAGCACCTTCTTCCGCCCTATACGGTCGGAGAGGAGCCCCAAGGGGACGGCAGCCACCATGGCAGCCACGCTCATTATCCCAATGATGAGGCCAACGTCCCCCGAGCTGAAGCCTATCTCAGGAAGGTAGGCGGCCATGTAGGTTATGAGGTACCCCACCCCAAGGCCTGCGAAGCTTGTCAGCCAGATGACTGCCTTCACTTGATGTGGGACCGCACGGAAGCCGCCTCTGAAATTGCTTTCCTTCTCGCCCATGCCTTCGGCCAGGACGCAGACCATACTCAGCTATGAAGGTTGCGCCCCTGACCCTTCCTCAAAAGGAAAGTGAATGAGAGGTTCATTTGAGATTATCGACGGCCGAACGAGATGGACTTTATGTGGGGGCTCGGATGCGCATTGAACCGCTTTCACCCTTGTTATCGGGCATTACTACCCCGTTCTCATTGATAAATGGCATGTCTCACCTAATTTATAACAGGTTTAGAATTAAAAATGACATGCGCGGCGGTCCCTTTCCTCACAAAATGACGGTAATCTCTCAGGAAGAAGGCTGGGGTCCCAGTGGCTCGGCCCCCTGGACAACGCCATCCACGCAGGTGCGGACGAACAGGCCGATGATGGAACCCTCCACCCGGATAGCTCGACGTGTCTCCTCCTCCCTGTAGACCAACATGGAATTACTGCCTGAGATCACCAGGAGTTCGATCTTGACCGTCTTTTCCCATTCGCTTGAAGGGAATCCGATCCCTACTAACCAATTCAGGGAGGTCGTCCTGAGGTCCGGCATCCTCAAGAGCCTCGCCTTTCCAAGGAGACTCCTGAACCCCTCCGGCTCGTTCACCACCGCGATGTCGATTCTGGTAGTCTTGGACTTCTCCGTAATCGCTGCAGCGTTCTTCAGGAGGAAGCTGTTCACCAGCACGAGCATGCCCAGTGGTGCTTGCGCACTGCTGATGAATTCCTCGATCTCCATGTCGATTCTTCTCTCGCCCATGATGAACCACAGAGGCGTGGGCAGCTTGTCAGTCTTCCCCTTGAGGTCCTGCAGGCTGCTCTGCACCGTGTCTGCCGTCCTAGAAAAATCCGCCTTGATCTGATTTGTGACCTGGTCAGGGTCCACCGCCCTGTACCTCAGAGGTTTCATGGCTCCGACCTCTACGAAGCCCTTCGCGGCCAAGCGCTCCATGATGTCATAGACCCGAGATCGGGGGATTCCGCTTTGCTGGCTGATATCGCTTATCCCACCCTCGCCGACGGAGACCATCGCCACATAAGCTCTAGCCTCGTACTCGGTGAGCCCAAGCTGTACAAGACCCTCGACAAGCGCGTTCATGTCCCTACTGCAGTAACAATAAGAAGATAAACATGTCTGTTGCATTACCCCAGAAGTTCGGGATGCTAGTATGATATTCGATAAGCTTGCCAAGGTCATAACCAAGCATTACAAGAAGGTCCTAATCGCTTGGATAATCATTCTGATAGTCTCAGTACCAGCGATCATGCAGGTCGATGAGGTCGTGTCGTATGAGAGCACCGGGGTGACCACTGGGGACTTCGAGTCCGTGAAAGCGGCTGAGATCATTTCCTCCGAGTTCCAAGGCTCAGTGGCCAATGGCACGATCCTGATCGTCCTTCAGGCGGATGATGTCACCGACACCGCATCAAGGGACTACGTGCTCTCCCTCCAGGACAAGATACTGTCCTCCACCGAGCTTGAGGATTTCACGGGTATCACCAGCGCCTATACGATCAACAGCATGATCATGTCCCAGACCGTCCTGGCCCTCGGGCCGACCATGAGGCCGGCGGAGCAGCAGGTCAACAGCACGGCCTTCTTGCTATGGGGTGTCCCGGCGTTGCACATCCAGAACTGGGCGGTCTCTAATTCCGACTCAGAGGCGTACAACGCCACGAGCGTCCAACTCGCTTACTATCTCACCCAACAGGGTGCAAACCAGACCCAGACCCAGCTGACCATGGGCTACTATAACGCCTTCGCCACGGCCTGGAACGCCTCCGGGGCGGACCCTGACCTAGTGGCCGACCCCGTGGCCCGCGCTGACTTCAGCGTGAACGCGGTGGCGCCCGCCTTCATCGCCAGTCTACCGGTCGCGGATGAGCAGAAACAGTTCATGATGGCGGTCTTGAATTCCTTCGACCTGACGAGCTTCAACGATCCAGCGGTGGTGCACGCCTTCACCCTGGGCATGATCAGCCAGGCCTCGACCATCACCAACATGACCTTCCTGCAGGAAGTCTATGACCTTGGCCCCTCCTACAGCCTCTACGCCGTCTATGTCTACGTGAGCTCGGTGATATCGAGTGGGACGTTGGCCACATACCCTGTGCAGGTCCCCACGCAATACCTTGCCAGCCTAGTTTCTTCCAACAATCAGACCATGCTCGTCACCCTGTCGTTCAGCGTGGCCGCGGACTACGTGACCGATGACGGGATCAGGCCCATGTTCGACAACGTCGATGTGGTCCGAGGTCTCATTCGCGAGGTCAACTCCGAGATTGGCGACGCCATGACCGCCTATGTCACCGGCGAGGCGGCGATATCGGCGGACATGATGAGCAGCTCCATGGAGGACGTGGCGCTGATCGAGCCGATCACCATCATCATCATCATCGTCCTCATGGGCATCCTGTTCCGCTCGGTGGTGGCGCAGTTCCTACCGTTGGGCGCGGTGGCCGTGGCCTTGGGCATTAGCCAGGCGTTGGTTTTCGTCATCGGCTCCACCGTCGCGCAGATCGATTCCACCACGCTGACCATGCTGTTCGCCCTTCTGATGGGCGTCGGCACCGACTACTCCATCTTCATCATAACCAGGTACCGCGAGGAAAGGATCAAAGGCGCCACCAGGGAGGCGGCAGTACAGACCTCCGTGACCTGGGCCGGTGAGTCCATCGTGACCAGCGGGCTGACGGTCATGATCGCCTTCTTCGCCATGGCGCTTTCCTCGTTCTCCTTCGTCCAGACCATGGGACTGGTCATGGGGATGGCCATCATGGTCGCCCTGATGGTGGCGCTCACCCTCGTCCCAGCGGTATTGATGCTAGTTGGGAACAGGTTGTTCTGGCCTACCACCGGCGCAAGGTGGAAGAGGTACGCCACCAACGTCATCCAGAAGAAGAAGGAGGGCAACCATGGTTACTTCCACAAGGCGGCCTCGTTCGGCGTGAAGTACGCCAAGATCGTGGTGGTCACCGCCATCATAGTTTCGATCCCCGCCACCTACATCTACGTGACGGCAGAGCCGAGCTTCGACTTCATCGGCAGCATGGGCGATTCGGAGAGCATCCAAGGCATGAACGCCCTGTCCGAGGACTTCGGAGCCGGGCGCATCATGCCGACCCAGATAGTGATCACCGGCGAGACCTTTGTCTACGAGAATGGCGAGTTCGATATTGCCTATCTGGACGCGATCGAGAATCTCACCGAATCGATAGCCGTTGACGCTTCCATGGTGCAACAGGTAACTGGAGTGACGCGACCATATGGCACATTGGTGGACTATCACAATATTTCTTACATGCCCGGGGAGCAACAGGCTCTGCTCGTCAACAGCATGCTACAGAGCGTGGGGAGCAGCCACAAGACCGTCCTGCTGACCGTGGTATTGAAGCCGGAGCCACAGAGCAACGAGGCAGTCAACTACATATCCACGCTCAGAGAGCAGGTCGCAGGTGTGAAGGCGGTCGAGCCGGAATTGGCCGGGTCGACGATCCTGGTAGGCGGAAGCACGGCCTCCCTCTACGACCTCAGCACCAGCATCAGTCAGCAATTCAACATGATCGAGATAATCGTCGTCATCGGCATCTTCATCGTGCTGATGATTGTGCTGGGCTCCTTGCTGTTGCCGCTATTCGCGGTCCTCTCGATCGCCATGAGCATCGTCTGGTCCTTCGCCCTCACGTATCTAGTGTTCGGGACCTGGCTGGGCGTGCCGATGCTATTCATCATTCCGCTGGTTCTCTTCGTCATGCTGATGGGCATAGGGATGGACTACAACGTGTTCATCCTTACCCGCATACGCGAGGAGGTGCACAAGGGCAAGGCGTTGAACCTTGCGATCGTGGACGCGGTCGACTGGACCGGGGGAATAATCACCGCCCTCGCCCTGATCATGGCCGGTGCCTTCGGATCTATGATGCTGTCCAGCAACGACATGCTGGTGATGTTCGGGTTTGCTTTGACGGTGGCCATCCTGATCGATGCGATGATCGTGAGGACGTACATCGTCCCGGCGGCAATGTCACTTATGGGCAAATGGGCCTGGTGGGCGCCAGGCAGGTTGCAGCGCGAGGGCCGCAAGGAGAAGATGAAGAAGTAGAACCGAGGGAAGTCCCAGTGAGAAACCTTTTACCGTCCTCCCTTTTGCACACCTCTAGCATACCAGAAATGGAAGGAAGGTAGCCAGACCGCTGAAGAAGTTGAAGTCTGGTAAAGATAGAGGAAATAAAGGTTTGGTTTCATTCTCAGCGCCCCTTCCCCCATGATGACCGCCCAGGAGCTGGTGCTCTGCCAAGGCGAGGAACAACAGAGGAAATAGGAAAACCCCTTCCACATACTTCCTTTCATCCAAATCATGTCCTTCGGCATTAGGTACAAATTCCTGGTGCACGATATTCGAGAGCGGTGTTCGCTTGAGCATTCAGGAATTGGATTCGGCCGGAGGGTCCAACGGCAAGGCCATAATCGCCGAGCTCAAAGCCCTCGAGAAGCAGTACTCCGACCTGTTGGTGCTTAGGGACACCGAGCAAGGTCTGAGCGTCTGCTTCAAAGGAACGGACATGGAGGTCGAGCTGATGCTGATGTGGGGGGCATCGGGGAACGAAAGCGCCGACACCATGGAGAGCAGACTCCAATATATCACGAAGAAGGTTTTCCTGGACAACGGTGAAAGAAACCGGGTGTCCTACCTGCTGCAACATGCCGAGTTCAAGCCCGTGCCCGGGCAACATGGAAGCTTCAGATTGGCGTTCGGTGATAAGGCATCGACGAAGTTCGACAAGGCCCAGCTCACCAAACTGAGGGAGGCGGTGGTGGAGATGGCCAAGATCACCAAGGCGGCAAGGAATCGCAGCTGGAAATGATCAAGCGCCCTTTTGCATTAGGAACCCGAGCGCTTTCTCATTGAAATCCTTGGCCGCCTCCACCAGGACCATATGGGCGGCGTCCACGGCCACGAAGCTCGCTTGTGGCATCGCCTCGGCCATCTTCCTCTGGTATTCTGGGGGCACCAGTCGATCCCGGTTTCCCGCGATGACTAAGGTGGGACACTTCACCTCGTGCAGGCGTGCGTCCGCATCATAATCCAGGACCGCATCGATTTGGCGCAAGAAGGCCTGGTCCGATGTGTCGCTCATCTTGGCCATGCGGACCCTGGCGACTCCCTCCGCCACCTTTTTGTCCTCGGAGAAGCGCGGGCTGAGAGTCCAATTGACCTCGTGCTTGGCTAGCTCCTCTCTTCTCGCACCATTCACAATGGCCGCCCTCAGTACCTGGAGGGCGTCCTTTTCGAACGGGGTGACCTTCGAGGCGCTGGAACACAGCACCAGACTTTTTACCTTCGAGGGGTGCCTCATTGCCATCTCCAGCGCGATCCTTCCCCCCATTCCGAACCCGACCAGGTTGGAGGCGTCAACCCCGATGACATCGAGCAGCTTGGCGGTATCGTTGGCCATCATCTCAATCGAATAAGGACGGTCGGGGGCGTCCGTCTTCCCCGTCCCTCGATTGTCCAGGCAGATGGTCATGAGGTTCAGCGCGAAGGACGGCACCTGCAAAGACCAAGTGGATATGTTCGATGCCATTCCCGATAATAGCGTGGTGGGCTGCCCTTTCCCCCTGATCTCAAAGTTCATGATGATCTCCCCGACTCTGGCTATCATTCGACCAATCCTCTCAACCGAGATATGGGCTAGCCTTTGTTACTTCGATGATGAATAAGATTGCGATTATCCTTCCACATTCGTTGTGCATGACAACATTTATATGTACCGTCTGACAAATGTCATACTGGGATGCACCATGCCTAGCTCCTTAGTGAAGAGCGCTTTGTCTAACGCTCAAAAGGAAGAGGCGCAGGGACAGGCGCCAGTGCAGACAACCGGAGGTAACTCCGCGGCAGACGAAGAGATAAGAAAGATAGCTCAGCAGCTGGAGGTCAGCATTAAGATCATCGGTTGCGGGGGCGGGGGTTCCAACACCATCAACCGTTGCATGGAGGCGGGCATCAGTGGTGCACAGCTGTGCGCCATCAATACCGATGCCAAGCACCTGCTTTCGGTCCATGCCCCAACGAAGATCCTCATCGGGAAGGTGGCGACCAGAGGCCTTGGAGCAGGGGCCATACCCGCAGTGGGAGAGCAGGCCGCGCGGGAGAACGAGATGGATATGCGCAACTTCCTGAACGGGTCCAACATCGTTTTCATCACCGCAGGCATGGGAGGTGGCACAGGGACTGGCTCCGCTCATTATGTGGCCCGCATCTCCAAGGATTACATCAGGGCTCTGACCATCGGCGTGGTCACGCTGCCCTTCAAGGCCGAGGGAACATTGCGGATGGAGAACGCCCTCGACGGCTTGGACAAGCTCAGGAGGGTCACCGACACCACGATCGTGGTTCCTAACGACAAGCTACTGGAGCTCGTGCCGAAGATGCCGGTCGAGGCGGCCTTCAAGGTGGCTGACGAGGTCCTAATGCAGACCATCAAGGGTCTGACCGAGATCATCACCAAGCCTGGTCTGGTCAACCTCGATTACGCTGACATTCTTACCATAATGAACGAGGGCGGCGTGGCCTTCGTGGGCATGGGCGAGGGCAACCGCGAGACCTCGGACGACCCGGTCAAGGACGCAGTGAAGGAGGCGCTGTCCTCCCCACTGTTGGGCGAGATCAGCGTGAAGGAGTCGAAGGGGGCGCTGATCCGGGTAGTAGGCGGGCCTGACATGACCGTCGACGAAGCGCAGAGGGCAGCCGACTATGTGGGCAAGAGCATAGATCCCAGGGCAAGGATCATCTGGGGATGCTCCATTGAGCCGGAAATTCATGGTCAGATACAGGTACTGGTAATATTCACAGGGGCTAGGTCGCGCTACATGCTCGATTCCATGAGCGCGGACACCGCCGCCCGCTTGGGGATCAAGACACAGCAAAAGCTGGGGGCAGCCGTAGCCACCTCGAGCACGGGGGCGAGCGAGGGCATCGACTTCGTCCACTGATCACGATTACCTCCCCCCTTTTTTTTTCTTCATTCGGCTCAGCGCAGCCCATGTTCCTTAGCCTCGATGTCCATCCGCCACCTGGCCTCCAGGACATTGAGAATAGGGGTTGGGCGGGGCTCGTTCTTCGAACCATCGACAAGGGTAAACAGTTCCTCCCCCCATTCTCGTCTAAGCTTGTCGGTGCAGATTTTGGGGTCGGCCATCGCGAATATCTCGAACAGACGAGTCAGTAAAGGCAATGTCTGTTGTATGGATGCTAGTGAAATGGAGCAGGAGCGCGCGTCTTTGGCCATAAGGAGGGAGCGGAGCGCCGACGGGGAGGACCTCAGAACAGCAAGGAGTTGCTCCCGCTCGTCCTTGGGAAAGAGCGCGGAGAGGAAGAGCGAAGGGAGATTGTGAATCGGAGGTTTCGCGGCGAAGAACATGGAGATGTCCCATTCAGCCATATCGGCAAGAAGGTCCCTCCTCTTCTCTTTCAAATCCTCGGGCGGATAGCCACTGAGGCTGAAACGGAGCAGCTCGTGGAAGCCTGACCCGGACAGGGAGTCGGAAACCCGTTCCAAATCGTGGCTGGCCCCTTCGCTGTGGTCGACCCAGGCACTCAACTCAGAAAGGACTGGGTCCTCCCTTAGCTCTTGGACCGGGTAGGTGAGGATTCTTAACAATGAGAGGATTGATTCGTAAACGCTGGCCTTACAAACCTCCAGCAGAAGGGGCTCGGCGATGTTTGAACGCGCATATTCCGAATCTAAGAGCTCATAGGAACGACCCATGCGGTCGCAAACGAAGAACACCCTGCCGAAGTTCTCTGGTCCTTCAACGAGGAGGACCTTCCCGTCCACGATCGATTCCTTGATAACACCTTGCTTGGCCAGTTCCCCCAACCATATTTTGCCTGAAGCCGTCCCCTCGACTGAGCCGGTGGGTAAGCCTTCCTTGCCCGATCTCGCCAGCTCAATAAAGAAACATACCGATTCGTCGCTGGAAAGCTTTACCTTGTCCCTCTTCGACCCGCCCCCTCTTTTCTTGGCGGTCCCCTTTAAAGATTCCAGGCGTTGATTGGACGGGCGCATACCACTTCCCCATGGTCTTCGTTGGTCAAAGGTCCATTGACAATATTAAGTACCTTCACCTCCAATCGACGGCTGAGGAGCGTTGATTGATGGCTCGCGAATTGACCTATAAGGATTGTCGTAACACCTGCCCCGCGGTGCAGTTCAAGTGCAAGAGCACCGAAGAGCTCACCCCATTGTCCGAAATCATTGGCCAGGACAGGGCCGCGAGGGCACTGCAGTTCGGGCTTCGCATCCAGAACCCAGGTTTCAACGTCTATGTATCTGGTCTCCCTGGCACCGGTAGGAAAACGGCCATAACGAACTTCATCAAGGAGCTTGCCAAAAAGAGCCCGGTCCCATCGGATTGGTGCTATGTGAACAACTTCCATGACTCTAGCCAGCCGGACGTCATCCCGGTCCCGGCCGGCCAGGGCATCGAGTTGAAGCGCGAGATGGACAAGTTCGTATCGGGCGTTGGTCAGGCATTGAGAGAGGCTTTTGAGAGCACTGAGTACGCACAGAAGCGGCAAGCCACTCTCGGCAGCATCCAACAGGAGCGGACTGACTTCATCGACTCGATGAACAAAATGGCCACGGACGCAGGATTCCAGATCGTCCAATCGCCCATTGGCCTGATGCTAGCGCCATTGGTAGAAGGGAAGGCAATCAGCGAGGAGCAGCTTTCCCAGCTTCCGCTCAAAGACCAGAAGGACATCGAGAAGAAGAGGCAGGACCTTCAGGCTGAAGTCCAAAAGGCCATAATCCAGCTTCGGGACATCGACCGCAAGGCTGAGGAAATAATCAATAAGCTTAACCGTGAGGTGGCCGCCTTCGTTCTGCAGCCTCGGCTCCTTGGCCTGCGGAAAAAATTCAAGGATAACGAGGAGGTATTGGGCTTCATCGGGCACGTGGAGGAGGACATCCTGAACAACCTCGGTCCCTTGCTCCAGGCCGAAGCTCCACCCCAACCCGGCCCTTTGGGCATACCCATGCCCCAGGACGGACCGAAGCACAACTATGGCGTCAACCTGATAGTGGACAATTCCAAACTGGAGGGGGCACCAGTTGAGATAGAGATGAATCCCTCCTATTACAGGCTCTTCGGAGCGGCGGAGAAGGAGGCCCGGTTCGGGGCGCTGTTCACCGACTATACCATGATCCATGCTGGAGCCGCCCATCGGGCCAATGGCGGCTACCTCGTTCTGCCCGTGGAAGGGCTGTTCGCCGACCCCCTGGCATGGCCTGCGCTCAAGCAGACCCTATCCAGCGCCAAGCTGGAGATCGAGGAGCCAGCGGCGCGAATGGGCTACATGGTCACGAAGTCCCTGAGGCCCGAGCCCATCCCCTTTAAAGCCAAGGTCATCCTGCTCGGGGATCCGTACGCATACGACCTCCTGTATTCCATGGACAAGGACTTCCGTGAGCTGTTCAAGGTCAAGGCGGAGTTCGACACCACCATGGACCGCAACGATGAGAACGTGTTGAAGTACGCGGCCTTCGTGTGCACCCTTTGCCAGAAGGAAGACCTTCTCCACCTTGACCCGGCTGGCCTGGCGGCGATCATCGAATATTCCTCACGGATGGTCGAGGACCAGAACAAGCTGGCGACGTTGTTCGCTGAGGTGGCCAACGTCATCAGGGAGGCGGACTTCTATGCCAAGGAGGAGGGGTCCGAGACCATAATGAGGAAGCACATCGACAAGACGCTGGATGAGAAGGTCTATCGTTCCAACATGATCCAGAAGAAGATCCAAGAGGCAATAGGCAAAAAGCTGATCCTCATCGAGACCAAGGACGAGAAGGTCGGCCAGGTGAACGGCCTTTCAGTGATGGGGGTCGGGGACTATGCCTTCGGAATGCCCTCGCGCATCACGGCGTCTGTCGGCGTGGGCAAGGAGGGCATAATCAACATCGAGAGGGAGATCGCCATGAGCGGCCCATCTCACTCCAAGGGCGTGCTGATCTTGGGAGGATACCTCAATGACACATACGCCATGGAAAGACCGCTCAGCCTCACGGCCAAGCTCACCTTCGAGCAGTCCTACTCTGGAGTGGACGGTGATTCCGCCTCGTCCACGGAGCTCTACGCGCTGCTGTCGGCCTTGTCGGGAAAACCCATCAATCAGAGCATCGCTGTGACTGGCTCAGTGAACCAGAAAGGCGAAGTGCAAGCCATTGGGGGCGTCAATTTCAAGATCGAGGGCTTCTTTGAGGTGTGCAAGTTGCTCGGCCTCACGGGTGACCAGGGGGTCATGATCCCTCAGAGCAACGTGCAGAACCTCATGCTGAAGGATGAGGTCCTGGAGGCCATCAAGAAGAAGAAGTTCCACGTTTGGTCAGTCGCCACCATCAACGAAGGGATCGAGCATCTCACTAGTACAAAAGCTGGTTCGAAGCGGAAGGACGGTACATTCGAGCCGGACAGCATAAACGAGCTCGTGCAGCGCCGCTTAGATAGGATGGCAGATAAGGTGAAGGAATTCCGCAGCTGATAAAGGGCCGACTTAAGAACGCCTCCCTTCCAGGTGGCTAGATGGATATTGGGAAGGTCGGTTGATGCCCTCCCGTGAGTCAGAAAGTTGACCGTGACGCGAGGCTGATGTGGTTACTCTCATGAATCGTGGCTCGGAATGACTGGGACCGGGTTAGCCTAAATCGTCGAAATTGGAGCACCTTCGAGGAGGGACTAGCCAGTCAGATGCTCTGAAACTTCGTGGTTCATCCCGACGGGATTTTTATAGGACTGGTTGCGTTAGTCCGAGCGTGACTGAATCGGCGCCCTACGAGGTATTGGAGACGGTCGATGATGTGGAGATCAGACGCTATCCTACCTTGATATTGGCCAAGGTGAGGGGGCTATCCGACGATATGGCGTTCCGCATCCTTTTTCGCTATATCACTGGCGAGAACAAGGTGCGCAAGGATATCGCCATGACCGTTCCGGTGATCTCCACTGGTCCAACATACCAAAGGATCGCGATGACCCGCCCTGTGCTCTCGGATGAGGATTCCTTCTCCTTCGTGATGCCCTCGTTCTACTCAATTAGCACCATACCTGAGCCTTTGGACGCCCGGGTGGAGATGACGGAGGTCAAGCCTAGACGTCTAGCAGTGCTGAGATTCTCGGGCAGAGCCCATAACGATTCGATCAAGGAGAAGGAGGATCGGCTAATCTCGGTCCTCAGGAAAAGGGGCATCGAATTCAAGGGCGCCCCCTTCCTCATGAGGTACAATGGACCTGGCACCCCTGGCTTCCTGCGTAGGAACGAGTTAGCCGTCGAGCTAGCATAGGCCCAACAGAAGAAATTGCGCAGTCATCTAGCAACATCCAGCACTCTATAATTCGGGGCGAAACGTCATTTAACGAGAATATTCGAACGCCCAAAAAAAGGAATAACTGATCAGTCCAATAGCTCATCGAAGTAAGACCATGGTCGTGCCCTACACCCCACGCCCCCCAAAGAACAACAACGACGCGTGGTTGGTTCTTGGGGTCATTTTTGTGGCCTTGCTGGTCATAGGTGCGGCCTGGGTGGTGCTGTCCTTTCCAAAGGAGCCAGAGGATGTGATCCCACCCAACGCAGAGTGGCCAAAGGACACGGACGGCGACAGGTATCCCGATGCCGAGGACGCCTTCCCGACCGACCCTGATGAATGGACCGATACGAACCAGAATGACATCGGGGACAACTCCGAGACCTATCTGGGAGATGCTGACGATGATGGCTATAATGACTTAGTAGACCTGAAGGACGGCATGGACGCAGGAATACTCATCGAGCTCAAGTCAGCCAAGGTCGTCGACGATGTGGACCTCCTGACCGGGTTGGCGGAGGTCTACTTCAACATAAAAATCAACGATAGGCAGGAAGCGCGCATCGACGATGCTGGCTACCCTTACATCTTTGAGGTCGGGTCGTTCCACTATTTAGGTAAATCTTTGCGATTCAATGTCGATGACAACCGCCGATACACCAAGATTAGCATCGCCATGATGGACGAGGACTTCACCTCCCAAGATGATCTGATTGACCTTGATGGGATGAACCTGGGTGACAGGACCCTAGACATAATGTTCGACCTGGTCAACGGTACCTGGTATGGTGACGATATGCAAGGCTTGGCCGACGGCTCCGTCGACGGGACCTCATCCACCGACGATGATGATGGAGCGCTCAGTTACAATATCACGGTCGTATCGATTTCCGGCCTCAAAACCTACTTCTGGTCCTATGGTGGCGATGATTACGAGATGCAGCTCAATCTTTCGGCCAAGGAGTATTACCAGCTCAAGTACAGCGAGGTAGAGCGCTGGCCTGCGACCTATGATGAGGCCAGGGCCTTCGTGACGGTCGATGATCCGGCCGTGGTGGAGGTAGCCTCCGAACTTAATGGCATAGCCAATGCACAAGGCCTCTCTCCATTGGAGAGGGCGAACTTCGCACTGTCCTTCGTTCAAGGCATAGACTACTCGTTCGACAACGTCAGTGCTGGTGCGAACGAATACTGGCGCTTCCCGCTGGAGACCCTTTACGATCAGACCGGGGATTGCGAGGACTCTTCCATTCTCTATGCGTCCATAATGGAGGCGATGGGTTATGACGCGATCCTGCTGCTCTTGCCAGGCCACATGGCGGTGGGGCTCTCCTGCCAAGGGGCGATCGGGGGGCATTACCACTTCGAATCCATCGATTACTTCTACTGTGAAACGACGGGCCCGGGCTGGGAGATCGGGGAGGTTCCCCCGGAGATGCTGCAGGCCGACGTGGACCCCATCCAGGTGCCTTGAGGGTAGTTGTTTTTATTTGCGACGCCAATATGGGAGGCATGCGCCTCATCACCATGTACAAGAATTTGGGAGAGGCAAAGATCGAGTTCTACGGATGCCCGCTGGGCTGCAAGTACTGCGCCCACAGAAGTAGACAGAAGCGGGATGTCACGGCGGACCAGCTCTCCAAGTTCGTCGCTGACTATGATACGAAGCGCATCTACTTCGGGGGAGCGGAGCCAGCGCTATTCAAGAAGGAGCTGGTGGACATAATCCGGATCATGGGGAAGAGAGGGAAGGAAATCACCCTCAAGACTGTAGGTACCGACCCGGAGTTCATCAAGTCCACGCTTGGATACGTACATCATTACATAATTGAGATCAAAGCGCCTCTGGACGACCTCCAGGGCACGATGAGGCTCATCAACATGGACGAGGAGAAGACCAAGGAGTACCTGATCAATCTGAGGGAGTGCCTGGAGCTATTGAAAGGGAGGAAGGTACGGGCCATGGTAAGGGTGGTGCCGACGGTCATCGACCGGGACAAGATCGAGCGCCTGGGCCAGCAACTTCAAGGTCTTGTGGAAGAGGCCCATCTCATCCAGTTCATGAGCGGTATGAACGACCTCCCCTTTGAGGGCATCAGCAAACCCTCCCCCTCTATCGAGGAAGTCGAGGCCATGGGCAACATCATGCTCAAGTACGTTCCAACGGTGATCATCCAAGGGGATGGGTTCGACATTACCCTCAAAGCCTGAGTGGACGACTCGATTAGAAGGATGCAAGAAATCCAAATAGTGGGCACGGGATTCGGTAACGGCCATGGAGAGCAAGACCTTCGAGTTCGATCTAAAGAAGACGCCTGAGGAGATGGTCCAGGATGTTGCCACCTTCGCGCGCCAATACAAGATGTACTTCAAGGGCGATAGCAAGAGCGGTGCCTTCTCCGGCGGGCCACGCATTCTCGGGCTGGACTTCAAGTTCAAGGGCGATTACATTACCAAGGGCAAGAAGGTCCTGGTGACGGTCACAGATAAGCCCGCTCTGGTCTCTTGGGAGCAGACAAGGAAGGTCCTATCCGACTTCTTCGAGAAGGGGCTCAGACCACCTTAGTCCCTGCTTGATAGGACGCGCTCTGGTCCCAGACCTCGACTGGCTCGAGGTACCATACGCTGGTCATCCTCAGACCCATCGGCTCCAGAAGCTCGTTCATCCGGTCCAGCTCCTTACCCTTCTTCGATTGCTTCTTGATCTTGCACCTGATCTCATACGAGACGGTCTGCCATGCCACCAACACTGCGGCCAGCTCGTTCTTCTTCATCATCATCCTCAGGTTCTTGCTAGTCTTCTTCATGACCAGGGTGCCGAAGACAATGGTCCGGGGGTTAGGGGCGCTAACGCTGCCCACAACTATCGCATGGACGTCTCCTTCGGGCGTCTTCGTTGCCAAGACCTTGGTGGCATTATCGTTGTTCAGCAGCTCGAGCACTTCCTTGGGAATCTCGACCATACCCTCCCTCCAACAAAGTAATGATGGCAATTTGCACTTATAGGCTTCTAGGTTGAAATCTTCCCATCTCGCACAAGGAAAAGCATCCTGCTTCTTGGTGCTGCCTTGCCTAATCGGTGCCTTCCTTAGTATTAGTGTTGGTTCGCTTCCTGATGATGCGGTACCGGCAGATGGCGTCTCCTCGGCCCTTCGCGGTTTCGTAGCTACCTTCGAGCTCTGGATTTGATCCCTCTACGTATTGGTTCGCAGAGATCTCCAGAAGCTCGAATACATCTATGCCGCTCGCTTCGAACGGGCAGTATGTCACCTCGTGAAGCAAACTGTCTTGAGCGCATTCCAGCACTTGCAGCTCCTGCTTGAAGCATTTCTTGATATGGCAGAAAGCCGCACTGATGTCCACCATCTTCTCAGGGTCGAGGTTGAACCTGGCGACGTTGGCTATGGCGCCGGCCTTGGTAAGGTTCCTGAATGCAGGCGCTAGTATTCCCAAGGTCCTCTCTCTTCCGAGATTATCTACCATTCCATGTACCGTTGTCAGGAATAACATAGAGAACAGGTCAATGGTCTCCTTGTCCCATTCCTCAGGGCTCAGCTCGATCTTCCTATCCACCATATCGCGGGATACTGAGTTCACGTGGAGATATTGACATTGGTGGCTCATTGATAGGTTCCGTTTGAGATTTATTCAGAACAATTATCTGAGCGACCTGCAATCCCACACAAAATGACTGAGAAGGATGTGCAGTTGGGAATGCGGGCTCCAGATTTCGCTCTCCCCGATACAGAGGGCGGCCATTTCCGTCTAAAAGAAGAGTTGGTCAATGGTCCAGCGATGCTCCTCTTCTACCCGAGCGACTTTGGCATCGTATGTTCCTTGGAAATGAGGACCTTCCAGGGGATGTACGACGAGTTCGCGCTAAAGCGGATAGTGGTCGTCGGTATCAGCCGCAATTCCATCATGACGCACTTGCAATGGAAGGAGAGCATGGACATCAAAATTCGTCTTCTGTCCGATGAGGATGGGTCCGTGTGCGACATGTACGCAGGCCTCCAGGAATTCGGCCTCCTTAAGGGACATCCGCGCCGGGCGGTCTTCATAGTGGACCGGGATGGCGTGATCCGCTATGTCTGGATCTCGACGGTGGAAGGCTTTACCCCACCTTTCGAAGAGGTAAGGGAGCAAGTAAGGGCATTGGACCTCTAGACCTGAGGATCATCGACGAGCTTGGTAAGCCTCAAGGAAGCATCCCACAGCTTCTGAGCGGCGCTGGTGTTATAGGACATCTCCGAAGATTCGGCCTCCTGCTTTTCCTCGAAGTACTTGCCTGAGACCCTCTCCACCTCAGGGGATGTGGCCAGATATATGGTGGTCTCGGCCGCCTTCTCTGCGCTCTTTCCGAAGATGTCCACGAACCTCTTGGAGAGGCTGGTGAGGAGACCGGCATCGTATCCCAAATGGGTCTTGGCCAGCCCGGGATTCGAGGCGTTGCACGTGACCGCCGATCCCTCCAACCTCTTTGCCAGTTCATAGGTGAAGAGGACCTGTGCCAGTTTGGAGGAGGCGTAGGCCTTCTGCCCGCTGTACTTCCTGTTCATTTGCAAATCCTCGAAATCGATGCGCCCGCGCTCATGGAGGGCCGAGCTGATGTTCACGATGCGAGAGGGAGCGCTTGCCTTAAGCATGTCGAGAAGCAGGTTGGTAAGGAGGAAATGACCAAGATAGTTGACCTGTAAGGTGAGCTCGATCCCATCCACGCTCTCCTGACGTTTGCTGAAGACCGCGCCCACGTTGTTGACAAGGACGTCCAATCGATGGAATTGCCTCTGGAACTCGCTCGCCAACAACCTGACGTCGCCCAGCTTCTCGAAGTCCTTGATAATATAATAGATGGCGGGGTTTTTGGTCTCTTCTTTGATCGCTTCCATCGTCTCCTTGGCCTTTTCTTCATCGCGGCCGTGGATGACGACGGTTGCTCCATAGGTTGCAAGGGCCCGGGCGGTCGCCTTTCCCATGCCAGAGGTGGCACCGGTGATGAGCACTACCTTTCCTACCATTGTAAAAGTGATCCGCCCGCCCCCCTAAACCTGCCTAGGAGGCGCATCTGCATATTAATGATTTACCAGTAGAGGCTGGATTGAAGTTCGAAATTGCAGCGCGTTAACCTGCCGACCGCCTTAGAAGGATGAGACTGGCTTGTATGATGTACTTCTCTCCAACTAGGGTAGAGAGGTGATCGAGAAGCCCGTTGATTGCTAGATGGACGAAGGGCTTAGGTCATCCTAGGCTCTATGAGATGCAGAGGGGGTACGAATGAAGCGAAAGATCAAGGTGCTGTTCATCTGTACGCATAACGCTGCACGTTCCCCGATGGCTGAGGCGCTAGCAAATCGTCTGCTGGGAGATAGGTTGCAGGCGAAGAGCGCCGGGAGCAAGCCTGGAATCCTTGTGCCTCAGGCGGTGCAGGCGATGGCGGAGGTTGGGATTGATATCTCCAGCCACCGTCCTCGAGGCCTGAAGGAGCTAAAGGGAGAGAGATTCGATTTCGCGGTCACCCTTTGCAAGGACACCGAGGACATATGCCCATTCTACCCAGAGGCTGATCAATATCTGCACCACGGTGTCAACGACCCTCCAGGAATCGACGGGACCGAGGAGGAGAGGTTGGAAGCCTATCGACTAATGCGCGAGGACATCAAAGGGTTCCTGCTGAGGGCCTTTGGCAACTAGATCAGGCCCAAAGAGACGAAGGCCCAGATCATGAAGGTTATGAGCACCATAGCTGGAAGGCCGATTATCAGCCCTGCCTTGGCCAGCTCTGCCCGAGTGAAGGTATTTGTGGAATAGGCCAGAGTGACCGGCGGCGTGCCCACTGGTGTCACAAGTGAGATCGAGGCCACCATACCCACGGTCAAGGCCAGGAACCTCGGGTCCATCTCCAGAGCCGCAGAGGTGGAGATGGCGACGGGGACAAGAAGGGCTGCGGTAGCGGTGTTGGAGAGGAACGTGGTAAGGATGAATGACATACAAGCGAACACCAGCATGGTCACTATGATCGAATACCCACCGGCGAATGAGGCTAGGCCTTGGGCCAACAATTGGGCTGCGCCTGTGGCTTCGAGGGCCTCACCCAGCGCCAGTCCGGCACCGATGATCAGAAAGACGTCCCAGGCTATGTTCTTGGCATCCTCCCATCCCACCGCTCCCACAAAGAACATGGCCACGGCCGCTAGCAGGGCGATTATCCCTGCATTGGCCAATCCTCCGGGCAGTCCGGTGGCGGACGCGATCTGTGAGCCGAATATCCAGAGCAATATGGTGACGGTGAAGATGACTAGCACCGTCTTTTCCATCCTCTTCATAGGACCGAGGTCCTTCAGACGTTCTCCGACCTCCTTCGTGTCCAGCTGTCCCTTGGGGACGCGGATGGCCAAGGGAAGCACCAAGTAGACGAGGGCCAGGCAGGCCGCGGCCACTGGTATGCCTACCACCATCCAATCAAGGAACGTCCACGAAACCTCCTTGCTCAGCAAGGCCGAGGTGATGGCGTTCGTGGGAGAGCCGACGATTGTTGATAGGCTGCCGAAGGCCGTGGCCATGCTGATTCCAATGAGGAAGAGGCCGGCCACCTTTAGACGGTCCTTTCCCGCTTGGGACGCCACGCTCAAGGCCACGGGTATCAATAACGCCACCGTCGCGGTGTTCGATATCCACATCGAGAGAAGCGCCGCAGAGACCATCAACGCGATCAGAGTGCGCTTGATGTCGCCTCTGGCAGCTTTTACCAGGAAGTAGGAGAGGCGTTTGTCCATATTGTTCCGCCGGAAGGTTTCCGCGATGATCAGTCCGCCCACTAAAAGGAAGACGACCGGGTCCGCGAAAGGCGCCAAGGCCTCGGTCGGAGTGAAGATCCCGAAGGCAGTGAGCAGGACCGGGACCAGGAGCGCGGTGACCGCCAATGGGATCATGCCGAAGGTCCATAACATGGAGACGCACACCAGGATGGCCAGGGCATATTTGATGTTGGCATCCATGTCCAGCGGGGCGAGGGCGATGCCGAACAGGAAAAGGAATGGGATGATTATGGTCAAGGCAGTAAGTCGCTTAGGAGGGATGCGATCAAGCAGCGAGAAGAAGTGCTTGGTGGGATAGTTCTTCTCCTCTGGCGAAGGATAGTGGACCGGTGCCATCTCCTCTTTCCACACGGAGCCGGAAGATAATAAGTGTTATTCGCCCAGGGCCCATTGGCAATTGATTAAGCCTGTCATAGCATATCCGGCTCTCAATGCGTCTCGAATGCTGGAACGTGAACGGCCTGCGGGCCGCCCACCGGAAGGGGTTCTTGGACTACCTCATAAACACGTCGCCGGACGTCCTTTGCGTCCAGGAGGTCAAGGCAGACGTGGAGAGTCTGCCTCCTGTGCTCAAGGAGGTCCCGGGGTACCGTTTCTTCCTTTCCTCGCCGACCAATGATGAGGACAAGGGATGGAGCGGGGTAGGACTTTACAGCAAGATTGCGCCTCGGAAGGTCGAGTACGGCTTCGGAGAGAGGGACTTCGACCAAGAAGGAAGGACCATCGTCGCGCATTACCAGGAGTTCGTGCTCCTCAACATCTATTTCCCCAACGGCAAGTCCTCCAAGGAGCGCCTGGCGTTCAAGCTTGACTTCTACGATGCGTTCCTTCGCTTCTCGAAGAGGCTGATGAAGGCCAGAAAGCAATTGGTGATCTGCGGGGATGTGAACACCGCGCACAGAGAAATCGATCTTGCCAGACCAAAGGAGAACTCCAAGGTCTCTGGCTTCTTGCCGGAGGAAAGGGAATGGCTTGACAAATTCGAGGAAGCGGGATTGATCGACGCCTATCGGGAGTTCGACCCATCACCGGGTAAGTATTCCTGGTGGGACCTGAAGACCGGTGCTAGGGAGCGCAATGTCGGCTGGCGAATTGATTACTTCTACATCACCAAGGGTCTGCGCGAACAGCTGAAGGGAGCCTACATCAAGAGCGATGTGCGAGGATCGGACCATTGTCCCGTGGGCATCGAGCTCGGATGATTCACTTCAAGGACTCGTCTTCCTGCATCGCCCCGAATATGTTGCCCTCCGTATCCTGGAACATAATCATCCAACCGACGCCTGGCACCGCCGCCTTCTGCTGTATGATCTTGCCGTGATGCATGACCACCTTGCGGACCAGGTCATCGATGTCCTTCACCCCGATGTAGTTCACCACGGTGGCTCGGGGATCGGTTCGCCGTTGGACGCCGCCATCGATGCCCCCTTCCCCTTTTTCATCTGTCCTGGCGAGCCAATATTCGAATGGCCCATCCCACTTCTCGAACCTCCAGCCGAAGACCTCTTTGTAGAAGGACATGGCTCGCTGGGGATCGTCAGCGTTGATCTCGTAATACTCGACCCTAGGCATTTCTTCACCTCGAAATGCTATGCTACCTCATACCTCAAATTGTTTTCTCGGTCGTGCCACCTAGGACCGGAGGATGTGAGCTCAAGACCGACATTGTCACTTGCGGGGCACCCCGAGAAAGGATTATCATTCCTTCTTTTCATCCAACTATTATGATTGGGTGCCACTTCCAGGACCGTCCATGCAGGGCTTCCCTGTGCCTCAGAGGTATGCACTCCTGCCAGGATCGCACTCCCTTTCTGGTGTGTGATGAATCGACCGTGACCTCGTGCCCCCATCGAGCTTGGGACCATCGGACCCATCTGGAAGTATGCAGGAAGAGAGGCGAATCAACCGATCATTGCCAGGGCTGCGGAGGCCGCCATCGCACCATGATCGAGGCCCTGCAGTGCGAGCTTACCTCCTCTGTCCAGAGGTCGTTCTTGGAAGAGGGAGATAGTGGGCGAGACCCGATGGGTGTGATGGCCTCCCAAGCCATGAGGGCGACCGCTTGGCGCATGATTAGGAAAGGGGTAATAGCGCGCGATGGGGGCAGGTGCCGAATCTGCGGCAAGGACCTGTCCAAGGTCCCATCATGGCTGACCGAGGTGCATCATGTCCAGCCTAGAGGCGAGGGCGGGTCCGACCACCCCTCCAACCTGATCACGCTTTGCGTCATGTGCCATAAGAGGATTACGGCGGAGGCTATTCTCGCGGGCGATCGGGGGAGTCGCTCCTCGTCCTCGGACGAATTCTTGCCATGGGAATGCCTAGAGGTCTTGCGTTAGCCTTAGCTATGAATTGATGACGGTTGGTTGCGCACCAGGTAGGAAATGTGCAACCTCCGAAGTGCTGACGTTTCCACAGAATCAACCTCGTTCCCTACTGGCCATGTGCTTGGGCTCTTGATCTCTTTATTCCCACATTTTTTTCTAGAGAGCGCCCCATCTAGATTGGATGCGAGGCAAGCCTAGTTTCGTGATACGAGAGATGAGGCCAGAGGACTATGGAGCTCTTGCCGATCTATGGAAAGAGGCTGGCCTGACCTACCATCCACAGGGAAGGGACTCCAAGCAGAGGGTCGTTCAGGAGCTGGGTACACCCATGGCCTTGTTCCTGGTGGCCGAGGCCGATGAGCGGCTGGTCGGGTCATTACTTGGCACCACCGACGGCAGGAAGGGGTGGATAAACCGCCTGGCCGTTCACCCTGAATGGCAGAGGAAGGGGGTAGCCCTCGCCCTCCTCATGGAGATGGAGCGAAGGTTCGACCAACGTGGGATCCTGGTGTTCTGTGCACTGATCCAGGGGGATAACTCTTCCTCCAGGACTTTCTTCAAAAAAGCGGGGTATGAAGAGGATCCAACCGTGGTGTACTATTCCAAGAGAAAGGGGCGCGATGTCTAAGCCCGCCAGCTCTTGCCATGCTTAACCTCGGTCCCTTCCACGTCGTACTCCACGAACTTCATCCTTCAGGACGATGTAGCATTGCTGCACCACCTATTACCCCAACCTGAACATCTAAATGATTGCGAGGTGCCATCAGGGTTGTCCGCTGGGAATATGGATATCAGCCCGGCCGGACCTGGGCCTCCCGTCTGTTTGAGCCGACCGCGGGCGTCAATCACCCTTCCCTTCGATATTCCATGTCGACCTTGGTTCGATCCCCCTCGCCCACGTGTTGGGCTCTCTGCCTCTCGTGTAGGGCATTAGCCTCTAGCTCAGGCCAGTAGAAGTCATGCACGTCCTTGTTGTCCAAGAGGCCCTGCTGCACAAAGGTCCTGGAGTGGTCATCCATCTTGGTCACCATTTCCTTGTACTCGACCAGGACCTTTTGATGCTTCTCGCGCTCCGGCGTCCCCTCGTCATAATAGAGGGCCATCTCCGCCTCTTTGTTCATCTTCTGCACGATCTTCTCCAGTTCATTCATCCGGTCTTCCGTCAGTTCTATGCTCATGGTCACACCTCGTGGTCCGGTTCCACAACTCTTCCCTCTCTTATTCCTCCAATCTCATCCTGTGCCATTTCTCCGTCGAATGAGCACTAGAAGCTTTCCGCTCGCCCTCGGCATAAAACGTCTCCCCAACTAAATCTAGTTTGCCAACGATGGCTTTCGTGGTCTTCATTCCCACCACTGGCCCGGGCCGAGGATGGAATCACCACCTTCAGGGCTGCCAGGATGACCAGTTCGTTCATCCGCTGATCTGCTATTGAACCCGCCTCCGGCAAAGGTTAATGGCGTGCCAGACCATTCCCCCCAAACCGAGAGGGAGACGAATGACCATTTTGCTGGCAACGGATGGCAAACCGCACTCGGAAAAGGCGGTGAATTATGCCTTCGATTATGCGGCCTTGAGGAAGGAGAGCCTCTATGTCGTCTTCGCGGTCAGCCCCAAATCGGAGGACGACAAGGACAAGACCATCAAGCAAGGTATGGCAGTCCTCGATGACCTGAAGAAGCGCGGGACCAATGAGAACGTGAAAGTCACGACCATGCTCGAAACCGGGAACCCTTATGAGGCAGTGCTCAACGCAGCTGACCGGGTGAAGGCTGATGCGATAGTGGTCGGCACCTCCGGAAAGACCGCGATCGACCGTGTCCTCATCGGCTCGGTATCTGAGTACATCGTCCGCAACTCCAAATGCACCGTGATAGTCGTAAAGTGAGGACGGTGCTGAGAGGACCTTGCATCATCCTAAAGCGTGCGGTCTCATGCCATCAGCGACCTGAGGCCTCGGTCGTTCTCATAGCGTAGGGCCACTTCCCTCGCCCACGACGATGGAAGTCTGTGGTGCTCCTTTAGGTACTTGACCGTGAGCTCGTGCCCCCTCTCCTCCACGCCATATTCGTCCAGCAAGGCAAACCACTCCTGCCATGTCTTGCCAGTCGCGGCCTTGACCTCCGCGTCGCCTATGACCTTTACCTCCTTCTTGCAGCTCCGGCCCATGAAAGTCAGATTCCTCTGGCCATGTAATAAGTTTCCCTTTGCTTCGAGGGCACGGACGAGGCCGCCATCGCGTTAATATACGCGCGCCTTGGTTGTATCGAGGGAGGGACCCGGATGGAAGGTGCGACCGCGAGGAAGGAGATGAGCGTGGCCGTGCTCAAGACCGCGCTGGCCATCGAGGAGTTCGGGATCAAGTTCTATACCGAGCTAGGCGAGTGCGTGGCCGACGAGAAGGGCAGGGCGCTAATGCGCAGCCTGGGCAACGACGAGAAGGAACATGCCCGCATAATCAGGAAAGAGATGGACCGCTTGTCCGCCGGCAAGTATGAGCCAGGGGTCGAGCCCTTGAAGCAATATCTGGAGATCCTCCCAAGCAGGGTGTTCATGAAGCCAGAAGGTTCCTGCCTCACCTTGGAGGACGAGATCGCGGCCATCCAGAAGGGGATCGAGGTGGAAGTGAACTCCATCAAGATGTACCAGGACGCTCTTGACAAGGCCATCGACCCCAGGACCAAGTCGACATTCGAGGAGCTCGTTCGATGGGAGTTCCGGCACCGCGAGCTCCTAGAGGAGAACCTACGCACCCTCAAACTGGGAGGCGCCTGGTACGGGTACGGCCCGATATTGGAAGGATGAAGCTTTCTCCAAAAGCTTTTTAAGGGTGTTAAACTTGGCCCAAATACGACATACCAGCAGTCTCCGGTGAATAAATTGAAATACCTAGGTAACATGCCTAGAGCATTCCCGTCCCCCGTCTCGACGATAGGACTGGACTCGCCGACTGGTTCGGTGTGGTATTAGAGGTGCGTGGCATGGCAAGGTTGCCGAACATCAACAGGGAGTTATCTGCCTGTCTCCAGTGTGGTTATTGCCTCCGCGTATGTGACACATACGCCCAGGAGCCATGGGAATCTAACAGCCCCCGTGGCAAGCTGTACTACCTGAAACAGCTGCAGAACAAGACCCCCATCGACAAGCTGCTCGGCCGCAAGTTAGAGGTGGATGAGGAGTTCGTCGAGGCTTTGTACAAGTGCACTGGCTGCGCTGCTTGCTGGACGGTTTGCCACGTCAGCATCGAGTTCGCTGAATTTTGGGAGGTCGTCCGTGAGTGGGTCGTGGAGCAAGGCAAAGGCCCCTTGTCCGCGCACAAGAAGCTGGGAGAGAGCATCCTGGCCAACAACAACCCCTACAAGGAGCCCCCGGCCAAGCGCGGGGATTGGTTCCCAGCGAACATTCAGAAGGTCACTAACAACCCTGAGGTCTGCTTCTTCGCTGGCTGCACCGCCTCCTACAGGATGCAGAGGATCCCTCAGGCGGCCGCTATCTTCCTGGACCGCTGCGGCGTGAAGCAGAACATCATGGGTGCGGACGAGATGTGCTGCACCTCTCCCATGCTTAGGACGGGGCAGACCAAAGCATCCC
Organism: uncultured Methanomassiliicoccaceae archaeon; assembly: GCA_964354665.1. Classification (GTDB taxonomy): domain Archaea; phylum Thermoplasmatota; class Thermoplasmata; order Methanomassiliicoccales; family UBA472; genus JAJRAN01. The sequence goes on along the minus strand of CAYHAO010000008.1, from coordinate 24,320 downwards.
GTGACTTCGCCGAGAACAACGTCCGGCAGACCGAGAAGATGGGGGCCAAGGCCATGGTCACCGCCTGCGCCGGCTGCTACAAGACCACGACGCACGACTACAAGCGCTTCTACAGCCGACCATCGTTCGAGGTCTACCACTTCTCGCAGTACGCGCTCAAGCTGCTGAAGGAGAAGCGGGTGAAGTACACCAAGAATTACGGCAACATGAAGGTCACATATCACGACCCCTGCCACTTGGGAAGACATGCTGGTGTCTTCGAGGTGCCGCGCGAGGTCATCAAGTCCGTTCCAGGCCTCGAGCTGGTGGAGATGGGCCGCAACCGCATGAGCTCGCAGTGCTGTGGGGCGGGAGGCGGTTACAAGTCGCAGTTCAACGAGTTCGCAGTCAACATCGCCGCCAAGAGGGTGAAGGAGGCCATCGAGACCGGGGCCGAGCGCATCATCACCACCTGCCCATTCTGCGTGCTGAACCTGCAACAGGGCGCGAAGCAATTAGGCTCGGACATCAAGGTGATGGACCTCTCTGAGCTGCTGGCCGAAGCTACCGCCTAGGCGATTGACCGGAAAAAGGGCGATGGGCGCCCCCTTTACATCCTTTTACAGTTCGAACTTGCCTGAGCGGAGCCTCATTTGATCCGGACCTTCAGCACCACGGTCCTGGCCGGAGGTTTGCCCTCCTCCCAGGGACGACGGTAGATCAGCTTCAAGCTGGCCCTCCCCTTCTTCAAGGCTAGGAACCCGAAACTCGCGGTCCCGCCAGAGCCTATTAGGGACGGTTCGGATGGCTCGTAAGAAGGGCCCTCAACCCAATCGAGGACGTTCCCGCTCATCGAGGCCACCTGCCATTGGTAGCCCGTGCTGGGATTCGAATCCAGACGAAGGACCAGCTTATCGCCATGGCTCAGCTCCACGCTCCTCTTTGCCTCGTTGTCCTGTAATCTGACCTCGACGTTCCCCATGTCGAAGTACGTATTCTCGCGCCCGGCTCTTCTAGGCATCGGGGCTGCATCCGTCTCTTTCGCCCTCCGCCGCGATAGGTTCAAGTACCGCCAAGGTCTGGATTCTGAGGCCCATGGTCTTCGAGCAGCTCGATCCGAAAATCCAGAAGGTCCTCAAGGAGAAGAACATCCATGAGCCGACCGGCCCGCAGAGGCAGGCCATCCCTCACATCCTCAAGGGGGAGCATGTGCTCTTGGTGGCCCCTACTGGAATCGGCAAGACCGAAGCGGCCATGCTGCCCATCCTCCACATGCTCCTAAGGTCCGAAGGGAAGGGCATCAAATGCGTGTACGTCACGCCGCTCAGGGCGCTCAACCGCGACCTGCTCCGGCGTCTGGATGAGTTCGGCAAGGCGCTCGGGCTGGACGTGGCGGTGAGGCATGGCGACACCCCGCAATCGGAGAGGGGCAGGCAATCGCGCAGGGCGCCTGACGTCCTCATCACCACGCCCGAGACGCTGCAGATCATGTTCACCGGAAAGAGGCTCAGGGAGCACCTGGCCAACGTCCGCTTCTTGGTCATCGATGAGATACACGAGCTTGCCGAGGACGAGCGCGGCGCCCAATTGGCCGTGGCCATGGAGCGGCTGGTCAAGGAGGCGGGCGAGTTCCAGAGGATTGGTCTGTCCGCCACCGTGGGCAGCGTCCCGGAGGTCGCCAACTACCTTGGTGGGACGGACCGCAAGGTCACGATAATCCGCGCCCACGTGGCCAAGGACATGCAGGTAACGGTCCAAAGCCCCGGCGTGAGCGAGGAGGACAAGGATCTGGCGGGAACGCTGCAGAGCGACCCCCAGCTCATGGCCTGCATGCGCCGCTGCCGAGAGATAATCGAGGCGCATCGCTCCACCTTGCTCTTCGTCAACACCCGCGACACCGCGGAGGCGCTCGCGGCCAGGTATCATGTGTGGGATGAGAGGTTCCCGGTAGGAGTGCACCATGGCTCCCTCTCCAAGGAGATCCGCATCGAGATGGAGGAGAGCTTCAAACAGGAGCGGCTGAAGGGGCTGATCTGCACCTCCTCGCTGGAGCTGGGCATCGACATCGGGAGCGCCGACTTCGCCATCCAGTACAACTCGCCCCGCCAGGTCGCCAGGTTGATCCAGAGGATGGGGCGGGCCGGGCACAGCGTCGGCGCCAAGTCCGAGGGGGCGATCGTCGCTTCCACGCCGGACGAGATCGCCGAGTCCTTGGTCATAACCCGAAAGTCCACCAAGGAGGAGCTGGAGCCCCTGCGGGTGAGGGAGAACCCCCTGACCGTCCTCGCGAACCAGCTGGTGGCCATGGCCATGTCTGGAATGGTGGAGAAGGAGGAGGCCTATCGCATCACTGTCCGCTCCTATCCCTTCCGTCACCTCAGAAAAGAGACCTTCGACGGGGTGCTCGAGCAGCTGGGAAGGATCGGCCTCGTCTTCATAGGGGAGAAGGATTACCGGCGTTCGACCCGGGGGATGCGCTACTTCTACGACAACCTCTCCATGATCCCGGACGAGAGGAGCTTCAAGATCCGGGAGCTCTCCTCTCGCAAGATCGTAGGTCAGCTGGATGAGTCGTTCGTCGTCTCCTTCGCCGAGCCCTATGCCACCTTCATCACCCGGGGGAGGTCCTGGCGCATCATCGAATTGAAGGAGGACGAGCTGCTGGTCGAGCAGGTGAAGGAGATCGGCTCCATCCCCTCCTGGGTGGGAGAGGACATCCCCGTGCCCTACGACGTGGGGATGGAGGTGGGCCGCCTGCGCCGCCTAGGTAACTATCAGGACTACGCCGGGGACTTGGAGGCAGTTGGTCGGCTCCGTCGCTACCTGGACGAGCAGGAGAAGGAGGCAAAGGTGCCTACCGACCAGCTGCTCACGTTGGAGATGGGCAAGAAGCTGGCCATACTCAACTGCTGCTTCGGCTCCAAGGTCAACGAGACCTTGTCCAAGCTGCTATCGGTGCTGCTGTCGGCGCGAATCGGGGAGAGCATCGCGGTCCACACCGACCCTTACCGCATCGTGCTTGAGCTGCCCCGGGACATCAGGGCGATCACGATCATCGACACCCTGAAATCGATCAAGTCGGAGAACGTGGAAGGCCTAGTACGCCTGGTCATCAAGAACTCCTCCTTCCTCAGATGGAGGTTCGTCCACGTGGCCAAGAAGTTCGGGGCGGTGCAGAAGGAGGCGGACTACCAGAGCATCAACTTCAACCGCCTCTTCGAGGCCTACGATGGCACGCCGCTGTACGACGAGGCCGTGGCCCGCGTGCTCTGGGAGGACCTGGACCTGGAGGGGACGGCGAAGGTGGTGAAGTTGATCGAATCTGGCGAGCTCCAGGTGGAGGTGACGCCTCTCACGCCCATGGGCCGGGCGGGCCTGGAGCATTCCAAGGAGCTCATCGCCCCCCAGCGTGCCGACCACTCCATCCTCATGGCATTGAAGAACCGCCTGGAGGAGGAGCAGATGTTCATGACCTGCCTGAACTGCAAGACGCAGTGGAAGCTCAGGGTCAAGGAAGCCCGCCGCCACATCCACTGCGAGCGCTGCGACGGCAAGATGGTCGCGGCCCTGCGCTCATATAACAAGGAGGACGCTAGGCTGCTATCGAAGAAGAACTTGACGGAAGAGGAGGAAGCCGAGGTGAGGCGAATGTACAAGAACGCCAGCCTGGTCAACAAGAATGGGAAGAGGGCCTTGCTCTGCCTAGCGGGTCGGGGCTTAGGGCCCGACACCGCCGCCCGCGTGCTCGCCGGATTCCATGAGAACGAGGATGAGTTCCTGCGCGAGATCCTCAGCGCGGAAATCACCTATGCCCGGACGAAGAAGTTCTGGGACTGAGCCGGCCCTATGCTTCCCTGACCAGGTTGGTCAGCTTGCCGACGCCCTTGATTTCGATCTCGACCGCGTCCCCGTTCTTTATGGCGCCCACGCCCTCCGGCGTTCCGGTAGCGATCACATCCCCTGGCTCAAGGGTCATGAACCTGGAGATATAGGCCACGAGCTCTTCGACGGGGAATATCATATCCGCCGTCCTCCCATCCTGTCTCAGCTCCCCGTTCAGCCTCGTCTTTACCATAAGGGAACGGAGGTCGGGGACGTCGTCGATCGACCTGGGCTCGGACATGGGCGCGAAGGTGTCCATGCCCTTGGCCAGGGCCCAGGGGAGCCCGGCCTTGCGCGCTTGGGACTGGACGTCCCGTGCGGTCACGTCATTGAAGACGGCCGCGGCCTCCAGGTGCTTCAGTGCTTCCTTTGATGTCGCGTGCTTCGCCCGCCTACCGATGATCACTGCCAGCTCTCCCTCGTAATCTACGCGCCCCAGGCCCGGTTGGATGACGATTTCCTCACCGTCGGCGATCCAAGCGCTCGCTGGCTTAAGAAATATCACTGGTTCGGTCGGGACCTCGGACTTGAGCTCCTTGATGTGGGCATGGTAGTTCTGCCCGATGCAAACGATCTTGCCCGGTCGCATGATTCCACTCGAGGAGTTCTGCCCCTACTCTTCCTGCTCAAGGTCGCTGTTGCCAACGGTCTCTAGCTTGACCATGACGCCCATGCCCTTTAGAGAAGCCACCACCATATCCGCCAGCGATATGGCGTCATCCAAAGTGGCCTGCTTGTCCCAGGTGTATACGGCGTCATAGTTGCCCGTGGTCGGCTTGAAGCCCATGTTGTTCAAGGCATCGAAGACCTTGGAGGGCTTGGCGCCCTCGGAGCTGAACATGACGGTGATGTAGGTCAACATCGAAAGGCGAATCCAATCATTCGCATTAAAGGTTTCCCGATTGCGCCTCGTCGATGAACGAAGGTCTGGCCTCTACGAAAATCGTATCATTTCCCGATGAAGTCCCGAGCGATGATGTATATCTCCGAGCTACTGGCGCGAGAGGCGTCGGGGCCATAGAGCTTGACCTCCTTGAAGTGTGCCTTCACCTCTTTCATGAGGTCCTGCATCATGTCCCCCTCGAATATCTTCAAGACCAGGGCGCCGCCGGGCTTGAGGACCTTCTCCGCGAACTCCAGGGCGTGCTCGCAAAGGTCCACGGAGCGGGCGTGGTCCATGGAATAGCTTCCAGATATGTTCGGGCTCATGTCGGAGAGGACTACGTCAGCCTTGCCTCCGAGCGCCTCCAGCATGTCCATGACCGTCTCCTCCTTGCGCATGTCCCCCTGAACCGTCTCCACCCCATCGATGGGCTCGATCGACTGCAGGTCCACGCCAACGACCTTTCCCTTCGGACCGACGCGCTCGGCCGCCACCTGGAGCCATCCGCCAGGGGCAGCCCCAAGATCGGCAACCACCGCCCCGCTCTTCAGGAGCTTGAACTTGTTGTCGATCTGGATCAATTTGAAGGAGGCGCGGCTCCGATAGTCCATCTTCTTCGCGGCCTTGGAATAGGGGTCGTTCCTCCTCTCTGTCATCCAGCGCTTCGACACGTGTCGACGATTCCCCTGACGAGGATAAAGCTTTGCCCTACAATTTGGGCGGATTCAAATAGAGCTAGGGAAATGGTAACTGCGAGGAGGTGGCTTGGTGGCTAGATGCGCTCGAAAACCGAGCACGATGGCGAGCGGGCTCGATGGCATGTCCGAGGAGGATTTCGATAGATGGATCTTCTCCAAGATGGACGTGTGCCAGTGCCTGGACTGCGGCACGCACAACCAATGCGCCAAGAACAGTGGCGAGAGGCTGTATTGCGTGGTCATGAGGAGCCCCTTCTGCATCGAGTCCAAGAAAGGGTGCCTTTGCCACGACTGCCCAGTCGCCCTTGAGCTCGGCTTCAAAAAGGACTATCACTGCCTGGTGGGAGCTGAGTTCGTCAGGAAAGGCTGAGGGCAAGGTTTTTTCAAATAAGGAGGTTTACCAGGTACTATGCCTCAGCGCAAGAACCGCATGACCTACGCCAAGGCCGGTGTGGACATAGATGCCAAGTCGGAGGCCATCGCCTCCCTGGTCAGGCAGCTGAGGTATAGGCGCACTGGTCGCGGACGCATGATGGACATCAAGGGACAGTTCACCTCCCTCATCGACTTTGGGGATGTGGCCTTGACCCTCTGCACCGATGGCGTGGGGACCAAGCTGCTGATCGCCGAGGCCCTGAACAAATGGGACACGGTGGGGATCGACTGCATGGCCATGAACGTGAACGACACCATCTGCGTGGGCGCCGAGCCTATCGCCTTCGTGGACTACATCGCATTGGACAAGCCCAATCCCGAGGTCACGGAGGCCATTGGGATCGGCCTACAGGCGGCGGCGAGGATGTCGGACTGCGAGATCGTGGGAGGGGAGATTGCCGTTCTTCCTGAGATGGTCAAGGGGATCGATCTCTCGGGAAGCTGCCTCGGATTCGTCGAGAAGGGCCGCATCGTGACCGGCGCTGACGTCGAGGTCGGGGATGCGATCGTTGGCCTGCCCTCGTCCGGGGTGCATTCCAACGGGATGACGCTAGCTCGAAGGGTCTTGGAGAAGAACGAGATCGCCCTGGACCAGAAGATGCCCGGGCTGCGAGGGAGCGTAGGCGAGGAACTGCTCACCCCAACGTACATTTACGTTCGCCAGGTGCTCAAGCTCCTCGAGGGCACCAGCGTCACTGGGATGGTGGACGTGACCGGGGGAGGGCTGCGCAACTTCGTGCGCTTGAAGAGGGGCTTGCACTTCGATATCTCCAATCCTCTGTGGCCTCAGCCGATTTTCAAGCTCCTCCAGGAGCTGGGCGGGATCGAGGACAAGGAGATGTACCAGACCTTCAACATGGGCATGGGCTTCGCCATCATCCTCCGCGAGGACGACGCTAAGAACGCTGTGAAGGTCCTCGGTAAAGGGGCAAAGGTCGTCGGCGAAGTGGTCGAGGGAGAAGGTGTGGGATCCTCCAAGCTCGGCCTGAGCTATACCGTGTACTGAAGTCGGGGGAAATCTGTTCGATCAGTATCACCAGATTCTTCGAAGCTTCCGCCACAATCATTTATCAGGGAAGAGCCCCAATCGCCATTACATTCCAGGTGTTGCAATGAGGGTAGCGTTGATACAGCCCCCGATGTTCCATCAGCGGGTGCATCTGGCCCCGAACCTGGGGCTTGCCTACATCGCGGCCGTCCTAATTCGGGATGGTGTCGAGGTGCAGGTGATCGATGCGGCCGCGGAGGATCTCGGTTACGATGAAATAATTCAGAGGCTGACGGAGTTCAAACCCGACCTGGTGGCCGCTGGAGGGCAGACCCCGGTCAGCGATAGGGCCCTGACCATTTTCAGGATGGCCAAGGAGGCCATCGGCCCTCAGCTCAAGACTTTGGCCGGGGGGCCGCATTTCAGCTTCACCGACTCCGACTCCTTGGAACGTTGCCCTGAGCTGGACTTCGTGGTGCGCGGCGAGGCCGAATCGACCGTCAGCGACCTTTGCAGGACGCTCCAACAAGGCGGCGGCCTGGACGGGGTGAAAGGCCTGACCTATCGGGATGTAGGGGGCGTCATCCAAAGGAACCCGGACCGAGAGCCGATATCTGACCTTGACTCATTGCCCTTCCCTGCCTGGAACCTTTTCCCTGTGGATAGATACCATTGGGCCGGAAACAAGATGATCGGGATCTCCTCTTCCCGAGGCTGCCCCTACCGATGCCCTCATTGCATCACCTGGAAGGTTCATAGGGGAACGAGGAGGAGGAACCCCAAGAGAATAGTTGAGGAGATGGTCTGGGTCAAGCGCAACTTCGGGCACGACACCTTCTTCTTCCAGGACGATGCCTCCTTCCTAGACCGAGGGCAGCTCGAAGGGTTCCTCGATGCGCTGGAGGGATGCGGGGAGAGATTGTTCTGGTACTATGAGACCAGGGAGGACGTCTTCTCGCGGTACCAGGACCTCTGGCCGCGCATGAAGCGAGATGGACTGTTCAAGATAGTGCTCGGATTGGAGACACCGGACCCGGGCATGAGAGAGAAGTTCGGAAAAAAGGGCTACGACCTTCAGGCCGTGGAGCGGATGATGGACACCTTGGAGAAGGACCTCGACGTCCTGGTCTCCGTATATCTGCTATTTGGATTGCCCGAGGACACGGTCGATTCGGTGGAGGCGCTGCTGGAGTACGGGAAGCGCTTGTACCCGGACCATTGCTCCTTCATAGTCGGGAGCCTTGCCGTGCCGTTCCCTGGCACCGACATGTTCATCGACCTGAAGGAGAGAGGGTTGATCACCAGCTTTGATTGGAACGATTACGGTTTCGACCGGTCGGTCATCAAGACCTCGGTCCCGCCAGAGAAGCTCTCCGAGGTCTTCAGCGAGTTCTGGGTCGGGACCTACGTACGGCCTAAGGTCTTCCTGCGCCAATTGCAGTTCTTCGTATCGGGCAACCGCTTCCGGAAATCGATGGCCATGCAGTTCGTGAAGATGGGGCGGGAGATGAGCTCGGACGTCAAGAAGATGAAGGGCGAGGAGGAGCTCGGCTTCTGAGCGTGATAGAAATTCTACGATTCGAATGAATGGGCATGGTCTCAGGCTTTGAGCTTGTGTGCGATCACCGCCGCCACCGCCCCCAGGGCGGTGCAGGTCTCCAACGAATGGCCCCCGAAGGTGATGTCGAGATGATGGGGTGCGAGCTGGTGCAGCTCCTTGGGCACGCCTTTGGGCCCGGTACCGAAGAGGAGGCAGACGCTCTGACCACGGGAGAGCATGTCCACGACCTCGTCCGCGCTCCTCCTCTTCTTGTCATCGGCGTTGCACGTGGTCAGGACCAGCTCCCCCAGCTGAGGAGGGAAGCCGCGATTGATGTACGAGAAGGTCTGGAACCTCCCCTTGGATGTCAATTCCTTGAGGTAGGAGCCGTCCTCGCCGATGCTGGTGGTCGTCGCCACCCAATCCGCTATCTCCTGAGGGGTGGAGAGCTCTTTGGGGAAGGGGAAGCCGAAGGTGGCCAGGTTGAGGTCGAAGGCCAACGCCAAGGGACCTGCCCGGGCCAAAACGCGCCGGTGCGCCTCCCTGAAGCTGTTCGGATCATAGGAGTTCCACAGGGCGATCGTTGCCCTTCCCGTGCGACGCGTCATTCCACACCTTCGATAAATGAGAAGAGGTAAGGGATTTAGGATTTTGGGAACGCCCTTAGACCTTTAGCGGTACCTGCTTTACGCCTTTGAGCATGTCCCCGTCCCACTCGTAGCTCAAGCGCTTGCGGCCCTTCCAGAGCTTCTTCTGCAGGACGTAGCCGACCATCAGGCTCAGGCCGATGGAGGCCTCCACGTAGGCCACAGACTTCTCGGCGTCGCGGTTGATCTTGCCCCAGGACTGCGCCTCCTCGAAGGTGCATCCCGAGAGGCCGCCCCACTGCGGGGTATCCTGCGTGATCTGGATGGCGTAGTGGTGCCCGCCCTTGTCATAGCCCAGGGTCTCGCAGATGACCTCCGTCTGCTGGATGAAGTTCTTGGGCACGCCGCCCGCGACGTAGATGACGCCCGTCTTCTCCGAGTTGATCTTCAGCTGTGTCAGCTCCCAGTTGTCGCGGATGGGGTCGAGGCGCATGAACTCCTTCCCCGCCTTGCGCCTCTCCACGTAGAGGCCGGTGAGGCCTATCCCGATGGAGGAGTCGTTGAGCGCCGGGACGAACATCGGGACGCCGTACTTGTAGCAGTTGCCCAGGATGGAGGACCCGTCCTTCTGGCACTCCTTGCCCAGTATCTGCATGAACTCGCGGCTGGAGTATCCCTTCGCCTCGAGCTTGCCGGCTATCTTCCCGATGTACGCGTCCGTCTCGCGGAACTTGTTCTCGTCCACCAAGGTGTCGTAGATGCGGTCGATGAACAATTCCCTTAAAGCAAGGTCATCGGTGCGCGGGGAGCACTTCCAGTGGTGGTAACCGCGCGCCTGGTAGAAGTCCTGGTAGGGTATGGCGCCGATGGTCACGATGGCGTCCACGATGCCGTACTTCACCATGTCTGCGATGACCTTCCTCAGGCCCGCCGCCACCAAGGGACCGGCAAGGCCAAGGATGATCGTCGGGCGCGCCTCGTCCTTCAGCGCCTTCTCGTAGGCGATGGCGCAGGTGGCGAGTGCCCTGCTCTGCACCGAGCTGTCCTTGTAAGCCTCGACCAGGTCGGCGACCGTCGAGATCTTGTCGAAGTCGATGGCCTTGACCTTCTCCTTCAGCACGTCGGATTTCTTGACCATGTTCTACCGCAGAGAGGTAATGAAACCTAGTATTTCGATTTTGCCCCGATGAGAAGGTAGGGCATACGTTCCAGGCAAGGCTCAACTCTTGGCCTTGTCGGGGGACTTGCGGGGCCTGGAACAGATGGCGTAGAGGTCCCCATCGAAGAATACGTCAAGGTCAGGGTTCTCCGCCTGAATCTCCTGTATCTTGCGCAGAACCTCCCTTAGGGTCATGTCGCCATCCTTGCTAATCTTGACATGAACCCGGGTCTCCATCGTCCAGCACACTCCTCGGCCGCTTCTCAAGTAAGGAGGTATCCACGATATATAACCTTTTTTTGCGCTGGATTGCCTCGGGCCTCCGCCGAATCTGGAAGGGGCGCACCTCATGTTCTCACATCATGCAAATAGGACCAGGCCAGATTCGGAATCAAGAATGCTATTCACAGCGAAATATTTTAATACGTTCATGGGGAGTCGGATAAAACAGCGATTAGGCAAGGCTAGGGTGTTAGGGTTGGGAATCTCCAGAAAGGCAGTTCATGCCAAGAAGGATGGGTCAGTTGCGGCGTTGGACGTCGTCAAACCCAGCCCAGCCAATATGGAAAATGATGATTTTGACAGGTCCAAGGAGCACGACCTTCGTCGCTGGCTAACCGGCGAGGAGGACGACCTGCTGACCTGGCTCAACGAAGGAGACAAGGGCGAGACCGACGCCCTTTCCTCGATCACCAATACGGTGGGCGAGGGGGGCGCTCGTAACAGGTCCGAGAAGGGCGATAAGGAGCTGGCCGAGCTCAAGTTGGCCGTCATCGAGGTTCTGCGCAGAAGTCAGCCCACGGATTCCAATCAGGACGAGAGCATACCCGCCCTCACTCAGCGGCTGCACGAGGTCGTGGAGCACGACGCTTTGTCGCACACGGACCTGGACCACCGGCTCAGGGACAATCAGGACCTGAGGAAGGAGTTCGACTCCGCCATGGCGTCCATACCCAAGGACCAGAGGTCCCTGATAAAGAAGCAGATCGAGCTTGCGGAAAGGGAGGCCAAGCTGCTGGCCAAGGAAAAGGAGCGTTCTGACGCGATGGCCAACGGCGATGGCGTCGGCGCCTCCTCCATGGCCGAGCTGGAGGAGAGATTCCAGGCCGAGCTGCGTCAGAAGGAGCTCGAGTTCCGGGAGAAGGAGAAGGACTACAAGGCCAAGGTGGAGTATCTGGCCGAGGAGCTGAAGCGGGAGAGCCTGGAAGAGCAGCAGAAGGAGGACGAGCTTAAGTTCGCCAAGATGAACAGCACCGAGGCGAACAAAGAGATGGAGATGAAGCTTAGGGACGTCCAGCTCAAGGAGAAGCGTATGCTCCTCATGGAGGAGGAGATCGCCAGGCTAAAAATCGACGTCCGAGAGCGCGACGACGAGCTGCGCAAGATCAAGGAGGTCGTGGGCTATAAGGAACAAGAGCTCCTCAGAAGGGAGGAGGACTTGGACTACCGCGAGAAGCTCATGGCCGGGGAACGGCGGAAGCTGGACGAGGCCAAGCGCGAGGTCACCAACGTGGAGGAGGTTGAGCTCAAGAAGCGCTTGGAGGATCTCAAGATGGAGGTCCAGCACAAAGAAGAGGATCTCATCGCCAAGGAGAAGTTCCTCAACGCCAAGAGCGAGGAGCTCCGGCTGCGCGAGTCTGGAGTCATAGATGACGAGATCCAGCGCCGCGAAGAGGAGCGGGCGATCGAGTTCAACGTGGCCAAGGTCAAGACCGGCAACTCGCGGTTGGACGATCTGCTGCTAGGCGGCATACCCTTTGGTTCGAACGTTCTCATCCATGGTCCACCCTTCATCGGAAAGGAGATCATGATCGCCCAGTTCGTCGCGGAGGGCCTGAAGAAGGGTGTCCCCTGCATCTGGGTCATCACCGACAAGACGCCCAAGGACATCCGCGAGGAGATGGTCCCCATCCTCTCTGGCTATGAGGAATACGAGCACCGCGGACTGGTCAAGTACATAGACTCATACTCAAAGAGCATGGGCGAGGCCGCCGACGACCCCTATGCCATCTTCATCAGCGAACCGACGGACCATGATGGCATTATGGAGGCGACGGACAAGGTGGCCAAGGAGTTCAAGGAGAAGCACAAGTACTATCGCCTGGCGTTCCGCTCGGTCTCAACTCTCGTCGCCTATTCCGACCCCAACATCGCCTTCCGCTTCCTCAACCCATTCTGCGGACGACGCAAGCGCGAAGGCGCGGTCAGCATGTACGTCATCGAGAAGGGCATGCACGGTGAGCAGGAGATCCAGATGCTAGGGTCGATCATGGACGGCATGGTGGACTTCAAGTTGGACCAGCTCAAGAGCAACTTCTCCATCCAAGGCATCTCCGACGTACAATCGCGCTCCTACATACGCTACACCGTAGGCAAGCACGGACTGAGCATCGGCTCGTTCTCGCTGGACCATATCAGGTGAGCTTGGCCTGCTTCGGCTTTTACTTGCTTAAGAAGCGCCCCGGTCGGTTCAAAGAAGTATCAAGCGACCTCGGGGCCTCTGTACTCCGCCGACTTCTTGGAGGGCGGAGCCTGCTGGATGTTGATGTGCGGCATCGGCACCGGGGGAGGGAGCCTGATGTCCCTTGCCACTAGCAATGCGGTGGGGATGCAGTTCGGAACGACGGTGTTGTGAACCAGGTTAGCCCATTCCGGGGGCATGGAGTTCTTCTTGGTCCATTCTTCTATGAGCGCGTCGACCTCCCCCGCCACCACCACCTGACCTTCGATCTTGATGTACCCCAATCCCACGTAGTTGGTGGTGAAGCGGTAGTCGATGGTCGCGGTCGATTCTGCCCCTTTGACGATCTGGGTCACCGTGCTGTTATGGTCCACCCTCACGTTGTTGACCTTCTCCCCTGCCTTGGAGAACCTCTTGGCCTCGATGAACGCGATCTCGAACCCTTTTACTAACATCTTCCCGCCTGCTCCCTCATCATAAGCGTGGGTAATAGAAGTTTGCCGAAGCGATATTAGAAATGGAGTGCCGCAGGCCGGACTTGAACCAGCGACTTCAAGATCTTCAGTCTTGCACTCTCCCAACTGAGTTACTGCGGCGGACTTATCGGAAAAAGGGGAAGGCCGTTATAAAGGTTCCCCACGAGGTCCGACGAGGACGATAGGGGATGCACGTCATTGCGTTTGAGAGCTCGGCGAGCTTCCCGCGCCCGATTGGGGAGGTGTCCTCCAGATGATACTGGCAGCATTACGTTTATATATCTACGAGGCTCTCTTAATCACACCAGACTGGATGGGGGACTGGATTTCAAATGCTCGAGCGCCCCAAGCGAAGCGTGTGCAAAGTTACGCAAGTCCGCCGTTTCTTGAAGCGGGACCGCGATGAGAGAGGAGTCGCATCCACAGTTGGAACGATAATGGCACTTCTCGTCTTCTTGACATTCTTGACCCTGTTCACGAACTCCTATGTTCCCATATGGATGGTGGACAACGAACGGAGCCACATGAACGTGGTGATGAACCAGTTCGGGGAGATGAAGGGCAAGGTGGACATCCTCGCCCTGAACGCTCAAGTGACCGGCTCGACCGGCCTTAATATGTACCAGTCCATTGACCTGGGGGCCGATGGTGTCCCCGTCTTCGCCTCACCGACGGCGGGCGTGATAAGCTATCAGCCTTATACAGGGGGCAACAGCAGTGTGCGGACCATCTTCAACTATTCCCTTGTCTCAGGAGGGAAGCTCTTCCACTATGATCAATATGGCGGTGGGATGGTGCAGTTCTATGCGCCGAACCGTTATTACGTTCAGCAGTGGGTAACCTATGAGAATGGCGCCATCCTAGTGCGCCAGACCGATGGACAGGTGATGAGGGCCTACCCCAGCATTGAGCTAAACAAGCCCACCCCCACCTCCAAGATCAACCTGACTTTCGCGCAGGTCGACCTAGTGGGATTGAATTCCAGCGCAGCGGGCACGTCAAATGCTGGATTGAACATTGACCTGATTTATCTGGACTCGCAGATGTACGCCAATGGCAACGTAACTGGAAACCTGAATAGCAAGACCCCTGTCGTCCTAATCTTCAAGAGCTTTAACGGCCAGGCATGGTTCAATTACTTATTCGAGTACCTGCACGCCCCCAATAACAACCTGGTGGACAACACAGACTATATTCTCAACCCCTATTCTGCCAGTACCCAGACCGTCAAATTGGTAATCAATAACGTCAGCTTCTTCATCTTCAGTCGGGCCATCACGCAGATCTCCATCGAGGTGTCATGATGGGGGGTGCGAAATGAAGAGGATCAAGAAGGACGAGGGGGCTGGCGCCTCACAGACCGATATAGAGATTACGCCCGAGGTGGAGGATGCCCGGTCTCACCGGATTCGAGACGGCTATGTCAAGTTCCTACGCAAGCTCACTCCGAAGAAGGCGAGCATTGTCAGGCTGCCCGCGGGCCAGATCCAGGAAAGGATCGATTGGTCCAAGGGTAAAGGCTCCGGCATCACCGAGATCCCGAAGATCGAGAACCCTAACATCGAGCTTGTGGACCTCTATCCAGTATACGAGCCGTATAGCTACATCCGGGTCACTTTCAACAGTGAGAACTCCGAGTATGTCTTGGAGACATTGGAGCCGAGACTCACCGAGGAAGAGGGCAAGCTCTTGCGCTTGGTGAAGGACACGTTGGAGAGAACGCTCGGATATGAGTGGCAAAAGCTCACCACCTTCGACAAGGACCGCTACCTCAGGGAGGCGGTGGACTCGTTCTTCCAGACACGCGGCATACGCGTGGACCAGACTTCTAGGAGGAAGATCGGCTACTTCATTATCCGCGACTTCGTTGGCTACGGACCCATCGACCCGCTGATGCGGGATGAGAACGTGGAGGACATCTCCTGCGATGGCGTCGCAGTGCCCCTTTTCCTCTTCCATCGCAAGTTCGAGAGCATCAGGACTCAGCTCAGATTCGAGGACGAGGAGTCGCTGAACTCTTTCGTGGTCGCTCTGGCCCAGCGCTGTGGCAAGCAAATCTCTGTTTCCAGTCCTATACTCGATGGTACGACGCCCGAGGGACACCGCGTCCAGGCCACCTACTCGCGTGAGGTCACCACCAGGGGCGGGACCTTCACCATACGCCGGTTCAAAGAGAAGCCCTTTACCCCGGTCGACCTGATCAAGTTCGGCACTGCCAGCCCAGAAATGGTGGCCTACTTGTGGATAGGTGTCGAGCACGGTGAATCGGCCATCATCGCCGGAGGCACCGCCTCAGGCAAGACGGCCACACTGAACTCGATCGCCCTATTCATACCCCCAGGGGCGAAGATCGTTACCATGGAGGATACCCGTGAGATCAATCTACCTCATGAGAACTGGATCCCTGGCACCACTCGCTCTGGCGTCGGAGAGAAGGAGGCGAACGGGAAATCCGCGGGCGAAATCGACATGTATGACCTGGTGCGCGCGGCGTTGAGGCAACGCCCTAACTATATCATCGTGGGTGAGGTCCGAGGGAAGGAGACTTACATCATGTTCCAAGCCATGGCCACAGGTCATACTACCTATTCAACCATGCACGCCGACTCGGTAAAGAGCATGGTCAACAGGTTGGAGAACCCGCCAATCAACTGCCCCAGGATCCTGCTCACAGCCCTGCGCAATGTCATGATCCAGACGCACGTGCGTGTTGGCACTGACCTGGTCAGGAGGATCAAGCAGGTCATCGAGATCGTCGGTTTCGAGCCAGAGACCAATGAGCTCATCACCAACACCGTCTACGAATGGGACCAGGCTACGGACAAGTTCCTCTATAAGGGGCACTCCTTCCTGTTCGACAAGATCATGGAGATGAAATCGCTGACGCACGAACAGATGATGACCGAGTTCGACCGAAGGGTGGATATCGTGCGCTACATGGTATACAAGGACATAACCGACCACCACAAGATCTGGTCGCTGATCAACAACTATTACAAGGAGCCGGACAAGACCGTGGAGCGCGTCCGCAACGAAATGAGGGAAGGAGGTCTGGAAGTTGCCGCCTGAGGTCTCTGACATCTTCGCTAGGCTGGAGACGTCCAAGAAACAGTACATGAAAACCGGTGCCTCGGACGAAGCTTCCAGGCTGGGCCCGCATCTGGTCCGGCTGTCCGAGGGATCGGTGCCTGAATACGTCAAGCTCACCAAGTACCAAGAGTTCTGCTGGCGCACCATCGGCAAGGCGGCCAAGGTCCGCTCCAAGCCCAATCCCAAGCTGGAGCAGTCCCTCCTGCAGGCGCACATGCGCATGCGGCCAGAGGAGTTCACCGCCTATGTCTGGATGTCGACCATAATCACCTTGGTGATTTCGATAGTTGCGGCCATAACCCTGGGCGCGGCTCTGGTCGCCTTCCTGGGTCTGGACGTCTCGCTAACTCTGCTGGTCACGGTGCTGATAGTAGTGATGCCGCCCTTGCTGGCATACGTTTTGCTGGTCTCCCAACCTGGCAGCAAGGCTAAGAGCCGTGCTCGGGACATCGACAAGCGCATCGGCCCGTCAATGAGCTTCATCTCTGCCATGGCCTCGGCAGATGTCAACGTGGACGTCATCTTCAAGGAGCTTTCCCGCCAGGACATCTATGGCGAGATCAAGAACGAAGCGGAGTGGATCACCCGCGACACCGAGCTGCTGGGGATCGATATCCTCACCGCCGTAAGCAAGGCGGCACAGCGCACCCCCTCCTCCAAGTTCCAGGAGTTCCTTCAGGGAGTGGTCACCACCTCCACCTCCGGCGGTCAGCTCAAGCCGTACTTCCTGCAGAAGGCTGAGCAGTTCGAGAAGGAGGGCAAGCTGGACATGCGTCAGCAGCTGGAGAGCCTTGGACTCTTGGCCGAGTCCTTCGTGACCGTGGTCGTGGCCTTCCCCCTGTTCCTGATCGTCATCATGGCCATCATGGCCATAGTCCCAGGAGGTGGGGGGGGCGGGGGTTTCACGGTGCTGCTACTTTGGTTGGTTGTCCTCCTCATGGTCCCGATCGCTCAATTTGGATTCATATTCATTATCTGGAACTCCACGAAGGAGGCCTCAATGTAAGGTGGTGCCATGGCAAAGAAAGAAGAGATACTGGACATGAAGGAGATAACAAAGAGGAAGCAGGACTACAGCAAGCTCCTCCTGTACATCGGCATCGTTGTGGCCCTCATCCTATTTGCCATCGCCTTCTTGGACGCGATCGGCGGCATCGACACTGGGCTTCTGTGGATCGACTACGTGGCCTTGGGCTTGATGGCCATATGTGGACCTTACGGGTTCTATACGACAAGTAAGCACAAGAAGATCAAGGAGATCGAGTCTCGTCTCCCCGACTTCCTGCGCGACGTGGCCGAGGCGGGCAGGTTCGGAATGACCCTTGCCGAGGCGGTCAAGGTCGCCTCCCGCGGTCGCTACGGCGGCCTCACACCTGAGATCCGGCGCATGGCCGCCCAAATCGACTGGGGCGTCCCGGCGGCAGAGGCCATGCGTCTCTTCGCCGAGAGGGTCGACACCCCGCTGACTAACAGGATGATGTCCATCATCATCAAGGCCAACGACGCGGGAGGAAACGTGGCGGACGTGCTCACCATGGTTGCGCACGACGCCAGGGAGGTCATGCTCTCCGAGGAGGAGCGCAAGATATCCATGGCCACCTATACCGTGGTCATCTACGTGTCCTTCGTGGTCTTCATCGCCACCATCTTCATCCTCAACACGACCTTCCTCCCCAAGATGGAGGAGGCGGGCAGGTCGGTGGCCGAGGGCGCGGAGGCGGCGGATATCGAAAACATGCCCGCCACCATCCAGACGGAGGTCATACCCACCATCCAGCTGATATTCATCGTGTCTGTCGTGGTCCATGCGTTCGGAGATGGTATCCTGGCAGGCGTCCTGCAGGATGGAAGGATAGCGAACGGCATGAGGCACAGCTTCATCATGCTCGTGATTGGCGTGATAGGCACCAGGCTCATAGCGGGGTGAGAAAATGGCGACCACGGTCGAGCCCGAAGCCCCCCAGGAGGCCAAGGGAGGGGGTCTGACCAACAGCTACCTCAAGCTCCTCATGAAGATCAAGAGCAAACCGATGAAGGTGCGCGTGCCCGTGAGGTCGGATATTGGGCAGGCCGCGGTGGTCACCGAGATCCCCCGCATCGATGATACCGCAATAGATGAAGTGGAAGTGGCCAAGATAGCACCTCCCTACACCTTCGTCCGCATCAGGTACGACAACACCGCCTCCGAATATCTCTACGAGGTGATCGAGCCGAGGATGACCGAGGACGAGAAGAGCCTCCTGGACGTGCTCAAGCGTGCCCTCGTGCTTACCTTGAATCTCGCGGATGCGGATGACCTGAAGGAGAAGGAGGCCATCCTTCGCTCTGGGACGGAGACGCTGATGAGGCAGATGAGCATCAGCCTGAACCCCATCTCCAAGGAGAGGATCACCTATTACCTCAAGAGGGATTTCATCGGCTACGGGGTCATCGACGTCATGATGACCGACCCCAACGTCGAGGACTGCTCCTGCGACGGCGTCGACATACCCCTGTTCATTTTCCACCGCAAGTACGGTTCCATACGCTCCAACATCAAGTTCGAAAAGGAGCCGGAACTAGATTCCTTCGTGGTTTGGCTGGCCCAGAAGTGCGGCAAGCACATCTCCGTCGCCGACCCCCTCCTGGACGCCACCATCCCGGACGGTTCGAGGCTGAACGCCACCTTGGGCAAACATGTGACCAAGAGGGGCTCTAGCTTCACCATCCGAAGGTTCAAGGAGAACCCTTTCACGCCCGTTGACCTGCTCAAGTTCAAGACCATGAGCACCGACATGATGGCTTACCTGTGGACCGCTACTGAGTACGGGAGCTCCATGCTGGTGTGCGGAGGCACCGCCTCAGGCAAGACCACGACCCTGAACGCCGTCCTGCTGTTCATCCCTCCCCAGATGAAGATCGTGAGCATCGAGGATACCAGGGAGCTCAACCTCCCGCATGAGAACTGGATTCCCTCCCTGACCCGGGAGGGCTTCGGAGGGAAGAAGTCCTCGAGCGCGGGAAGCATCGACATGTTCGAGCTGCTGACCACCGCCCTGCGCCAAAGGCCCCAGTACCTGATGGTCGGCGAGGTCCGTGGCAAGGAGGCCTATGTCGTCTTCCAGGCCATGGCCACCGGCAAGACCGCCTACTCGACGTTCCACGCGGAGGACGTGCAGGCCATGGTCCATAGGATGGAGAACGACCCGATCAACCTGCCTCGCGCCCTGATGACCGCATTGGACATCGTGCTTCTCCAGGCCCAGGTCAAGGTCGGCACCAAAATGACGCGACGGGTCAAGTCCCTCACCGAGATCGTGGGCATGGACCCGGAGACCGGGGAGCTCATCACCAACTCCGTCTACACCTGGAACCCGGCCGATGACACCTTCAACTACTCAGGCCACTCGTATGTCTACGAGAAGGTCCGCACCATTCGCAACTGGTCTCCCAGAGAGATGGAACGCGAGGTAAAGCGCCGGGTGGACATCCTCGACTTCATGAAGAAGTCAGGGTTCGACAACTACCGCCAGGTCGCCAGGGTCATCTCCGCCTACTACAAGGACCCAGAGAAGGTCGGCAAGGAGATCAAGGAGAAGCTCCAGGCGCTAGGCTGAGCGGGTTCGGTACCCCCCCGCAGTCTCTTTATCCTCGGTCATAGGTCTAGATGACTGAGGATTTGCCATGGGCATCGAATCTTCCAAGAAGGCGGAGCGGGTCTATGCGCTCTTAAGGCAGGTACCGCCAGGCAGGGTCACGACATATGGAGCTTTGGCTAGGGCAGCAGGGATGCCTAAGGCCTCGCGCCTGGTAGGTGCCATCATGAGGGGGAACCCCAACGCTCCCCGTGTCCCCTGCCACCGGGTGGTCAAATCCGATGGGGGGATCGGAGGTTATTCCGGCTCGGCAGAGGAGAACATCAAGAGGAAGGTCTCCATGTTGGAGAAGGAAGGAGTGAGGGTCAGGGGCGGGAAGGTCCAGGACTTCGATAGGGTCTTCTTCGATGATTTCTCCAGGCAATAGGCTCGGATAGCCCTTCGGAGCGCCTTTTTCATACGTTATTCAGGGAGATACATCATATTTCCTGTTCGTTCAATGCGGCTTGGGCTGATCCAAGAAAAATAAAAAAAAGGATGGATTTGAAAGGGTTTAGATGGGTTTTAGGATGGCCTAAGGATTCTTCGGCTCCTCGGGCGGCTGCTCCGATGGCTGCTCCCCACCTTCCTCCTTCTTGGGGACGGCCTTCTTCTCTGTCGGCCTCTTCACGATGCGCCTGGTCGGCTTGGACGGCTCAGCGGCCGTTGCTCCAGCCTCGGCCATCATGGCCTTGTCGAAGACCGTGCCGCACTTGCCGCAAATGTTGGCGCCTCTTGGGTTGAGGGTTCCGCAGACGGGGCAGGGGAACGCCGAACCGGCGGCCTTCTTCTTCTCCTCCTCCTGAGAGAGCCACTTCTCGAAGCTCATGTACGAGGGTTGCTTCTTCCACCACTCCTGGAACTTGGCCTCGCTGTACTTCTTGCCCAGCACCTGCTTGGCCTGCTCACGGTAGGGGTTGGCATATGCCTCATACTGCTCCCTCATCTTGCGGATGTACTCGCTCTCCTCCTCAGCCAAGGGCTCGGTGACGAACTTCGCTCCGCACTCCGGGCACTCAGATGAGGCCGCGGGTATCCAAGCGCCGCATTGACTGCACTTCGCAGTCCCGGTCTCGAATTCCACGCCGCACTTGGGGCACTTCTTCGAGCTCTCCGGTATCAAAGCGCCGCACTCACCGCACTCCACCAACCTGCCAAGCTGGTACTTGTAAAGGTAGAAGGAGAAGGCTATGATCACCAGCAGCACCACCACGATGACCAGTATCCACACCCAGAATGGGATCTCGGTCTCAACTACCAGCAACCTGACCTCGAACGGGGCAGAATACTGTGTAACTACGCGGTCACCCAGGACCACCTGGTCCTCAATGGCATAGTAGTTGGCCGGGGTGTTCGCGGGTATTAGCCTGCTGGTCGAGTATTCACCATTGGAGTTGGTGTACACCGTGATGTTGTCTCCAACCTTGGCGTGGGTTTGGGCACCGACGAGGGTGACCACCACCTTCACGTTCGCCAATGGATCGCCGGTAAGGGTGTTGGTAATCCTGCCGCTGACGAATACTTCCATGTCTGGGTTATACCACTCCCGGTCAACGCGTATGGTTATGGCCGGTTGTGGCGGGTTGATCACGAAATCGCGAGACAGGACGTTGTTGCTCTCGTTTATCTCCTGAATCGCGAACACCGAGTCGAGCGTGCATCTCAATGTGTAGTTGCCGTTTGTGACGTTTACCACCCAGTGCATTTCAACATCGAGGGTCTCGTTGGCATCGAGGTCTCGAGAGACCGTCCCGATGCTGGTCACGAAACTATCGGTGTCAATGGCATCGAACCTGATCTTCACGCTCATGGCGGGGGTGTAGCCGTCGTTAATGACGGTAACCTTGAGCACCAGGCTCTCACCGACCACTGCCTGGTCGACCTCGGTGCTGCCGGAGGTGACGTTCATCCCGCCCACGAACAACAGGTCGGGACGGTTATCAACGACGTCCGTCGTCTGGACCAATCGGTTGTTGTTATAATTGGTCTCGACGATGGTGCGCGCGGGATTGAGGTCGATGGTGATGGTCCTTGTCTGAATCTTACCACCGACAGCGGGCAGGACGTTCCAAGTTCCGGTCACCACCACGGTCTGCCCTGCCCCGATGTTCAATACCATCTGGGTATCGAACATGTTGCCAGTTCCGACCGAGCCCTCCCAGAAGTTCACGACCACGTTGGCCGCTCCGGTCTGGCCGATGTTGGTGATCGCGGCATTGACGGACACCTGGTCATTTACGTAGATGGCCGTTGAGGGCGAGAAGGTGACTCCGGAGGGCGTCAGGTCCGCGTAGTTGAGCACGGTCACCGGGAACGTAACATTGTTGTTGCTGATGGTGTGCTCGGTCACCGGCGGCACGCCGACGTTCACCTTTATTAGCAGGTTGTGGTTGCCTGGGATGTTGGGCACCCATGTAAGGCTAGCGGTGCCAGTACCGCCCAGCGCGGGGATATTGGATATTATCCTGTAGCCAAGCAGCACCTGTGACCCGCTGGGCCTGATGTCCACGAAGGATACGTTGACGTTGGTGGCGGCGATGTCACCGCT
The DNA here is from genome assembly GCA_964354665.1 of uncultured Methanomassiliicoccaceae archaeon. Taxonomy (GTDB): domain Archaea; phylum Thermoplasmatota; class Thermoplasmata; order Methanomassiliicoccales; family UBA472; genus JAJRAN01. Next base: position 1,980 of record CAYHAO010000008.1, on the reverse strand, counting down.
GTTGTGCACGGTCAAGGTCACCGCTACGGTGCTGTTGGTCGTCGGGGATGCCGGGACAACGGTGACGTCTGAGGTCGAGGTGTACAGCTCGGCGATGCCCCGGACGTTAACGAATGTCCAATTGGTGTTATCGTTCTCATTCAGCTCCTTTATGGCGTTCTCCGGGTCGACGATCACAGAGATGTTGTGCTGGCCCAAGGGATAGGACGCCTGCCAAACGGCCTTCACTGTTGCGGTGCTCCCGGGCGC
>CAYHAO010000008.1:0-1631 GCA_964354665.1 uncultured Methanomassiliicoccaceae archaeon | reverse complement strand
TTGCCAAGGAAGTTGTTGTTGCTGGCATCGATTCTGTCGCAAAGCGCAGCGAACAGAGCCTTGCCGTTGGATTTCGTCTTCTGGGTATCGAAGAGCGTCCCGTTGAGATAGTACCTCATCTGGACGACAGTGTTGGAAATCGGGTATCTGTTACCATCCAGAACCAGTACCTCGACCCAGCAGAAGTTGTAGACCACTGCTCCCTCGATCGGGCGGATCGCAGGTATACTGACCCCATAGAGGTAGGCATGGGCGTTGCCCCCGAACGATGTCCAATAATTCTGGAAAGTGGTGTTGTACGCCTTCAGAACGGCCGATGAACCTTCTGGAGCCATTATGTCCGAGCCGATTGTCGAGTTCTTGACGACCATCATGGCGTTGTCGGCAAGGCTTATCCTAACGGCCGAGTAGATGATGGATGTATCAACGTTTATCGTGGCGCTACCAGAGGCATATAGCCAGATGTTCTTGGTCGAGCTCAGGGTGGCATCCGACATGTCCAACTTTCCGCTGTCCTGAACGAATATCTGGAACTCGAAGTCGAAGGCTTGGTTGACCGACAAACCAGCATCCTTCACCTTCAGGGTGCCGCTATCCATGATGAGGATGCGACCGCGATGGGTGAAGCTTGTTCCTTCCAGGGTTACCACGTTTGTACCACTGATGATTAGATCCCAGCCACTAAGGGGAACGACCCCATTCAGGACTAGGGTGACTTGCGGGTCGTCGATGGAAAGGGGGCTCGAGTATGGCCACAGCGAAACTGGCGTATCGTCCGCAAAATAACTCGTACCAATGAACGAGTACGTACAGTTCAGGACATACGTGCCATAGTAGACCGAGCCACCCAGGGTGATTATGTCGCATAGCGCGTCGAAGCTCACCTTTCCGGAAAGGTCAGAAGTGGCCGTGCTGACGACTGTTCCGTTGACGTACCATCTGAGCTGGACCGTCGCACCAGCGATGATGTTGTTGGCATCGTCGGTCACCGTCACATCGATGGTCCGGTAGTGGTAGATCCTAGAGGACTCTTTGGCGCTCATCGATGGGATGGAGACGCTGACCATTACCGCCCTCGCACTTCCACCGAATGAGGAAAGGGGCTTGGTGAAGCTCGAGTCCCTGGCGGTCAAAGAGGCTGAGGAACTGGTCGGCGCCACGATCTCCGCGCCAATCGAGGATGTGTCGATGTTAAGGTTGCTTGATGCATCGAGCTTGATTTTGACCAGGTCGGACAGCACTGAGTTGTTCACCCATACCTTCGCCGAATCAGTTAGATACATCCAAACAAAGTTGGACGATGTCAGCGTAGCATCCTCGAGGATGATGCGGCCGCTGTCCATAACGTATACCTGGAACTGATTGTCGTAGTCCTGATCAATGGTGAAAGTGGCGTCGCTGATGATCAGCGTGCCTTGGTCCATCACTATGATGCGCCCGCGGTGATTGAAGTCCGTGCCGCTGAAGACCACCACATCCGTATTGTCGACCACGAGGTCGGTGCTCTGGATCGATAGGTCGACAATGATCGACCTGCTCGCGATGTTATTGGTGTATGAATATTCCTGCGGGCTTCTCTCCTTGTTGACGTAGACATAGATGTTATAGGTCCCGATATCGGTCGGAGTCCA
>CAYHAO010000007.1:44540-53132 GCA_964354665.1 uncultured Methanomassiliicoccaceae archaeon | reverse complement strand
CAAATCCGGACAGACCCACCATTGACTTTTATGGCAGTATTTTCAATATAAAAAATTTAAAAAAGGGTGGGGATTTCCTTACTTTTTGGGCTTGGTTGTTTTCATCCTTCTTTCAAATTTACTTGAAACGATGGTACTTACTCGGAATCTTATATATTGAGGTGGCCCTGACATTATTCGTTCGCGGGGAGATTACATGGCTAAGCGCAAGATCATCAAAATCAACGAGGAGAGATGCACAGGTTGTGGCGAATGCGCTATTGCCTGTGCTGAGGGCGCAATCGAAATCATCGATGGGAAGGCCAAGGTCATCAACGATGTCTACTGCGATGGGCTCGGAGCATGCATCGGCGAATGCCCTGAGGGCGCACTCACCATCGAGGAGAGGGAAGCGCCAGAGTTCGACGAGCACAAGGTCAAGGAGCATCTTGCCCGCAAAGTTGAGAAGGAGCCTCAGTTAATGGCCTGCCCCGGCTCCGGTCCAAGGCGCATCCTCACGCCCAAGCCCGTCCAAGAAGGGTGGGGGCCGACCGCCCAGCTCTCCAATTGGCCGGTACAACTTCGGCTAGCTCACCCTCAAGCCCCATACTTCAAGAAGGCCAGGCTCCTCATCGCCGCCGACTGCTCCGCCTTCGCCTATGCGGCGATGCACTCCGACTTCATTCGGGGGAGGGTGACGGTCATCGCCTGCCCCAAGCTGGACGACAACGAGGAGCAGATCGCCAAGCTGGCCGAGATCTTCTCACTGAACGACATCCAGGACGTCAAGCTGGTACGGATGGAGGTGCCTTGCTGCGGCGGCCTGAACATCGTGGTTAAGAAGGCCATGGAGAGGGCGAAGAAGAAGATTCTAGTGGATGAGATCGTGGTGGCTACGGATGGCACCATTCTAAAAGGTACGGTCAACCAGGCTTAGATGGCAACATAGTATAGCCGCCTCGGTTGGCCTCCTATACTTTCTTCCCTTCCTGGAAGACCGCGACCGGGCCGATGAGGGAGATGCTGCAGTGCGAGACCACCACCGCCCCTCCTTCGGGAATGGCGAAGATGTTGCGCGAGGTCGAGAGGCTCTCCAGCTGGGCGTCCATGTAGGGATCGTAATGCACCGCCAGCCCCAGGTCCACAAGGCCTAGGCCCGAGGAGATGGCGAAGGTGTCGCTCTCCTCGGAAAGAAGGACGTACTCGGCGCAAAGGGCCACCGCCCCAGCGCTGTTGCCCAGGATGACCTTGTCGTAATTGGTAAGGAGGTGGGCTGCTCCAGTATTCCTCATCCGCTCTATCAGCACCTTGGGGTCCCCCTCGGGCAGGTAGATCAGGTCGGACTGCTCGACCAGCTTCACCATATCGGGGTAGGGCAGGGAGGGCTCCACGAACCTTACCCCTTTTGCCCCCAGCTCCTTGAAATAGTCCACCATGAGGCGGCGATGGGCGTCCTGCCTCACCTTCTCCTTGGACGTCCAGGGGAATACCACCACCAATGGGGCCCCTCCCGCGTCGATGAAGGCCTGGCTGTTGACCTCCCTCGAGCCCTTGGCGTTGAAATCCTCCCCGCCGAGCAGATAAAGCCTCAACATGTACCCTCGGAGATTGGCCGTCCTTGATGAAAAGGATTCTCACAGGTCAGAAGGTCTTCTTGTCGTCCTTGGGCCCTTCCTTCTTGGCCTGCTTCTCCGCCCATTTGTAGTAATCGGAGCGGTGCTCCTTCCTCCACCTGTAATCGTCCTCCTCCACCTGGGAGGTGAAGATGATGGTATACTTCTGCGCAACCCCTTCATACTCGACGACCGGGAACTTCAGGCTCTTGTCCACGCGGTTGACATAGGCGCGCATGAACTCCAGGTCCTCGTGCCCGCATTTCGGGGGCAGGGTCACCAGGAAGGTGTTGACCTCGCGTATGGCATCGAAGACATAGCGCACGTCCGCCTCTTGAATCGTCTTGATGAAGCGGTCCTTGTCCTTCCTTCTCCGGGAGAGCTGGACCATCCGCTCGACCCAGACATCGCCCATCTTGGGGATGACCGTTTCCTCGCCTAGCACTTTCCACATGAGGGGTGAATCGGGAGCCGGTTACAAAAGCTTTCCACAGGCAGCATCAGTTTGCTCCTACGGAGGGGCCCTTGACCAGGAGGGCATCGACCTGCTTGGCGTAGTCGAAGCTGCTGGACCACCCAATTCGCACCAAATGATGTTTTCGATTGAACACGAGAAGGCTAATCGAATGCCAAGGTCGCTCCACCGAGGGACATCGACCCCAAACACCACGCCCGTGACAATATTTATCAATCCTAGGCACCTTATCGGCCCCGATGCCCGAAATCGCCTGGTTCGAGCACCGTCGCCAAACATACGCGCTAAGATTGCACGAGTGGAGGGAGAATGCGGGCCTAGCCGAGAAGCTGGCACTCAGCTTGCTCTTCGCGGTCCTCGCTGGAGCCGCAGCGCAGATGCGCCTGTTCCTTCCCTTCACCCCCGTGCCCCTGACCGGGCAGGTCCTGGTGGTGCTCTTGGCTGGCTTCGTGCTTGGGCGCTTCGGCGTGGTGAGCATGGGGATGTACCTCGTCCTCGGCTCCGCCTTCGGATGGTTCAGCGGCGCGGTGGGCATGGCCGCGCTGTCCGGCATCACCGCAGGATACTTGTTCGGTTTCGTGCTGGCGGCCGCCGTGGTGGGCGAGCTGGCCCAAAGGCGCAGCGACTGGAGCTACGGCCAGATAGTCGTGGTCATGTCCTTGGCCGTGGGCATTATCTACCTGCTCGGCTCGGCCTGGCTGAGCCTTGCCCTGGGGATCGACCTCCTACAAGCCCTGCTCATCGGCGCGCTACCTTTCGTCGTCGTCGACGCGATCAAGATCCTGGTCGCCTCCTCGGTGGCCTATACCATAACGCCCCGAAAGGCCTGAGGCGCAGGATTATTAAAATGGAAGCGGTTGTAGCGCATTGACATGCCAGAGAACCTCCCTGACCATACCCATTGCCTGGAATGCGAGGCCGCCATGCCTTTGGGAAAGCAGTTCTGCTCTGACAAGTGCGAGTCAGCCCATCAGGCCAAGGCCAAGAGGGAGAAGAACAAGAACCTGATCTACATGATCCTCGCCCTGGGAGCGATCGTGTCCCTGGGCCTGTTCACCATGCTGTTATGAAATGGTCTGCGCCCGGCGGACCGCGTCCACCATGCGCGCCACCATCTTGGTCTCCTTGACATCGTGCGCCCGGACCACGTTCGCCCCGTTCATCATGGCGATGGAGGCGATGGCCAAGCTTCCCTCTTTCCTGCCGCCCACCTCTTGGCCCAGCACCTTGCCGATGAAGCTCTTGCGCGAGGCGCCGATCAGAAGCCCTCGGCCCAGGCAGCTAAACTCCCGCAACCTGACCACGATCTGCAGGTTCTGATCGAGCGATTTGCCGAAACCTATGCCCGGATCAAGGAGTATGGAATGCAAATCCACGCCACTGCTCTTCGCGCTCATCATCCTCTCCTCCAGGAACAAGGATATGTCCCCGACCACGTCGTCGTACATCGGTCGGTCCTGCATGGTACCTGGGTCCCCGAGCATGTGCATGATCACCACCCCGGCTCCGTGGCGGGCTGCGACCTCGGCCATCTTGGCGTCCCGGAGGCCGCTCACGTCGTTCACGATCTCCGCACCCGCCTCCAACGCCGCCCTGGCCACCTCGTGGTGCCGGGTGTCCACGGAGATGGGGACCTCCAGGTGCGAGGATATCTCCTCTATGACTGGGATTATCCTTTTCAGCTCTTCCTCGACCGCGACCTCGCCGGAATAGGGCCTGGTGCTCTCTCCGCCCACGTCGATGATGTCCGCGCCCTCCTCTACCATCTCCAGGGCTCTTTTGACCGCCTTCCCCTTGTCCAGGTAAAGGCCGCCGTCGGAGAAGGAGTCCGGGGTCACGTTGAGCACCCCCATCACCATGGTCGAGTCCAGCCTCAATTCCCTCTCCGCAAGTCTCCAGGAAGGGGGTTGGGGGGCAAGGTAGTTGGACAGCGCTCGCCAAATGGGCTGGAGGCGGTCATCGGGACCGACGCGACAGCTGTTGCCTTGCAGGACGCCGTGCTCGAACACCAGCATGGCCCTTGGGGTGCGCGTCGTACAGCCGTAGGCATCGCCCCCCAGCTCCTCGGCGGCGAAGGCGATCCCCTCCACCTCCCTCGCGTCCTTGGACTCGACGAAGAAGAACACCAGGTCATAGAGGTCCCGGGGGGCTTCGGCCACCTGGGGAAGCCCCAGCTTGGACCATTCGTTCCATGCCTCCGGAAGCCCGGAATAGTTGCGCAGCCGTGCGATCATCTTAGCCCTCGACCAAGGGCTCGAGGAACTCCACCAGGTCCATTATCTGCACCTTGCTCCCGCAGCTGTCGCCCCCCACCCTCAGGTTGTTCACGCAGAAGGGGCAGGTGGTCAACAGTATCTCGGCGAAGGATGCCTCCTCGACGCGCTTGGCCGCGATCTTCTCGGAGAGGTCCGGATAGGCGGAGCGAACCCCTCCACCGCCTCCGCAGCATCGAGCGGTGTCCTTGCTCGTCGGCATCTCCCTGAACTCTGCGTCAGGCACCCTGGCAAGCAGGTCCCTAGGCGCCTCGTAGACGCCGCAGTGCCTCCCCAGATGGCAGGGGTCGTGATAGGTGATCCTCTTGCGATAAGGGGAGAGCTTGATGTCCCTCTCCGCAAGGAACTCGGAGATGTGCTTGACCTTGAAGTCGACCTTGACATGGCGTGGGTACTCCTCCTTGAACATCCGGTAGCAGCCAGCGCAGGAGAACACTACCTCTTCCTTCCCTGCGGAGGATATGGCCTCCACGTTGCGCTCCATGATCTCCTTGACCTCGTCCTCGGCCACGCCGATGCGCTGCAGCACGCTGCCGCAGCAGACCTCGTCCACGATGGAGAACTCCTCTCCCAGCTTGCCTAGTATCGACGCCGTGGCCTTGGCGATGCTAGGGTTGCGGTGCGCGGCGGTGCAGCCTGCGAAGTACCCCAGCTCCCCTCCGTTCCCGCCCAGCCTCAAGGCATCCTGGACGCGCTTGGCCTCCCCGTAGGGGTTTCCGCGGGCCACGACATTGGCCACGAGCCTGGCATGCCTTGGCAGCATCTTCCCATTGGCCACGAGGTCGCGGCGCGCCCGCTCGACCACGTCCACCACCTCGATGCCTGAGGGACAGCGGCGCTCGCAGTCCTTGCAGGTCGTGCATTGATAGAGATGCTCGACCACGCTCTCGTCCGCGGGGATGTCCCTCCTCAAGAGCCCATATGATAGTATGATCCTACCCCTGGCCACGCTGGGTTCCCAACCGATCCCCTCGTAGGTGGGGCACACCGACTTGCAGAAGCCGCAATAGGTGCAGGTCATCATCGTGCCCTGCGCGGCGCGGAGGTTCTCAGCCTCGATGTACTCCACCATGGCTTAGCTCACCTTCGGCACCACCACGCTTCCATCGTATATGACTATGACGCTGGCCTTGGGGTCACGGGCCAAAGCATCGTCCAGGGCGGCCTGAGCGCTCTCGAAGGGAGTGATGTCTATCCTCTGCAACGACTCCGGGTCCAACGAGGTCACTCCACATATCCTGGAGCGCTTGGCTATCTCCAGAATCTTGGATGCCTTGTGATCTCCCAGGCGGTACTCGGCCTCGATGCCCCTGAGGATCTGGTCCTTGTCGGCCGAGGAGGAGAGCACGTCGTAGAAGCGCCTCTCCCCTATCCCCTGGCGGCACTTGGAGACGAATATCAGGGTCCCGCCCTCCTCGAGGGCCCCCTTGGCGTTCTCGATGGCCTTCTGCGACTGGTAGAGGTCGACATCCATGGGGAAGGAGGCGATGGAGACCACTATCCCAGCCCGCCTTTTAATAGGCACGACGAAGACCTGGTTGGCGTGCTCCACCGCTTTCTTGAAGGACGCATGGAGCTCGCCCGCAGCGACGCTATAGACCTTCTGATGCCGGTCCAGGACCACCTGGACTCCGAATACCTTCTTTCCTGCGAGGTGCTGGAGGCAATCCATCATGTCCTCATGGACGGGGTTGCCCTCCAAGGCGAGGAGCCTGGCCTCCGGGCGCATGGCCAGCTTGTGGTTCTGCTCGATGGTGGAGTAAGCACACACGCCCGGGAGTATCGATTTCCTGCCCCCGGTGTAGCCGGCGAAGTAGTGCGGCTCCACGCTGGTGATGACCATGATGCGTTCGTGCTTGGCCACGAGTTCGTTCACCCAGATGTCCGTGCCGTTCTTCGACGTCCCCAGAAGCTCCGCCTTGGAATGCCGCGCGTCGTGAATCCGGATGTTCGGCCCCAGCCGGTGCAACCTCTCCCCGAATATCCGCTCGAGCTCGTCCTCGGTCGGGGCGCGGTGGGCGCCGGTGGCGATGAGGAACTTGGCCTGGTCCAGGTCCACGCGCTCCTCCAGCACCTGCAAGACCCTTGAGGTGGGGGTGGGGCGGGTCCCATCGTTGACGATTATCAGCACCTCCCCTTTGAAGAAGTCCTCTAGCGAAGGGCCGATGACCCGGTCTAGGCCATAGCGGATGGCCTGGAGGTCGCCCTCGGAGCGCACGTCGTTGGGCCTTACGACCTGTTGCAGCCTCTCGTCGGGGACGTGGAGCGGCTGGTGGCCGTCCTTCCCATAAGGTATCTCAAGCCTCATTGACTGGGCGCAATGAAGGGGGGCGACCGTAATCAAACTTTCTCAGATAGCGCCGATAGGTCCGATGGGAAGCAAACTTGAAGGGTCTGCCCCGCATACATGGACCGATGAGTCGCCTTAGCGACATCGGTGAGAAGGAGGCCGTCCGACGCATCCAGGAGCTGGTCGCTGAGCGTGGTGCAACCGCTAACATCGGCCCGGGCGATGACGCGGCCGGGGTGGACCTGGGCGTGATCTATCTCGTGGCCACCACGGACATCATGGCTCAGAGCACGCACATCCTGCCTGGAATGAGCTATTGGCAGGTGGGTTGGAGCCTGGCGGCCATCAACTACAGCGACGTGGCCGCCATGGGGGCCAAGCCCATCGGCCTCCTGGTCTCGATGGGGCTGCCCCGGGACTTCGACTCGAGGGACCTGGACGAGGTCTTCCGAGGCATCCTTGATTGCTGCGAGTTCGTCGGTGGGGAGCTTCTGGGCGGGGATACCAAGGAGACCAGGGAGATCACCCTCGCCGGATCCGCTCTTGGCACCGTAGGCAAGCAGGAGATCCTATTGCGCCGTGGCGCTTCGCCAGGCGACCTTCTCTGCGTCACTGGCAGCGTGGGGTTGGCCGCGGCAGGATATCACTCATTGGCCCGAGGCCTGTCGTTCAAGGCCGCGGAGAATGCCATCCTGGAGCCCAGGCCAAGAGTGAAGGAGGGCATGCTCCTCTCCGCCTCCGGAGTGGTCACATCGTGCATGGACGTCTCCGACGGGCTCGCTTCCTCCGTGCATAGCCTGTCGGCGATGAGCCGGATCTCGTTCTCCTTGGACTTCGATGAGATCCCAGTGGAGGATGAGGTGTTGCAGGTGGCCGAGGCCGCGGACCTGGACCCTACCGAGCTCGCCCTTTACTACGGTGGCGACTATCAGCTGCTCTTCACCATTAAACCCAAAGGACTGGAGAAGCTTCGCAACTCGTTGGGGGATGGGTTCTCGGTCATCGGCAAGGCCAACGCCCCAGGTGAGAACGTATTAGTAAGGGGGCGCGAAATAGTACGGCTCGAGAATCGGGGCTATGAGCACTTCCGATGACCGTGGGCTGCACGAGGCCAAGTTTTGGAGGAAGGAGGGTGAGAGGCTGGAGTGCTACCTCTGCCCCCATCACTGCCGCATCGCCCCGAATAAGATGGGCATATGCGGCGTGAGACAGAACCGCAACGGCCGGCTTTACAGCCTGATCTATGGCCAGGTCTCGGCCATGCATGTCGACCCCATGGAGAAGAAGCCCCTTTTCCATTTCCACCCGGGGCAGCCGGTGCTCTCGCTCGGAAGCATAGGGTGCAACCTAAGCTGCCTGCACTGCCAGAACTATTCCATCTCCCAAACCAAGTTCGGCTCCACCAACCTCGACTCGTTGAAGCCGGTGGATGTGCCTCGGCTCGCTCGGGAGAGCGGCTGCCGCGATGTGGCCTTCACCTACAACGAGCCGACCATTTGGCATGAGTTCTCCTACGATGTCTTCAGGCTATGCCAGGACCGGGGGATCTCGACCGTGTACGTGACCAATGGATTCATCGAGGAGGAGCCATTGCGCGAGATCGCTCCCTACCTGAGCGCCATGAACATCGATGTCAAGGGCTTCAAGGAGGACTTCTATCGCCATACGTGCAAGGGGAGGCTCAGACCAGTTCTGGAGGCGACCAAGCTGGCCCATGAGCTGGGCGTGCATGTGGAGCTCACCTATCTCATCATCCCCGCCCGAAACGACAAGGAGGGGGAGGTCCGAGACTTCTGCAGATGGGTGGCGAGCGAGCTTTCCCCCAATGTGCCAGTGCACTTCACCCGTTTCCATCCCGACTACCTCATGACCGACACTCCCAGCACCCCGATGGCGACCATGGAGATGACGCTTCGCGTGGCCAAGGGGGAGGGGCTGAGATTCGCGTATCTGGGCAACGTG
>CAYHAO010000007.1:41253-44440 GCA_964354665.1 uncultured Methanomassiliicoccaceae archaeon | reverse complement strand
ATCTTTTCGTTCTCCTCGTCCTCCTTCGGGAAGTAAACGAACTTGAGCTCGCCGTTCTCCACCCTCTGCATGGGCCAGACGAACCTCTTCTTGGCCTCCTGCATGTCGGCCTTGTACCCCAAGAGCATGGCTGGTAACTTGATGTCGCGACGCACGAGGTTGTACAGAAGCAGGCCCAACGGAACGATCAGCGAGAGGATGGCGGCATTGAACAGGATCAGCAATGAGAAGGGGAAGATCAGCATGGAAAGCTCATCGGGAATCGGAATCAAGGGGAAGCTGCCTATGGCCGGATACACTGGGAACATCAGAGATAGGGCGATAAGGGCCTTGGCGTCAGCTCCACCTTTAATGATGTCGACCTGATAGAGCAATATCAGCAGGCCGAACATGATCAGGACGTCCAACAACTGCCAGAACAGCATCTCCTCCCAGAAGTTAAGAGCCAGGTAGATCAGACAGACGGCCGCCCCCAGGTAGAGGAGCAGTGGGGCCGGGTTTATGCCATCCTCGAAGATCCCTTTCCTCTCCCAGAAGATGTCGAAGAAGACCACGCCCAAAGGTACCAGGAATAAAAGGTAGAGTGGGTCCGCTCCGGCATCGACAACCTGATAAGCTATCAAGCCCAGGCCGACGCAGCCCATGAATAGCCAATACAGGTCGGATGCCAGCCGCGTCCTCCAATCCGAATAGGAGGCCGCGAACATCACGGCGATGGCCACCACCAGCCGTGACAGGTCCAGCCATTCCATGTCTCGTAATCAGGGGTGCGCATTATAATCATTTTGACCTGGTTTTCTTTTTCTGGCATCGATGAAGCTAGGCGATGTAAGCTCGAACCTTTCCGATGTATGGCCTAACCATAGAGCACGACAAGGCGGCAGAGAAAGACTGAACCTCAAACCATGGAAAGCCCCAATCTAGTGGCGTGACGAACTGCCGATTGGTGCTCCTCTGGGCTCACTCTCGCCATCAGCTCAGGATGCTCGTACGCCAGGTGCGTGGGCCGGTACTGGTCCATGATGTTCACAACGGAATCAGGGACGTTCTTGGCCAACCAGTCCAAGAGGGGGATCGTGCAACATTCCAGGTGTCCAGGCAGCATCAGGTGCCTCACGAGGAGATCGGCATGCTTTGCTCCCAGCTTATGGTTCCTGGTGGCCACGCGGAAATAGTCATCCACCTTGGAGTATCTGCGGGCGCAATCGTCGTTCCCGTACTTCAGATCTGCCAGGAAAACGTCGATCGTCCCATCCAGTAGGCACATGGCTTCCTCGCTCATGTACATGTTCGAGTTCCAGATCTGGGGGAGGTTGCTCTTCGTCTCCTTTAGTACCTGCAGGATGTAGGCCAGGTTGGGCGTGGGTTCTCCCCCCACCCAGTTCACGTTCCTTGCCTTCTCCCCCCATTCCCTGACCAGGGTCACCTTGAAGCCGGCCCGGCCGACCTCGCTCAGGTTCTCCAGCCTCCTGGCCATCAGGTCGACGGGAATGTGGCGCCCAGCATCCGGATCGGTGGAAATGTCACAATTCTGGCAGAATACGCATTCGAAGTTGCAGCCAGCAAAGAAGATGGTATAAGAGGGCACCAAGGGCATCTCCTCGCCGTGGTGCATGAACTGGCTTGCTATCTTGGCTTCCAACACTCCGCATTTCCCTCTTGCTCCCGATGAGCGGTCCGCCTTGCAGCGGCGCTCGCAGAGCTCGCAGGAGGAGAGCATCCTCTGGGCGATCGAGACCTTTAGGTCGAGGAGACTGAAGGCGTTGGCTGATTCTCTCTCCGCTCGCGACCTGGTGGCTTTGGAGTGAGATTTCCACATTCTTTCCAGACTATTATCGGAGGGGGGCTCTGCACGAATGGACTTTGAGCTCTGGAAGCCTGGGCGGGTCTGCCCTTTGAGGATGGAATGATAACGATGCAAGGGCCCATTCATCAGCCCTTGGTTATCACGGGACTAGATTAATCCTTTGCCACGGGCAGAATGCAAAACGAAAAGGGATTTTAAGGGCGGGCGAGAATAGTAATAGGGTAAATCGAAGCGGAAGGTGAGATAATGGACGTATCAAGCGCCATCCAGAATAGGAGGAGCATTCGCAAATACAGGGCCAAGGAGATCCCGCAAGACCTGCTGATGGAGATCTTGGACTCGGCTCGGCTTGCGCCGTCCGGGGCCAACCGGCAGCCTTGGCAGCTGATCGTGATTACCGACCAGGAGAGAAAGCGGGGTTTGGTCCCCATCTGTAAGGACCAGAAGTTCATTTCCGATTGCTCTGCCTTCATCGCCGGGGTGGACGACCCCGCTCAGAAGTGGGCCAGAGTGGATGTGTCCATCGCCTTGGAGCACATCGCCCTCACGGCCGTGGAGAAGGGGCTGGGGACCTGCTACATCGGCGCCTTCGATGGTGAGAAGCTGGCGACATACCTAGGGATTCCTAAGCCATACGTTGTGACGGTTGGGCTGACGCTGGGATATCCTGATGAGTCCCCGGAAGCACGCAGCAGGAAGCCCATGGCCGAGCTTTTGCATTGGGAGAGATACGGCGGAGGGGAGTAGCCCCTCGCACCGGTCGATTCGAAAGAATTAAGCCAGGTAAGCATTTTCGGATAGCGGGCATTGTTTTACCGTTTCCAGCCCGAGCGAACCAGGAAATGGCGGAGGCAGGCCGTTGGGGGTTCGCAAGCAGGGTGGGTCCGAGGAGGCTGTAAGAGATAAGGGGGGATACCATTCCCTCTGGTTCCTCCTCTTCCTTTCCTGGACCCTACTCTACATTGACAGGTCTATCACAGGACCGGTCGTGGCTTGGATGATAGACAACGATGTGGGGTTCTTGGCAGATGCCCCGCTCCCCTATGCCTTGGGCGGCATCATCGGCTCCATGTTCTTCGCAGGCTACATGCTGACCCAGTTCCCGGCTGGATATCTAGGGGACCGCTTTGGGCACAGAGCGATGATCGTGCTCAGCCTCCTCTGGTCCGGGGTAGCTACCATGATGAGCGGGCTGACCAAGAACCTCAGCAGCTTCGTCGCCCTCCGGGTGCTCACGGGCTTGGGGGAAGGGGCTTATTATTCGAATGACCGGGCAGTCGTCTGTGAGGTCACGCCAGAGAGCAAGCGGTCCTTGGGGTTGGGACTGGTCTTCACTGGATTGGCACTGGGTATGACCCTTGCGTTCGTACTCACCCCTTT
>CAYHAO010000007.1:38949-41153 GCA_964354665.1 uncultured Methanomassiliicoccaceae archaeon | reverse complement strand
TGTATGCCGGGTTGTTCGGTCTCGCAAATGGATTAGGATATCCATTGGGAGGGAGGTTGGGGGACCTTGTGGGCAGGAACCGTCGGCCGCGGTTATACGTCGTGCTTTGCACGGGGGTCGCCGCCTCAGTGGTAGTCATCGCCCTGTTGGTCGATTCCAAGGCAGACCCGCTCCTGCTCGGTGGCGCGCTCTTCATCATGGGGGTGTTCTTCGCCTCTTCCCAGACCGTGCATATGACCATAACGGGGGACCTTTCCCCTCCAGGGCAGAGGGGGCAAACCTTCGGTATGTGGAACCTGGTAGCGGAGGTGGGGGCGGTTCTGGCTCCGGTGCTCTCTGGGGTCTTGCGGGACATGACCGGAGACTGGACCATGGCCATCCTTCTAAACGCAGTGCTCCTGATCGCGAGCGCGGCGATGGTCTCGTTCCTATGGCTTTCTAAAACTGTGAAGCACTCTGCCCCACCACCGACAACGATTTAATCAGGAATACCGTGAGAATCTGCGATGCTCGTTGGCGCCATGGGGGACGTGCACGGCAAGCAGCACCTAGACCTGGTCCAAGGCCACCAAGACGAAATGGCGGCATGCGACCTGGTCCTCATTGCGGGAGATATTACCGATGCCAATGACCTGGACGTGTGCGGCCAGGTGCTCGGAACCCTCAGGGAGATGACGGACGCCGAGATCCTGGCGGTGTTCGGCAACGAGGAGTATGATTCCTCTCACCAGGAGTATAGGGAAAGGTTCCGCATCGTTTTCCTGGAGGAGGAGGTCAGGGACCTGAGGTTCGACGACCTAAAGGTCAGGGTGGTCGGAACCACCGGTTCCTTGGACCGACCGACCTGGTGGCAGCGTACCAATGTCCCTGACATCTGGAATCGGTATAAGGAAAGGTTGAGCAGCGTCTCCTCACTGTTGGAGAAGGGCGACGCGGACGTCCTCGTGCTGCTCATGCATTATGCACCGACCTATGCCACCTTGGAGGGGGAGAAGCCCTCCTCGTTCCCTGAGATGGGCTCCACGGCCTTCGAGAGCCTAGTGCTGGAGCGAAGGCCGGACCTCGTCCTGCACGCGCATGCTCACCGGGGCAAGAAAAAGGCGGTCCTAGCCAAGAAGCAGAGGAGCCTTGAGGACTACGGCGCCAAGGGGTCAGAGGTGCCGGTATACAATGTCTCCCTCCCGGCGGTCGGGGGACCTTCCTTCTTCGAGATCAAGGGGGAGAGGAGCGGTGTCTTCATCCGCGAGATGTAGCGAGGACGTGGACCTGGTCGGAATGATCCTCGAGGCAGTGAACCAGGTCCCCGAGGGTAGGGTGACAACCTATGGGGATGTGGCCAAGGCCTTGGGGGACGTCGGGGCCGCGAGGGCTGTGGCGGAAGTCCTCTCACATGTGGATTGCAGTGGGGTGCCAAGGCATCGGGTGGTCAATGCTGAAGGAGACGTAGGGATAGACGCCACTGGATCGATCCCATTGGACCGAGCAAGGCTGCTACGGGAGGAGAGGGTGGCCGTCAGAAATGGAAAGGTCGAGGGCCTGGATGGCGTAAGGTTCACGGATCTGATTGTCCCCCCCATCCTCTGCAGGCTTCGCGAGGAGCAGGAGGCTCTGCGCCCTTCTGTCATAGAGTCGGATGATTTCGCGATGTCGAACTGCGTCACCGGGCTGGACGTCTCCTATTCCGAGGTCAAGGCTTGCGTGGCCTTGGTGCGCATGGATGTGGAGAGCCTTGAGGTGGTCGAGGTGAGGTGCGCGATCGGTGAGGTGCGATTCCCTTACATACCAGGTTACCTTGGGTACAGGGAGCTTCCCATGGTCCGGAAGGTCTACGAGGTGAGTGACCACGACGTCCTGCTCATAGACGGGCAAGGCGTCCTGCATCCACGCGGGTTCGGGATAGCCTGCCAGGTAGGGGTATGTTTGAACGCAGCGACCATCGGAGCGGCCAAGAGCCTTCTTACCGGTGCGGTCGCAGGATACGGAGCGAGGGCCGAGATCTTGGTGGACGGAAAGGTCAGGGGGATGAGGCTCCGCCCTAAGGGCGGGAGAGGGGTTTTTGTCTCGGTGGGGCATCGGGTGTCATTGGAGACCGCATGCGCTGTTTGCGAGCGGCTCATGATCAAAGGGGTCCCTGAGCCGCTGCGATTGGCGCATGCTTATGCCACAAAGGAGCGGAAGAGGATGGAGATGGAGACATGAGGGTG
>CAYHAO010000007.1:37574-38849 GCA_964354665.1 uncultured Methanomassiliicoccaceae archaeon | reverse complement strand
GCGGAGCTGATAACGAATGCCTACCCTGGAAAAGCGGTCGTCGGCGTCACCTCCCTGGGGGCGACGAAATCCGGTCCGGGCAGGGTGTTCTATGCGGGAGAGGGGGACACTTTCTTCGGAACCGTGAAAGGAGAGGTGGCTAGCGCGGAAAGAGTGGCGGAGGTCTTCACCTCGGTTGGACTGGACTCCTATGTGACCGATGACATAATGGCTGAGGTCTGGTCCAAGGTGATAATCAATGCCGCGATAAACCCGCTCACTGCCATCGTCCGCTGCAAGAATGGTCGCGTCCTAAAGGACGAGAGCCTTTTGAATATTGCGAGAATGGCCTGCCTGGAAGGGGAGAAGGCCGCTCGGGCCTGCGGTGCTCGGCTCGGAGACGAGGATATGTTCGAGCGGGTCAAGCTCGTCCTGCGCAAGACTTCCGAGAACAAATCGAGCATGCTCCAGGACCTGGAGAGGAGGAAAAGGACGGAGATCGATGATATCTCCGGCGAGCTGGTGCGGAGGGCGGAGGTCGTGGGCGTCGAAGCCCCGGTCAACCGCACATTGTGGCTCTTGGTAAAATCGATTACCCAGTACGAATAGGGTTGATCGGATTTCTTGCCCTTGAACATCATTCCTGGATGAACGAGCTGGTTGCCTCAGGCATCAAAGGATTATCCAGCAGAACGGAAACCTTAATTACGATGCCTCCTGATGTTCAAACGGTGGTCCAATGGTAGAGGTAAAGGACTTGGCGAAGAAGGCACGCGAATACAAGGAGCGGGGCTTGAACGAGAGGGAGATCGGTGACGAGCTGCATGTATCCATTGACACGGTCAGGTACCTTCTGGAAGAGGGTATGGATGGCACCCTTCCGCCGAGCGACATCAAGATCGGCTGGAGGAGCGTGGGCGTCTTCGGGTCCCGCATCGCCATGATGAGCGAGATCTTGTCCGATTTGATCGTGGAGGAGATGGAGAAGCGCGATCTGGACGTCGACGTGGTACTAGGGATCGCAGTCAACGGCGTATCCTTCGCCACCTTCATCTCCGAGATGCTCGACTCCGAAATGGCCATCTACAAACCACCGCTGGAGCGTGGGAAGGCTGGAGGGTCGATCAGCGGCAATTACGCCTCCGTCGAGGGAAAGAAGGTGGTAATCGTCGATGACGTCATGTCCACCGGAGCCACAGCCCAGGAGGCCATCAAGGACGTGCGTGCCGCAGGAGGCACACCCGTGCTCATGGTGGTCATCGTCAACAAGAGCAGCCAGAACGAGGTGGATGGCGT
>CAYHAO010000007.1:19644-37474 GCA_964354665.1 uncultured Methanomassiliicoccaceae archaeon | reverse complement strand
TCATCTTCAAGTTCGTTAGCGAGGAGCGTCCTTCGGATGAGGATGTTCTCGCTGCCTTATCGTTGACAGACGCCATGCAGAGGAAGGCTCGGCAACTAGAGGAATCACTCAAGAGCGAAGAGCACCTGACCAAGGGGCAGGCGCACATGCTCATGGACGAGATCTGTGGGTTGATGCGAGGTGTGGACGAGGTCCGCACCTCCAGGGGGGCGGATGCGCAATTTAAAGCCAGGACCCTTATGGTCAAAGTCCAAGACGAGAGGCGCTGGCAGGAATTCGTCAAATCCGTGAGCTTCATCAGCGACATCGAACATTGAACCTATGCAAACGCCTTATGACGTTGCTGTTTCTCGGAAGTATTAAGTAATGTTCTTCCTTTATCGTAAGAAAACATACGAAAAAATGTAGAGATGCTGCGAAGGAGGCGAATGAGGATGATCGATCACTTAGATGAGCATATCATTGAGATCCTCAAGAAGGACTCCAGGAAGCCCTTCGTTGAGATCGCGGACGAGCTGAAGGTCTCGGAAGGGACGATTCGGAGCCGGGTCAGGAAGCTATTCGAGGAAGGCGTGATCCAGAGCTTCACCATCAAGACCAGCTCCAAGAACGTCAAGGCCATCATCGAGGTGAAGATCGACGTGAACGTCAATACCTCGGAGGTCGCCAACCAGATTGCGAAGTTCGATGGGGTTTCGGAGGTATTCGAAGTCACCGGCGAGGAGGACATCGTGGCCATCATCGACGTCACCTCCTCCCCCCAGCTGAACGACATCATCGAGCGCATACGTCATTTCGAAAACGTGCAATCGACGAGGACCAGGCTCATCCTGAAAGAGCACTTCGGGGTGAGCGAATGATCCAAGGGACCGCCACCGCTATCGTGACCCCATTCAAGGAGAGCGGGGAGGTGGACGAGGATGGCTTGCGGGCGCTGGTCACGTTCCAAGAGGAGAACGGGGTCGACTATATCGTTCCCGTGGGCACGACCGGCGAATCGGCCACTCTTTCGCACGCAGAGCATCTTAAAGTGATCAGGATCGTCGTTGACCAGGTCAAGAAGGCCAAGGTCGTGGCCGGAGCGGGGAGCAACTCCACCAGCGAAGCAATCCACCTTTCCAAGGGAGCCAAGGACCTGGGGGTCTTTGCCATCCTCTCCATCTCTCCGTATTACAACAAGCCGACGCAGAAGGGCTTGATCAAGCATTATGAGGCGATAACCAAAGCAGTGGACATGCCATTCATCGTTTACAACGTCCCCGGCCGGACTGGCAGCAACATCAACCCTCCGACGGTGCTGAAGCTGGCGGAGAACCCGAACATCATCGGCATCAAAGAGGCGAGCGGGAGCATGGCCCAGATAATGTCCATATTGGAGAGGGCTCCGAAAGGCTTCTCGGTGATCTCTGGCGATGACGCCCTGACCTTCCCGATAATGGCTCTGGGAGGCAAAGGGGTCATATCTGTCGCCTCCAACGTGGCTCCCTCCCATGTCAGCTCCATGGTCAGGCACGCCCTTGAAGGGGAATGGGAGGCGGCGCGGAGGGAGCATTTCAGGCTCCTGCCCCTGTTCACCAACCTCTTCCTGGAGACCAATCCCATCCCGGTCAAGACCGCACTGCGCATGATGGGCAAGCCTGCAGGGGTCTTCCGCCTGCCCTTGTGCGAGATGGAACCATCCAATCAGGAGGTCCTAAGGAAGACCCTGTCGGATCTCGGGCTCCTCAAGTGAGGCCCGAGCCTCTTCATTCTCCCTATCTAATCAAAGGAAAGGTGTTGGCATGATCAAAGTCGTAGTGGGCGGAGCCACAGGAAGACTTGGCTCCATGATTTGCGAGCTCGTGAGAAAGCAGGGGGACATGCAGCTGGTGGCAGGCGTGGTCTCGGACACAGGGGGACATGCGGGCAAGGATATGTTCCCTGGTTGCAGGCTCTTCCCCGCTGCCGAGCTGGAGAAGGCCCTGGAACGCGCCGACGTCTACGTGGACGCCACCTCGCCTTCCGCGGCGGCCAAGAACCTGTTGCGAGTGCCGCCGCTAGGGATCAACTGTGTGGTGGGCACCACCGGCCTGCCAGAGGAAGTGTTGAAATCTTTCGAGGCGGGAGTGCAAGAGAACAACATCTCGGCGGTGTTATCGCCCAACTTCTCAGTGGGCGTGAACGTCTTCTGGAAGATTTGCGGCATCCTGGCCGCTGTCCTGGAGAACTATGACGTCGAGATCATCGAGACGCATCATGACAAGAAGAAGGATGCGCCATCAGGGACGGCGGCCAAGGCAGCCCAGATCGTTTCCGAAGTGACTGGAATCGATTCCATCGTCTACGGCCGACAGGGTGTGGTCGGGGCACGGGGCCGGGAGATCGGCGTGCACGCCGTCCGAGCCGGGGATGTGGTGGGAGAGCACACCATCATCTTCGCTGGAAACCGAGAGAGGGTCGAGCTCACGCACCGGGCGCATTCTCGCGAGACCTTTGCTGAGGGTTGCCTGACCGCCATCCGCTGGGTATCGGCGAGGCGCGATGGAAAGGTCCACAGCATGGCAGAGGTGCTGGGGCTTTGATCAAGGTCATGAAGTTCGGTGGCACCAGCGTCGGTAGCGAGCGCGCCCTGCACAGTGTCCTCTCCGTGGTCAAGGAGGACGAGGCCAAGAAGGCCTTGGTGGTCTCGGCCATGTCCGGGGTGACCAATTCGCTGATAGGCCTCATGAGGGAGGAGCAGGGGGCGAGCGATGCCTTCTTCGATGAGCTTCTGTGGAAGCATACCTCGGCGGTAAGGTCGATGATGCATGAGGAGGCCCTACAGGACCTGGAGTCCAAGCTCAAAGTGCGGGTGGCCGGGCTTAGGCAGGCCGTGGACCGGTACCAGGAGGCGTCCTCCCGGGTCATCCTCCACGACACCATATCGTCTTGGGGAGAGAGGCTCTCCTCGCTCATGGTCGCCTCCCTGCTCAAGTCCAATGGGGTGGACGCGCTGGCCATGACCTCAGAGGAGGCGGGCATCGTGGCAGTGGGCGTCCCGGGCAACGGGACCGCCGACCTTGAGGCCACCTCCCGCAATTTCAAGCGCAGCGTCCTGCCACAGATCGAGGCGGGCAAGACCGTCGTCATCACTGGATATTATGGTTCTGACTCGGAAGGCCGCCCCCTCACCTTCGGTAGGGGAGGTTCTGACTACTCGGGTTCGGTGGTCGGCTACTCCCTCAACGCAGACGTCGTGGAGATCTGGACGGATGTGAACGGGTTCATGACCGCGGACCCTCGGGTGGTCCCGGCCGCGCGAACCATCAAGGAAATGGACTACGGGGAGGCGGCGGAACTGGCCTTCTTCGGGGCCAAGGTGCTGCATCCGCGGACCATCGAACCGGCCCGGAGGAAGAAGATACTGGTCAAGGTCAAGAACACCTTCGACCCGACGGCGGAGGGCACGTCGATACGCGACTTCAAGAAGAACGGCGACTCACTGCTCAAGAGCGTGGCGGTCAAGAGCGACCTGGCCGTGGTCAAGGTCTACTCCTCGGAGATTGTCTACAACCCTGGCCTGGTGATGCATCTTCTGGCCGCCGTATCAGAGAACGGTTCCGCGGCCTATGCCATCTCCACCTCGCTGTCGACCATAGCTTTCGCAGTGCCATCCTCCTCAGCCAAGAGCATCTGCGAGCGCATACGGCGCTCGGGGGAGGAGGTGGAGAAGGTGACGGTGAGGGATAACGTTTCCCTGATCTGCGCGGTCGGCGACGATTTGATCAATCGCACCGGGGCAGCGGCGAGGGTGTTCCACGAGACGGAGGAGGTCAAGGCGAACATCGAGATGATCTCCGAGGGAGCCTCAGACGTAGCCCTCAACTTCGTTGTGCCCAGCGAGAAGGCCAACGATGTGGTCAGGAAGCTACATAGCAAATTCATTGGTGATTGACATGCGGAAATTCAGCAACCAGAAAGGACAGATGATCATCGGCGAGATAAAGGCGACCGAGCTGGTGGAGCGGTTCGGTTCCCCTCTCTACGTGACGGACGAGAGGGCGGTGAGGGAGAACTTCCGCAACATCCGGGACGCCTTCAAGCCCTATATGCCAGCCAGGGTCCACTACGCATGTAAGGCCAATGCCGCACTCGCCATCCTCAGGATATTGCAGCAGGAGGGCAGCTATATCGACGCGGTCAGCATTGGCGAGGTGGACGCCTGCCTACGCGCTGGATTCACGCCAGAGAGGATACTCTACACCGGCGTCAATGTCAGCACCAAGGAGCTGCAGCAGCTCGTGGCTCGCAAGGTAATGATCAACGTGGACTCGCTCTCCGAGCTACGACGCCTCGCGGACATCTCCACTGAGGTGGACATATCCTTCCGGGTGAACCCACAGGTGGGCGCGGGGCACCATACGCACGTGGTGACCGGGGCCAAGAGCACCAAGTTCGGGATTCCCAAGGACCAAATAATCCACGCCTACGACCTGGCCCTCGAGCTGGGGTTCATGCCCTTCGGGCTGCACGCCCATATCGGAGCGGGGGTGCAGGAGGTGGCGCCCTTCGCCGAGGTGACGGAGGTCCTGGTGGGCCTGATGAACGAGATCGAGCATAGGCTGAGCCTCAAGCTCGAGGTCCTGGACATCGGCGGGGGCGTGGGCATCCCCTACCGACCAGAGGACCAAGCCATGGACCTGGACGCTTATGCCCGTGAGGTCACCTCTCGAATAAAAGGCCGATGCAGCGCCAAGATCGTGGCCATAGAGCCTGGCCGTTACATCATCGCCGACACCACCGTATTGCTGACCAGCGTGGTGGACGTCAAGGACACCGGGGACAAGCGCTTCTGCGGCGTGGACGCGGGGTTCAACACCCTGATCAGACCGGCCTTCTACGGGTCCTATCATCATGTGGCCGTGGCCAATAAGTTCCAAAGTCCCGGCGAGTTCACCTACGATGTGGTCGGGCCGATATGCGAGAGCGGGGACTTCATCGCCAAGGACCGCCTGCTGCCCAAGGTGGAGGAGGGCGACGTCATCGCCGTCTACGACGCTGGCGCGTACGGGTTCACCATGTCATCACAGTACAACATGCGTGGCAAGCCCCGGGAGGTGCTGGTGAAGGATGACCTCGCCTCCCTGATCCGCGAGGCGGAGACCACGGACGACCTGCTCCGGCTGGAGCGGATACCCTCGAGGCTGATGATTTGAGATTCTTCAAATACGAGGGATTGGGCAACGACTTCATAGTCCTCGAGGACCTGGAGGGGAAAGCGCCTAAGGACCCCGCGTTCGCGGTCAAATGGTGCGACCGCCGTTTCGGCATCGGCGCTGACGGGATCCTCTACATCATGAAGGCCGAAGGCGCGGATGCTTACATGAAGATCCTCAACTCCGACGGCAGCGAGGCAGAGATGTGCGGCAATGGCATCCGCTGCGTCGCCAAGCACCTCTACGACCAGGGATTGGTCCAGGGAAGGGAGATGACCATCGACACCTTGGCCGGAAAGAAGCGCATAGAATGCATCTTGAAGCAAGGAAGGGTGGCCGAGGTTTCGGTGGGCATGGGCGCCCCCATCCTCGACTGCGAACGGATCCCCATGCGCTGTGAAGGACGATTCGTGGAGAAGGAGATCGACGTGGCTGGCCGGAAGGTCCGTGGGACGGCGGTGAGCATGGGCAACCCCCACTTCGTCACCTTCCAGGACCTTTCGCCCGAGGAGGTCGAGGCGCTAGGCCCGCTGATGGAGCGGCACCCCCTGTTCCCCAAGAGGACGAACGTGGAGTTCGCCACCATGCGCGGGGGGAGCATCGAGGTCAGGGTCTACGAGCGAGGTGCCTCCTGGACCTTGGCCTGCGGCACCGGTGCCTGCGCCACGGTGGTGGCAGGCGTGCTATCTGGCAGGGTCCAGGCCGGGAGGGACGTGGAGGTTCGTCTGCCTGGCGGAAGACTGTGGATTAATGTAGATGAAGGCTTATCCTCGGTCGCCATGCGCGGCCCGGCCACGCTGGTCTACCAAGGGACTTTCCAGGAGTGATGGAGATGGTGTTCGAGTTCGCCAATCGGGTCAAGAGGATCCCACCCTACCTGTTCGCCGAGATCGAGGAGAAGGTGCGCGCCAAGAAGTCGCAGGGAGTGGACATAATCGACTTCGGCATCGGGGACCCGGACGTGCCCACGCCCGCCCCCATCGTCGAGGAGCTGCGCAGGCAGGTGCTCGACCCCGAGAACCACAATTACCCTTCCTCCGCCGGCGAGCCAGAGATCAGGCAGGCCATCGCCGACTTCTACAGTAAGCGCTTCGGCGTGAACCTCGACCCCCAAGGAGAGGTGTGCATACTCCTGGGCAGCAAGGAAGGCCTGGCGAACATCGCCCGGGCCTTCGTCAACCCTGGAGAGAAGGTCCTGTGCCCTGACCCGGCATATCCAGTGTATGCGCAGGGTGCGACCACCCTGTGCGACGCCCTCCCGGTCCGCGTTCCCCTTCTTCCGAACCGCAATTTCCAGATCGAGGACTCGCCAGGAATATTGGACCATACGGCGAAGATGCTCTACATCAACTACCCCAACAACCCCACTGGCGCCTGCGTCAGCAAGGAGTACCTCATCGGCCTCTACCTTTGGTGCGTGGAGACCAAGACCATAATGGTCTACGACAACGCCTACTCGGAGATGACCTTCGACGATTACGTGGCGCCGAGCATGCTGGAGGTGGGCAAGGAGGGCGCCATCGAGTTCGGCTCTCTGTCGAAGACGTTCAACATGACCGGGTATCGGCTCGGATACGCGGTGGGGGACGCGAACCTCATCTCCGGGCTGAAGCGGGTGAAGTCCCAGATAGACTCCGGTGCGCCGAAGTTCGTGCAGAAGACGGCCGCCTTCGCCCTGGACCAGTACCAGGGCAGGGAGAAGCCCAGGATGGTCCGCGATAACATCAGGATATTCGAGGAGAGGCGCAACATCATGGTCAAGGGGCTGAGGGAACTGGGGTTCGAGGTCGCCCTGCCCAAGGGCACCTTCTATCTTTGGTTCCGCGTGGACGGGAGCTCGATGAAGTTCGCGGACCGGATGCTCAACGAGGCGGGGGTCGTGATCACGCCTGGCATAGGCTTCGGTCAGAACGGCGAGGGATTCGTGCGCGTGGCCCTGACACAGGACTCGAAGCGCATCGGGGAGGCGCTGGAGCGCATGGGCAAGGTACTGAGGAAGTGAAGCGGCCATCGTGAAGATGATGGCCACTCCCTTTTACCGATCTCTGGGCGCGCTCACTTCGAAGGGCACCTACGGTTCTTGGCCGCCTTGAGCGCCTCCACCACGGGCAGCGGCTTGCCCAGAAGGTAGGTCTCAAGCGCCCCGCCGCCGGTGCTCACGTAGGAGAACTTGTGGAATAGCCCATACCTCTCTGCCGCGGACACTGTATGACCTCCGCCGATGACCGTGAACGCCTTGGAATGGGTAGCCGCCAGCATGAGGTCCTTCGTCCCCAGCGTGAACGGCTCCTTCTCGATCATCCCCGCGGGCCCGCTCATGAACACAGTGCCCGCGGCCGCGATGACGCGGGAGAACTTCTCGATGCTCTCCCTCCCGATGTCCAGGACCGGGTAGTCTTGAGGCAGATCACCTACCAAGATGTCGCGCCGGCGGCCCTCGATCTCTATCGCCACATCATAGGGCAAGATGATCTTCTCCCCCTTCTCTAGGAGCAGCTTCTTCGCTGCCACCAGGTCTTCTGGGGTCATCTCCTTGACCAGGAACTCCTCGCTCGGGGCACCCAGCTTGACCCCCCTCGCCTTGAGGAAGGCATTCCCGGTGACCCCGACGATGATCACCCAGTCCGCGATCTTCTTGCCTAAGATCCGATCTATGACCTTG
The DNA here is from genome assembly GCA_964354665.1 of uncultured Methanomassiliicoccaceae archaeon. Lineage (GTDB taxonomy): Archaea > Thermoplasmatota > Thermoplasmata > Methanomassiliicoccales > UBA472 > JAJRAN01. Next base: position 29,638 of record CAYHAO010000007.1, on the reverse strand, counting down.
ACAGAGTCGCCGAACTTAGCTCCCCCGAGGATGAATACGCTGGGCCTCGCCTGGCTGCTGAACACCTGCCCCAACGCCTTGAGCTCCTTCTCCATCAGGCGGCCGGCGGCGGAAGGCAGAACGGCCTGGAAGCCGACCAGGGAGCATTGGGAGCGATGCGAGGCACCGAATGCATCGTTGACATAGATGTCGAACAAGGGAGCCAATGTCGTCACTAGCTCCATCTTGGAGTGCTCCTCCATGGTCTTCTTGTCCTGCTCATAAGGCAGCTCGCGCACGTTCTTGAGGATGATCGCATCGCCAGGGGCGATGGAACGGATGGCGTCCAGCGCGGTCCTCCCGAGCAGGTCATCGACGTACTTTGCCTCCTTCCCTAAGAGCCTGGAGAGCACCTTGGCGTGCCTGTCCAATGGTATGAAGTCCCAGTCGCCGGGGCGACCCTGGTGCGCCAGGATGGCCACCTTTGCCCCCTTGCGCAAAAGCTCCTTCAGGGTCGGCATTATCTGCTGGATGCGATTGTCGTCCTCGATCTCCAACGTGTCCTTGTGCAAAGGGCAGTTAATATCCACGCGCAGAAGAACGGTCTTCCCCCTGAGATCGAAATCGTCCAGAGTGTTGAACTCGAGCATGAGGCTTCCTCCCTTCCTTTCCTTAGTAAGTCATTCGCCCCTGGATAAATTACTTTTGTTCCTTTTGCTGGCCGAGCCTCGATGGACCTTTGATCGCAATGAGATGGCTCACTTTCCGATGCCCATGGCCCTGTCCGTCTTACGGATGGAGCGCATGGGGTCTTCCTCCAGTTTCATCATGGAACGGATGCAGTCCACTATCTCGGGAACGATGTCGCTCTCCTGATGGATGGCCTGGTAGTAGTAAAGGGTGTGCCCCTCTACCTTGACCCCGTCCTGCCAGATGATTATCTCCATGAAGTCGCCCCTTGGGCGCCCTAGGTCCCTGGCCAGCTCCATTACCTGGGCCGAGGACTTGATGCCGTGCTTGCCGCTGACGAACCGTATCCTCGGCACGCTGTCCCAGACGCTCAGGACCTCGTTCTCCGTTGGCTTCTTCTTCAGCTCGCAAGTGACGCAATGTACGTGCATCATGGTGGTGGGCGTGACCACGGCCATGGTCCTGATGTTCAACCAGGGCATGATGGTCTGGACGTCCGTACCGTGATGGGTGGGAAGCTTGAGGGAGGGCTCGATGGCGTTGAGGGCGAAGCCTTTCTTGTCTCCCGGGTCCGCTCCACGGCGCACAAGTGCGGCGAAGCATTTGTCGATCCCGAAAACCCTGTCTATCGGGTAAAGGGTGCGAACCAAGCCAGTGGTGTTGCAGCTCACAACACGAACGAACTGCGCCCCCCAGGCCTCATGGTAGTTGGCCATGGCGTTGAAGCTGATCCCGGCCACGCCATGGCTCTCGCCACCTTGGAATATGGCCCGCACCCCCGCCTTCTCGTACACGGGCTTATATTTCTCGCCCACGCCTCCAGGCGTGGTGTCGACGATGATATCGCACTTGGGGAGCAGGTCCTCAAAGGTACCGGCGACCTTGATGTCCTCCTTCTCGAAATCCGCCACGTTCTCCTTGGACGCGGCGTAAAGAGGTAAGCCTTCCTTCATGGCCAGGCGCGCTTCGTAGGACGGCCTGGTCTTGGTGACCCCCACCACCTCCATGTCGTCCATGTGCTGGATGGCAAAGGCAGCCCTCTTGCCGATGGTGCCGTAACCGTTGATGCCTACTTTGACCTTGGTCATCGATCCCACTTCCATTTAGGACAATATTTTGAATGGATATCTCCCTTGTGGTCCTACCATCCCGAAATCGATTGGAACAATTCAATTCGAATGAATTATAAGAATTGAAGGGGTTTTTTGTCGATACGAAATTACTTTTCGCCGCCTGCTGATTTCTTTGCTTTTCCAAGTGCTCTGGCGATGATGATTCCCATGACGACCGCAAGTATTGTGACGATGACTGCATAGAGGTACAATCCGGTCAACCCCGACCCGGTATCTACCATATATTTTTTGATGGTCTCGGTAATTGCCCCATTCCATGCCAGGGCAGCGATGAAACCGAATGCGGCGGTCATTAGGGCTGCAGTTGTCTCGAGCACCTGAACTTTTATTGATTTGCCTGTATCAGCCATTATTACCCTCCTAGTTGAATTTTCTATTGGGGAAAAAACTGAGTTGATAATATTAAATCTTAACCATTATAACGTGCGATGGTTCGTCTTGAATAGAATTTGATTATTTGATTACATATGGCTGCCTGATCACTGTCTTCAACTTCTCTGGAGATACACGCCTTGGGTCGCTCATATAAATCTCGTGATGCTTCCCATTTGGGATGCCGCCCTTGTTGAAGATGAACGCCTTGACCTTTTCAATGTTCTCCGCCTCGGCGTTCCAGGGGCCGACATGGGTTATTTGTGCGCTCCTTCCCTCCTCTATCGCCTCTAGACTCACCTTGGCCAGGCTAGGATTCTCCCTTTTGCTCATAGCGGACTTCCTGGCACTCTCGACTTCTTCGTCTTGGATGAAGGAAGGCTGAAGGATCATGGCCTTCCATCCCCAGCCCCCCCTTCCACCTTGGATAAGCTCACCTTCCTTCGTATTCCACCATAACCCTTCCAGCGGACCGACCTTATAGTCCTTAGACATGTCCAGTTTCTTGATTGTGAACTTCAACGTATAGGACATTGCGTAAAGAGCCCCCACCGCCCCTTGGAAGTTCGGGCTGGTGTTAGGGTCTCCCTTGCCCTCGATGGTCAAGAACTTCAGCTCTGGTACCACAACCTCGACGACCTTGCTCGAAGGAGGGAAATAAAGCTCCTTAAAGTCCTTCCTCCAGACCGATGGCATTAGGCATCACCAAGCAATATTTCGATATCAATGCATATAATCATTATCCAGGGTTCACCGAAATCGACCTTGGCCCTTCCTCGATATCATATAAATAGCTCATGCCCGTTCCTCAACCAATGAGCGAGCTCTTGAGCGCTGGCCAGATGGGCTATTACGCTGGATGGTTCCTCAAGTCCAAGGTAGGGAGCAAGCGGCCGCTGGTCAACACCATGATCATCAATTTCAATTGCAACCTCAAATGCAAGCATTGCTCGATCTCAGGGAACGCCGAGAAGCTCCCTTCCCCGAGCCAGATAAGTTGGGATGATGCGCTGCGGGAGATGCGCGATTTTCATGGGAAGGGGGCGCGTATACTATTCTTCGAAGGGGGCGAGCCGACCCTCTGGAGGTCTGGTGACAAGGACCTTGGCGATCTTATCAGAGCCGGTCGCGAGAGCGGTTACTTCGTCATCGGATACACTACGAATGGCACCAACCCCCTCTTCGAGGAGAGCGACGTGATCTCGGTCAGCCTGGACGGTCCTAAGGAGGTGCACGATGCCATCCGCGGGCAGGGAGTGTTCGACAGGCTCATGTCCAACCTGGAGAAGACCAGCCACCCCAACATCTTCGCCAACATGACGATCATGCAACAGAACAAAGGGGTGATCCGCGCGACGGCCGAGATCGTCAAGGGTAACGCTCACATCCGCGGAATGATGCTCAATTTCATCACCCCGCCCCCGCAGGACATCGCCTTGAACCTGGATGAAAAGACCAAGGTGGTGGAGGAGGCGCTGCGGCTGAAGCAGGAAGGGTATCCGCTGCTCAATACAAACCGCTCATTGAAGGACCTGTTGAAGGAGGATTTCGGCGAGGAATGCCCGCACTGGGTCTCTGCCTTTGTCCTTCCCGACTGCTCGCACTACTACGGATGCCCGATGCAGAACACGCCTTCCTGCAAACAGTGCGGTTTCGATGCGGTGCGCGAATACCGGCTGATCACCAAGGGCAACGTCGGAACCATTAGAGAGATGTCGAAGCGATTTGCGTACTCAAAACAATGATCAGAAGGAGCGCATGGCTCGTTGCAAGCTTAAGCACGTCGAGAACCGGGCGCATGACACGGAACCTGTCGCTCTTGTCCCTCAGCCGCCTCTGAGCCCTTATCGCCAGCGGCAGGGTGAGGAAGAGAAGTAAGAATAGAGGGTCGAAATAACAGAGAGCGGCGCAGAGGCCGTACATGAGCACCATCACGACCAGCATCATGTTCGCCGCTCCGTCCACGCCGAAGATCACCACCAAATCCTTCTCACCGGTCCGTTGGTGCGCCTCCAGCCCGGACATCTCATCGACTATGCGCATGTTCATCGCGTTCAGGCCGACCGTCATGGCGATGAGGACGGGGACCAGTGCCAGCTCTTGCACGATCACATAATAGCTGAAGAATGAGATCAGAGCGAAGGAGAGCATCACGTCGAGCTCGCCCAGCCCCCTTGCCCCCAGGTTCAGGGGAGGGGCGGTGTAGAAGAAGGCCAAGAAGAAGGCGATTAAGCCTAGGACCACCACCAGCCACCCCCCGAAGAGGATGATGGGGATGGAAAGGGCGATGGCTACGATGGCCAGCAAGGCCATGAGGACCAGGCCCGCCCGTGCGGTAATCAAGCCCCGGTCGAACGAGTTCCCCTGCCAGAACATCTTGTCGGTAAGGCTCTTGTTGGTCGGGTCGGACATGGCGGCGTCCATGACCTCGAACCGGGCCTTGTCCACGCCGCTCCGATAGTCGTAATAATCGTTGGTCAGGTTCACGAACATGGCCAGGACGAAGACGTCCAGAGGGATGAGCAGGGCCATGAGCCATTCCTGCTCCAAGGAGAGGGCGTACGCCACCCCGGTGATGGAGGCCAGGACGAAGGGCAGGGTGTAGGCTATCCTGAGCACGTTCCTGACCTTGTAACCGAGCGAGAGCTCGCCCTCCACGATCCATCCTCCTTGGCCGGGTTAACGCCGCCATCCATTAAAGGGTTCGCGCTCTCAGGCGATGTAGCCGTTCTCCTTGTACCAGACGGCCGTCTCCTCGAGGCCCTGGGGAAGCGCATACCGCGGCTCGTATCCCAGCTCCTTCCCTGCCCTCTCCATGCTGTAGTTGCGGTCCACCTTGAAGGTGTTCATGGTGCCGACCCTCCAGATGAAGTTGGGCTTGCGCCGTATCCAGTTCACCAGCTGCACTGGGGCCACCATGACCTTGGCCAAAGCGATGGGGACATGGAGGCGGGGAGGCTTCTTTTTGAAGATCCTAGCCATGATCTCGTATATCTCTTCGTAGCTGTACGCCCTGGAATCGGTGATGATGTAGGTACTGCCCTTGGCACCTTGGAAATTCTCCAGGGCGAGGATGAAGCCCTGGACCGCGTCGGAGACGTGAACGAACTGCAGCACCTTCTTGCCGTCCCCGATGATGAACTTCGAGGCGATGGAGTTGGCGAAGGTGGTGATGAACCAATAGGAAACGTCCTCCAGGTTCCGGGGACCGTAGATCCCTGATGGCCGAAGGATGACGTGCTCGATGCCTTTGGTTTCTGCCTCCCTCACCAGTTTCTCGACCCTGAGCTTGGAGCGACCATACTCGTAATATGGATGGCATTCGGAGCTCTCGTCCGCCATGCCGTCCGGGGTCGGGCCCATGACCTCGGTGGTGGAACAATAGACCATCTTCCTCACGCCGGCCCGGAGCATGGCCTGCACAAGGTTGCTGGTACCCTGGACGTTGACCTTTTCGTACATCTCCTTCTTGCCGCTGAAGGTGTAGTATGCCGCCAGGTGGACGACCGTGTCCGTACCCTGCACTGCCCTTTGGAGGGCGTCCATGTCGCTCAGGTCAGCCCGACGGATCTCCACCTGGAGCTGCTCCAATAGCCGGACGTCGCTTCCCTGGCGGGCCATGGCGACCACCTCATGCCCTTTTCGTACCAGCCCCTCGACCAAATGGCCTCCCAAGAAGCCCGTGGCACCGGTCACCAGCACCTTCAAAGCGCACCCTCCAACGGAAGGGGGATGCGACGCTCGTAGACGGCGTAGGTGAAGAGGGATGCCAGGGTCATCCCGTCATAGGGCTCGGAGGCCGACCGCATGAACATGTCCTCGATAGGTACGATCCTATAGGCACCGGTCGAAGCCAGGGACCAGAGCGCCTCCTCCCTCATGCTCTCGGGCAGGGACAGGCCCACGGTCTGCACCTTGTCGATGCCGGCGAAGGCGGCCATGCTTGGTAGGCTCTTGATGACCGAGGCCGCTCCCTCCAGGCTCTCGACCACCACCAGCTCCAGGAAGCGGCGCCTGCCGTGCACGTTGAAGGAGGGGAAGGAGGCGACGACCGAGTCAAGGTTGCTGGACCCCTTGGTGACGGCCAAGGTCCAAGGATTGTGCGTGCTCTCGGACTGGAGGACCTTGGAGCCTTTGAAGGCCAGGACCCTCCTGGCGCTATTGGTGACGAAAAGGGCGTCATTGGACGGGTCAATGGGATATAGCGAGCCGATCGACTCCAGGTGGCTGCGCACCATCGTGGCGAAACGCAATGCCTTCTCGTAACCCCCGATGTAAACGCCGATGGTGGGCGAGGAGCACAGCTGCTGCTCGTAGAGAATCATGTTGAGCGCCAGACCCCTGGCTACCTCCTCGCCATCACCCTCGGCGCCAATGATCGCCACGCCGGTCAAAGGACCGTTGACGAAGAAACGCGGATGGGCCGGGTTCTTTACCAATCTGGCGGCGACCGAGCTCCTTCCCGGCTCGCCGCCCCAGTAGTTGACCACTCCGAAGGGGGCGGAGGTCAGAGCGGCCGTCAATCCTGGTGAATCGTGCCCGAAGTAGCTGATGCATAGCGATCTGGCCATGAGATGGGCCGCCGGTGATTTGGAGGCTAGCTCCCTGAGGCCGGAGAAGACTTCAGCCACGGCGTGGAAGTTGGAGAGGGAAGGCTTTAAAACCGTGAAGTTGCCGGTGGTAAGAGAGATGGTGGTCGGGATCAGGGTGGGGATGATGGAATTCCCTGATGATATGATCAGGGAAGGCCCGGCTGGCATATGGCGAAGGGCCTCGGTCTCGTCAATGTTGACGAAGCCCTCCAGCGCCCCTTTGCCCCCCACCAACGAGGCCTCGAGGTTGCGCTGGATCTCCTTGCCGCTGAGAACCTTGGGCACCAGGGAGAACTCGAGGTCGATCAACCTGGAGGGATAGCCAGTGCTCTGCCTCAGCTCTTCCTTGACGGCAGAGAGCTCGCCAGCGATGAGGCGCTCTTTCCAGACCTCCCCCAGCCAGTCGATCGCCTGGAGCCTTTCATCCAGGGGCAGGTCGCACATCTCCGACTGGAGCGCCTTCCCCTCCTTGAGAAGCTGCATCAGGCTGGGCTCAGTGATCTCTCTCACTCTCTGCCCGCCCACGTCCCTCTCGATGCTCTCCACGCTCCCTCCGAAGTAAAGGGGCTCGATTATGGCCCTTCCCCCTTTCCGCGCATCATTTCCTCCAACGAGCCACCGCAGGCGCGCTGGAGCTCCCAGCCCTCCTTTATCGTGAGCCTCCTCTGGAACATGAACTCCTTGCCATAGAAGCGGTCCGATGCCTTATAGGACATAATGTCCCCGGGATAGAAGCATTCCAGCCAGGATGTGGTGAATGGGTTGAAGATGCAAAGCACCCCTTCCTTGCCCTCCCCCTCCATGGGTTGGAAGGTCCTCGGGTCCAGTAGGAAGACCTCCGAGAGCGGGTGGGGCACCTTCTCCATTACACCATAATGATTGATCAGCGCGGTCAAGGTCTCGGTCATGCCCAGCACGTCCATGAAAGGTGTGGGCTTCGGCTCTCCCTTCTTGGTGGAGGCGGTGAAGTGCCTCCGGGAAAGGCTGACGATCTGCTCATAGGGCGGAAGGTCAGCGAAGCCTTTCGTCCCTCCTCCAGTTATGATGGCGCCCCCCTTGCCGAGCCGAATGGGGGGCGAGCCGGTCGCAAGCTTCTGAACTATGTACTTGGACCAGGTCAGCTCCTCGGTCCGCTTGGCCAGCAGGTAGACCCCTGCAGGAGCGGTAAAGAACAGCTTGGGTTCGGCCTTGCTCTTCAGGAACCGCATTATCCGTTTCCGATTGGGCTCCAGTTTCTGCCAGGGCTTGTCCCCCTCCATGCCCTCCTGCAGGTCCATGCCATAGATCAGCTCGATTCCTTTTGACTCGAGCGCCAGCTCGACGAAGGCCACGAAGCTTAGCCGATGGCGCAGCTCGGGGGCGGCCATGAAGAGCGCCAGCCCCTTATCTTGATCCAGCACGTCCCCGTAAACATACTCGAATAACAGGGCGTTGGCCTTCACCATTATGGCCAGGTCCAAGGGCGAGCGGTAGAGCTTGACTGGCGCCCGACCCGTGGTCCCAGAGGATTGGAAGCTCTCTCCCTCCGGTTCGACATCAGGTATGAGAAAGGGCTTATGGCCCTCCCCTCGCAGCATGTCGGAGGGCATGGCCAATTTGGCCAGGTCCTCGATTCCCGCTGTGGTTGGATCGATATCTAGGCGATCGAAGAGCTCGGAATAATAATTGCTATGGCGCTTGAAAAAGAGCAGGCTCTCCCTGGTCATCTGCTTACGAATGCTACGCAGTTGGTCGGGAGACTTATGGAACAAGGAATCGCCCTGAATGACCTCCCAGACCTTCTCGACGAACGGGTCCTGAAGAAGCCGGCTCTTCGCCGCCCGGGCGAATATCTCTCCTACAGTCATAGGATGATGACCGCATGGGTGTGTGAAATATAAACACTGAGCCACAAGCAGGAGGGATGTTTTTATCTGATTCCATTGATGTAATCAAAATCTTCATAAATCAATCCAGTCATGCCAGGGTTACGCGGTGAATGTGTTGGAGGAGAAGGGAGTCCTGGTCCGCACCATCGAGAGCACCGATCCGATGGCCCCAAGAAAGAAACTGGTTCTATTGGCGGAGTGGATCTCCTTGCCCCTCATCGCCATGATAATGCTGGGGCTGCTCTTGTTGACGGAAATCGAGAGCAACGAGTACTGGTACGTCTTCGTGATCATACTCTGTGGTGTCCTACCCATGGAAGCGATTACCATGTTGTATGTCGCCAACCAATTCCATGCCCAGACCGAGCCGATCAACATCTATTCCAATGGGGTCGAGGCCTATTCCAGCATCATCAACAAACTTCGTGGGGTGGATGGTTTCCTCCACAAATCAGATTTGGTAGGGATCGAGCTAAGGGACGTGTCGGTCAATGCCCAAGGTAAAAGGGACTATGATAGGTCCATAACCTTGGAGCTGAATGGCGGCAAGCGCCGTTTGATCGGGGTCCGGGCTAGGGAGGTTGCCACGGAGGCGACTCGGACCATGAGCCTGATGTGGTCACTGCCCATTGAGGATGCCCCGACGAGACAGAGAAGGCGCTGAGCCAGGGATTCAAATGAGCCTAGATGGGTCGAAGCCCAGCTCGAGAGCGATGGGGGACTTGAACTCCATCACGCCCAAGCGCATCGCCGTGTAGAGATACTCGTCCTTGGTGAACTTGGCGAAGGCCTCGCAATACTGGCACCCTTTCCCGCCAAGCAACGACCTGAACTCATTGAGACCGCGGACCATTCGTGGATAGTCCATCACCGCCACTTGAGAGCGGTGAAAGGCGATCGCATCCAACTTATCCTCGATGACATCGCTGATATCCATGACCATGGTTGGCACTAATGTCTGCCAAACCTCGTAATTATAGATCGTGACGTCCTCATCATACTCCATCAGGGCGTAGGCTAGTATCTTGCTGGTGTTAAAATGGTCCGGGGGCCCATCCGCGAAATTGGGTACGAAAATGGCCGTGGGGTGGAAGTCCCGGAGGACGGCGTTGAGGCGATACACGTTCGATGAGTCGCAGACCAGTCCCAAATCCGGGTTCTTAAAGAACTGGATATCATCGCATCCCAAGAAGGCAAGTGATTCGGTTGCCTCTTTCCGGCGTATCTCCGCGAGCTCCTTGGGCTCGACCTCCGTGTTCCCGTAGCGGCCATCGGTCATGAAGACCACCTTCACTGTTGCCCCGGCCTGGCGATGCTTCTTTATCGTGCCACCACAGCCGATGACATCGTCGTCCTGGTG
>CAYHAO010000007.1:7664-19544 GCA_964354665.1 uncultured Methanomassiliicoccaceae archaeon | reverse complement strand
TCGGTCAGGACCGATTTGTCTGCATAAGTGGCCAGGATGCCACCGATAAATATCTCATGCGACTTGAAGTCCATAACATCGTGGAGGTTGCAGTCCATGCAGACCGGGCAACCCTCGACCATGGGCGCGTTCCTCTTTTCTGAGTAGAAGGCCTTGAAGACCCCTGACTTATCTGTCTTGTTCCCCGAGGCAATGCCACAATAATCAGTCTCCACCACCATGTCTTCTGACGGCAGGCAGACGCTGAATGCCTTGGACCTCTTGATGCAGTCGTTGATATGGTGCGATTTGTGCAGCCCTATGGAAATGTACTGCGGCTGACCGAAATTCAGAATACCTACGTGCGCGACGGTCGTGTAGTTCTCCTTATCCTTATCAATGGCACCTACGATGACCACGGGCATGGGGTATAGCGCGCATGTGCTACCTAGGCTCTCCTTCATGATTGCACCCGGGCACAAAAGGAAGTGGCAAGGATATTAATCACACGGCCCCCAAAGGGAATATCAACCTTTCTTTGGAGGCCCGCTCCAATACCATTGAGATCATGTGCTCCTTGCCTTGGACATAAGCGGCCCGATCCGACTTGAACTTTGTAGCCAGCACCCACTTTAGGCACTCATACTCCTCTGCCGTTGCCGGGTGGTCCATGAGATAGTCCCTGAACCAGAGATGGCTATGATATGTCCAGGAGCCTGCCTTGACCACATGCAAATGGTGCGTCCTCGGCACGCCCTTACGGAAAAAGAGACGACCTGGATCATCCTGAGGTACGTTGATATAACCTAACGGCGCGAGCCTGTTGGAGAATCCATTGACTTCGGATATCCCCTTCGTAGCCACCATTATGTCTATCACTGGTTTGGCCGCCAGGCCCGGGACCGCGGTGCTACCGATATGATGGATCTCAAGGGCAAGACGGCCCAACGCGCCCTCCAGGCTCTTACTCTCTAGAAGGAAGAGCCCTTTCCAACGCGGGTCGTGTTCCACGACCTCTATTTCATCGTCCGGTTCCAGCTCACTCGCCCCCTCCCTCCTCGTCCTCATAGGCCTGGGGGTCCTCGACAATATTGAACAAGGCGCCCATGGGGTTGGCCATGTGACATCTCCTCCCCTTGCCCTCCCAGGTCAATACCGTCCAGCCCTGGGACTCAAGGTCTTCCTTGGCCATTTCCAGGTCGGGGACAAGAAGCTCCATGATCGGGCCCAGCTCATCCCCATTTTCGATTATGAGCCTGACATCACCGTCGAACATCTCAATTATGTCCTTATTCTCGTTTACCACGACCATACCCAGACCTTGGAAGTACTCCTTGGTCTTCTGCATCTCCCTGGTTTGGAGAAGGACGCTGTTGCTCACCTTGTAGTACGACATGATTACGTCCCCTGGATTCATGTTTCGGCAAATAATCCTGGTGCCGAGGAAGGTTCGAAACGTACCTACGAACCGTTAAATATCATGCTCTATATGTTCATGAACCGTGCGAACTGATATCACGTGCTCTGGACGACTCGATGTTTTGGTCGGCACAGTGATTGTTGTTCTGGGGTAGAGGACACTCTCCCTGAGGGTGTCCTCAAGCATCGTAAAAGATTAGGAGGTGTGGCTTTTGAAAGGCTCGAAGGCTTTGCTAGCACTGCTGGAACGAGAGGGAGTAGAGGTCATATTCGGATATCCAGGCGGGGTTGTCATCCCCATCTACGACGACCTCTTGGACTCGAAGATACACCATGTGCTGGTTCGTCACGAGCAATGCGCCGCCCATATGGCCGATGGATATGCTAGGGCGACTGGAAGGCCTGGGGTCTGCCTGGCGACCTCAGGGCCAGGGTCTACGAACCTTGTTACCGGAGTGGCTACGGCCTATGCCGACTCCAGCCCGATGCTAGTGCTCACCGGGCAGGTATCAACGCATCTCATCGGCACTGCTGGATTCCAGGAGGCCGATACCTTCAGCCTGATGATGCCGATAACCAAGCACAACTTCAGGGTGCTCGAACCCAAGCAGCTTCCAGAAGCGATAAAGCGAGGAATGAACATCGCCCGCAACGGCCGGATGGGACCAGTACATGTCGACCTCCCCATGGACGTGATGAATGGGGACGTGCCGGAGAACCTGATGGACGAATCTTACCCCATCCCCTCGCCTGCCGAGGACTTCTCCCAAATGCTTGAGGCCGTTCGCCACCTCCTCAACGCGGAGAGGCCAGTCATGCTGGTAGGGGGAGGAGCCATTTGGGCTAACGCCGGGCCAGAGGTTACCAAGCTGGCGGAGCTGATGCTAATGCCGGTCATCACCACGATCATGGGCAAGGGGATCATCTCTGAGATCCACCCGCTCTCGACCGGGATTCTTGGCATGCACGGAAAGGAGGCTTCCCGGCGCGCGCTCCTTGAGGCGGACCTCATCCTTGCCGTCGGAACGCGTTTCTCGGATAGGACCATTCCAAATGCGAATGAGATTCCCATGATGACCAAGATCATCCATGTCGACATCGACCCCATTGAGGCAGGGAAGGACCCACGGACAAAGGTACGACTGGTGGGTGATGCGAAGAAGGCCTTGCAGCAGATGATCAAGGGGGTGGGCAAGGGCAAGCAGGACACGCCCTGGGCCAAGCGCATCCAGGAATTCAAGGTGAAGTGCTCGTGCAACATCGATATCGATACCATGCCCATCAAACCGCAGAAAGCCATCTACGAGTTGGGCAAAGTGATCACCGATGACACCATTATCACCACGGAAGTGGGACAGAACCAGATGTGGGCGGCGCATTTCCTCAAGGTTCGTCATCCCCGGCAGTTCATCACCTCTGGGGGGATGGGCACCATGGGGTTCGGCTTCCCGGCCTCCCTGGGGGCCAAGATGGCCTTTCGCAACAAGCCAGTGATCGATATCGCAGGCGATGGAAGCATCCAGATGGTCTTCCACGAGTTCGCCACGGCGATGCAGGAGAATCTGCCGGTGATGGTCTGCGTGATGGACAACGGCTGGCTGGGGATGGTGAAGCAATGGCAGAAGCTGTTCTGGGGCCAGAGATACTCCGGGACAAGCTTGCACGCCAACCCGGACTTCGTGAAGCTTGCTGAGGCCTTCGGCGCCGAGGGAGTCAGGGTAGAAAAGCCATCGGAACTGCACGAGGCCTTCCAGAGAGGGCTCAGGTCAGAGGTCCCTTGCCTTCTGGATATCATTGTCGACCCTGAGGAGGACGTGCTCCCTATGGTCCCAGCCGGGAAGATGAGCACGGAGGTCGTCTCCGGAAGATGCAATTGGGCGTGCAAGTGAGAGCCTCTCCCTGAGGGAAGGGTGGCCCGCTTCCCCTTTTATTCCCGATGGAGATGGTCGGGCTGCTCGGGCCGGGGGGCGAAGCAGGAAACCGATCCCTCGGTCAACTCCACTTCGAACCGGGCACAGGTGGATTCGACCGCCTGTTCGAAGACGCGCTTCATCTCCTCAGGTGACGTGGTGATCCTCGCGTTGATGACCAGCCTCCCTTCCCCTTCGAGGAAGCGGCCTCCTTTCAAGCCCTCGACCTGGACCTGGCCCTCGACGAGTCCGATCTTCACCGCCACGCGGGGAGATGAGACCACCACCTTGACATGACCGGTCATGCGACCTGGGAAGGCTTCGGCGACTTGCCTCAGCAACGTGGTGGTGAAGGCTGAGAGGTCCAATCTGGTAGCCTGTATCCTGCCGCTCAGGTTATACCACCCCATCGACGCCTTCTCGGTGGCGAAGATGGATGGGTCGTCCGGGCGGGGCAGCTTCTGGCTGGTCCTCGAGGAAACCAGGAGATCGACTATCTTGTCGAGGTTCATTGAATTGTGCGCCGAATAGGGGATGACCTCGGTGCCAGGCGCCTCAACCCCTATCCTTTCGATGACGTCCTCGATCTGCCTCTGGCTCATGAGGTCGCATTTCGAGATCATGATGACCTCTGCATCATGTACCTGATTCAATGGGATTATCCTGGACTGGGTTCCAAGGCCGAAACCGGTCGGCCTTTCCAGCATCTCGTTCGCCCTGGTGCCATCGAACACCACAAGCAGAGGCGCGACCTCGAACTCTTCTGGGTACAGGTTGCGCAGGGGCGCGACCACCGAGGAAAGGACGTTGGTCGAGGTCCCGATCGGCTCTGCAAGGATGATGTCGGGTCGCCCCATGGCCACCAAGGTCCTGGCGTCCTTCACGAACTCCGGGAACTTGGAGCAGAAGCAGCCCCCTAGCACCTCGGCCACATCGAACCCTGCGTCCTTCACATACTGGGTATCTACGAGCACATTGCCTTGGTCATTAGTGACTATGGCTGTGGACTTGCCATGACGCAGGCGGAGCTCTTTGGCTATGGCTGTCGCCAGGGTGGTCTTGCCCGACCCCAGGTACCCACCGATTATCGCGAACCTCGTCCTCTTGGCTTTCGCGCTCCCTTGCTCGCTCATGGCCATCCCCCGAACCCCGTTAGGAGTTATGCTTTTTGCTGTAGCAGCATGCCAGGCACGGAAGCATTGGCCTAGCCCGATGGCCTACGAACCTAGTTATAGGCGTTAGCTTTTAAGGTCCAAAGTAACCACCGTAACAGGTGATGACATGGCAAAGATCTATCACGATGCTGACGCCGACCTGGGCGTCCTGAAGGGCAAGAAGGTAGCGGTCATCGGATTCGGAAGCCAAGGAAAGGCACAGAGTATGTGCCTGAAGGACTCTGGCCTGGATGTGGTCGTAGGCCTGCGCAAGGGCGGCAAGTCCTGGGAGGACGCCAAGAAGAACGGCATGAAAGTGGAGGAGGTCCCCAAGGCGGTCAAGGGCGCCGATGTGGTTATGGTCCTCATCCCCGACGAAATCCAGGGGGTCGTCTTCGAGAAGGACATAAAACCGAACCTGAAGCAGGGTGCGGCGCTGGACTTCGCGCACGGGTTCGGCATCACCTTCGGCACCATCAAACCGCCGAAGAACGTCGACGTGATAATGATGGCGCCTAAGGCGCCTGGCCCGAGGGAGCGCGAGGTCTTCCTGGAGGGGTTCGGGGTGCCGGCGCTCATTGCGGTCCATCAGGACTTCACAGGAAACGCCAAGGAAGTGGCGCTTGCCCTGGCGAAGGGCATTGGCGCCACCAAGGCTGGCGTGCTGGAGACCGACTTCAGGGAGGAGGCGACCTCGGACCTCTTCGGGGAACAGGCCGTGCTCTGTGGCGGCGTGACCGCGCTCATAAAAGCGGGCTTCGACACCCTGGTGGATGACGGCTATCAGCCGGAGATCGCCTACTTTGAATGCTTGCACGAGCTGAAGCTGATCGTGGACCTTATCCAATCTGGTGGGATGATGAAGATGTGGACCTCGGTCTCGAACACGGCGGAGTTCGGTGGCCTGTCCACCAGGGACCGGGTCATCACCGAGGACACCCGGAAGGCGATGAGACAGATGCTCAAGGAGATCCAGGCTGGTAAGTTCGCGGAGACCTGGCTCTCGGACGCCAAGGCGGGCATGAAGAAGCTCGATGCCATGGAAAAGGCCGAGGCCGAGAGCAGGGTCGAGGTCGTTGGCAAGGATATCCGCGCCCTCTTCGAGAAGAAATGAACGTTCTTTCGAAACTACTTCCCAATCCTTGCTTTGCGAGTGCGAGCATCTTTATCCCAGGCTTGGCGCTTCGAGGGCGGGATGGATGGACGTGTTGGGGTAGGGAAAAAGCTCAACTAAGCGCACCCTGCTACCTAGACTAGATCACGATGACTGGCAAGAATATCGCCCTCAAGACCCCGCAAAAGGACTTCCTCGTCGAGCTGAACGATTCCGCGACTGCCGACGCCGTTTATCTGGCCTTGCCCCTTGAGGCCTATGTGAACGTTTGGGGAGAGGAGATCTACTTCGAGATCCCCGTTCACATGAAGCTCGAGAACGGCAAGAAGGTCATGGAGGTGGGCGAGGTCGCCTACTGGCCGCAAGGAGATGCCTTCTGTGTTTTCTTTGGCCCCACCCCAGTGAGCAAGGGGCCGAAGCCCGAGGCGTATTCCTTGGTAAGCCCCATCGGCATGGTAGTGGCCGATGTCGAGTCATTAAAGGATTTAGGCGATAGGACCTTGGTCAGGCTGGAAAGGGCCTGAATCACTTGGTCAGCGTGATCCTCATCCCTTTGTTATCCGGCCTAGTTATTATCTTGTCCTTCCCCGTGTCCTTGATCACCTGCAGGATGTCGTCGATCCGGTCCTGACTGACATAGGTCGTCACGATCCCGGTGTCGTTGTGCACGGCTACGATCTCGCAGCCCTTCACCCGCAGCATGCTCATGAGACGATAGATGTCCTTGCCCCCTCCGAAACGGCGTATCTCCACGACCTTCGAGCCCAGGAGCTGCAGGCGATAAATGGAATCGCCCATCTTGGGGATCTCGGACTTGATGGCCGCGGGCATGAGGCGCATGAGGACCTCCAGGGCCTTCTTTTCGCGATCCTTGCCATCGATGTAGACCATCTTCTCCTTGTCCAGCACGGTTCCATCCTCATCCGGGAAGGCCAGGATGATCGAGCCCGTGTCCGGTAAAGGCGTGCGGCACGCGATCTCCAATTCATCGGTCACGATGACCAGGCCCCCAAAGAAAGCCCCAGCGACCCTGACACCGGTATCTGGTGCCAGGCGAAGCTCGCCATTGTCCTCCGATACCAGGTTGTTGCTGATGATCCGCCTAAGCTCCCTCTGGCCGAAGGGGCGGCCCAAGGCAGCGTTGACCCCTGCGGCCGCGGCCGCGATGACCTCCGAGGTGCAATCGAAGGGGACCCCGCCCTCCTCGGGCGTGGTGATGCGGAATGACCGCTCGACGCCCACGAGGTGGCAGATGCTCCGGCAGACGTGCTCCACCGAGCGATCTGGCACCACCTCGACCTGCCAATCGTCGGTGGGCAGGATCTTGAGGAATATGTGCATGTCGATGGCCAGACCGATCCCACCGCCTCCAGGGGTCCCGGAGAACTTCTCGGTGGAGTCGATCGTGGCAAGGTCCAAGCACAAGGGGACGCGCACCGTCGCTGAGCGGGGCTGGTCCAGCCTACCCAGTATAGGGTAAGGGCCGCCGTTCGGTTCGCCCATGCTCAGGACTTTGTCTTCGGCGAGCGTGCTCATCCTTCCTTTAGACTATTTTTGCCCTTGTTTTTTAGCCTTGCCGCCTGGTTATCTCCCAGCGAAATGACTATGGGAAGGGTAAAATAGCGAGATGTCCGAGACTGGTCTCGTGAGAAAAATGGCCAAGGAAAAGGTGAGCAAGACCGAAGAGGAATGGAAGAAGGCCCTGACCTCCGACCAGTTCCGCATCCTCCGCCTGAAGGGCACGGAGCTGCCCTTCCACAACGAGTACTACGACAATAAGCGCAAGGGCAAGTATTACTGCGCTGGATGCGGCAATGAGCTCTTCACCTCCGATACCAAGTACGATTCTGGGACGGGATGGCCGTCGTTCTTCGCCCCTATCTCCGAGGACAAGGTGGAGTTCCACGACGACAAGACCTTTCGCGCGGTCCGGACCGAGGTGGCCTGCGCGCGTTGCGGCGGGCATCTGGGTCATGTCTTCGATGATGGCCCGGGACCGACGGGGAAGCGCTACTGCATGAACTCCGGCTCCCTCCGCTTCGTGGATGAGAAGTGATCATTCGCTCCCGATGAGCTCGAAGTCCTCGAAAAGGACCGAGGGCAGGATGAGGTTGCGGGAGACGGTATCATCATTGGCCACCGCCCTGATCTGGTTCAATGCCTGGAACATGTTGCCGGACAGCAAGCAGTGCTTCACCGTCGACTTCACCTCCCCCTTTTCCACTAAATGGGCGCAACGGACCTCGAGGCCGAAATCTCCAGTGATGGGATGAACGTCGGGCGAGGCCGTCTTTTCCACCAACAGCCCATGGTCCATATCCTCTATCAGGTCCTCAACCGACTTGGATCCTGGCCTTACTACCAGGCAGACCGGGGCTATCCCTATACCCTGCTGATAATTGCTCAAAGCATCGGACGTGCTGCGCCTGAGGCCGTTGCCCGTAGGCTCGACCTCCGAGAGCTGAGCGTTGTACAGGTCAAAGAGGAAGCCTTTGAGCACACCGTCCTTGACCAGGGTCTTGCGCTTGGTGGGCGTGCCCTCGTCGTCGAAGGGCGAGGAGAGCATACCCCTCCGGTCCAGGGGGTCATCGGTCAGGCTCAGGCACTTGGCAGTGACCTGTTTTCCCAGCTTGCCCACCAATGGGCTCCTCCTGCGGTTCACGTTCTCCGCGCTAAGAGCGAAATGGATGGAGCCCTGCAACATCTCCGAGAGCTCGTGAGGTGGGAGCATGACCGGGAGCTTCGTCCGCCCCTTGAAGGACTTGGCCTGGGCCGAGGCCTTGGCCTTGGCTTTTAGGGAGCTGCCGAGCTTCTCCTCATCCAGCTCCTTCAGGTAAGGCGAGAAGAAGAATTCCGTGCCCTCCCCAGGGCTAGTGCCGTGGGTCATGGCACTGAGCATGACGAAGACCAGCGAGGCTTCTCTCCTGGTCAGCAGCTCGTTGGTGTTGGCCACCACCGACTCCAGGTCCGCCACGCGCAGGACGCCGTTGGGCACCTTCACCTTCCTTGGCTCGGTGGCCGTCCCGATGATGTGCTTGAGCCTCTCGGCCGCCTCTTCGACGGTCAGGGATGCGACAGCTGGGTCCTTGGCCTTGAACCGAGATCGCCCCTTGGCGGGCCAAGCGAACCCCTTGAAGACCTTGTCCACTGGGATCAAAGAGGCGGTCTGGACCGCGGTCCGGGAACATGCCTGTGCCTGTTGGAGCGAAGAAACTGAGGAGCTGGCTTGACCCAGCCTCCCGCCTACAATGACCCTGACGGCCACGCCGAGGTCCGACTTCTCCTCGACGCTCTTGACCCTGGAGTCATCGACGTAAGCGGAAACGGACCTTGAGCTGACCACGAAGGCCTCGGCTTGGTCCGCTCCGGCGACCTTGGCGGCCTGGATCGCCACGCTGGCCACGTCCTCGGGTCTCACTCATCCACCTCCCAAGATTATCCTGGAGCGGCAATGCGGGCCGCCCGATGATACGGGGACGAGGTCCTCAACCCCCTTGCCGCAGGTTCCCCCGTCCAGCTCCAATTTGTTCCCTACCGCGTCCGTGGTCTTCAGTATCTCCAGTGCCTTGCCAGTCAGGGTGAAGCCGCGGAGCATGTCCGTCACCTCGCCCCCCTCGATCAGGAAGCCCCGGAGCACCTTGGCCTCGAACCCTCCGCCCACCGGGTCCTCCATGCCGCTTATGGCCCGGTCGGTAAGGACGCCGTGTTTCACGCCTTCGATCATCTCCTCAAGTTTCCAGTCCCCGGCCTCGAAGAAGGTGTTGGTCATGCGCACGAAGACCCGGCGATGCGGGTCCTGGGCCCGCCCGTTGCCGGTGGGCTTGACCCCCATGTCCGCCGCGGTCTCGAGGGATTGCATGTAACCCTGGTACTCGCCATTGTCAATCATGACGGTCCGAGAGGACCTCGTGCCCTCGTCGTCGAAGGGTATGTAGCCATGGGCGCTCTGCAGCGTTCCATCGTCGACCATGGTTACCAGGTCGCTCGCCACCCTTTTGCCGACCACGTCGGAGAGGAACGAGCGCTTCTTGACGATCTCGTCCGCTTCTGAGGCATGGCCCATCACTTCGTGGGCCAGCAAGCCCGATATCATAGGGTCGGTGATGCAGGTGGTCTCACCAGATGGGCACTTCTTGGAGCTGAGCATCCGCTCCGCCTCTTTCGCGCATGCAAGTCCCATCTTGGAGGTGTCAAGGGACTTGAACATCTCATATCCGCCGCTCCCGTCCTCGATATCGTAGTACACCTCGGTCCTCGACCCATTGGATGCGATGCTCATGCAGTTCAAGCGGCCTCTGACCTCTTCCCATTCCAGAGCGGTGTTGAAAGAGTTCGCAAGCATGGTGGTCTTGATGCTCTCGGCGTAGGCAGCGTTACTGTTCACCACGCTCTTTACGTCCCTCTGTGCCTGGTCCAGGTCCTTTACCAGGGAGAGCTTCTCCTCCAATGGTACCTTGGAAGGGTGCAGCTTCACTCTCGCCCTGTGGCTCCCATGCTCGCCTCTCATCTCGGGGATGCGCTTTCCCTTGGCCGTGCCTAACCTGGCGTTCTTGGCGGCTTTGGAAGCTGCCTCCAGAATCGCCCCCATCTCCATTGAGCTGGTCGAGGCGTAACCCCAGGAACCGTTATGCCTGGCACGAAGGCACACTCCCTCGATCACGTCCTCGGTAAGGTTGCGCACGGCGCCGTCGACCATGACCACGTTCAATCGCCGTAGGCTCTGGAACCTCACATCGCAGAACTCCGCCTTTCCAGACAGCATGCGGTCGACCGCTTTTTGCAGGACGTCCTGCATCATACCACCCTCAGTTCCTTCGGGGCGGAGGTCAAGACCTCGCAACCGTCCTTGGTTATCCTCACGTCGTCCTCGATGCGGACCCCCCCTTCTCCACGGACATAGACACCAGGCTCGACGGTCAACACCATGTTCTCCTTGAGCACCATGTCCAGGTCAGGGGCCATGCGCCCTCCATCGTGAACGGAGAGCCCGATGCCATGCCCCAGCGAATGGATGAATAGGCCTTTGAACTCAGAGGAATCGATGATCTTTCGGGCCGCGGCATCCACGTCCTTGCCGTTGACCCCGGCCCGGATGCGCTCTATCCCTGCCAGCTGCGCCTCCAGCACCACCTCGTACATGCGCCTCTGCTTCTTGTTGACCTTGCCGAAGAAGAAGGTGCGCGTTACGTCCGACCCATATCGCCTAAATAATGCCCCATAGTCGAAGAGGACCGCGTCCCCCGCTTTCAATCGGTCATCCCCTGGGGAATGGTGAGGCTCGGCGGAGTTAGGTCCAAAGGAGGCGTTGGTGGCGAACGAGGGTGTGCTTGCACCTTGCTTCTGCATTAGGTAGCTGACCTCGGCAGCGGCCTCGACCTCGGTCATGCCCGGTTTGATGATTGATGGCAGCTGTTCACCGACCTGGGAGGCGATGCGGCAGGCCATGCGCAGGCTCTCCAGTTCCGTCTCGTCCTTGATCATCCTGGTGGCCTCAACGGCCTTCCAGACGTCCACTAACTCGGCGTTGGTCCACTTGCGCATCTCCTGGAGCATCCGATAGGTAAGCCCCGAACCGCAGATCCCGACCCTCTTCACGCCTTTTAGGGTCGAGGAGAGCATCTGGTCCCTCTCAGCGTTCCTGCGGTAGGCTTTCACTTCGGACCCTGAGGTGAGAGCGCTCGTCTCTTCCAAGAACGAGGTGAAGAGCTCCGACCTACCGTCCGGCCAAAGCACCACGGCGCACTGCTCGAAAAGCCCGGAGTGCACACCGGTGGCATAGAAGAAGGACAAATCGAGGTTCGGCTCAACGTCGTTGGCGAGGACGATGGCCTCGAGCGCTTCTGGAGCGTTCTGGAATATCCGTTGGACCCTCTCTTTCATCTTATCCCGAACCGGGACAAGATGCTCCTGGCGATTTAATCTTATCCAGGACCGCTTCGCTTAGACTCCCACCCAAACGTTGGTGGCAATGCTCTTCAGGGCCGAGACCGCGGAGAGGGCCGCGAGATAGCTCGTGGCCGGGTTCTCAGGCGAAGGCACGTTCTGTATCTCCGCCTTGAGCTCTCCGAATGCCCCCTTGGCTATGAGCTGGTGGGAGTTAACCGCCGACCTAGGGTCACAGACCAGGGTGACCCTTGTCCTATCAAAACCCAAGCCCATCAGGCTCACAGTGGCCGCCACGTTGACGTTCTTGGGGAAGAAGCGAACGGCATCCCTGGCCGGACCTTCGAAGAGGACCTCGGGCTCGGTCAGCTTGTTGACGTCCACTCCCCTCTCCTTAAGGTAGGGCACGTCCTGGAAGCTG
>CAYHAO010000007.1:0-7564 GCA_964354665.1 uncultured Methanomassiliicoccaceae archaeon | reverse complement strand
CAGCTTGTTGACGTCCACTCCCCTCTCCTTAAGGTAGGGCACGTCCTGGAAGCTGCTCGGTCCCTTGGTGGTGATGAGCTGGACCTCGTCGATTCTCCCTTGGGCCGACCTGAGGCCGTCCGTTCCGCATACCGCACCAGAGGGGATAAAGAGCCGGGCGTGCTTCTTCCTTGCCAGCTCAAAACATGTACTGCGGAAGGCGTCGTCATGAAAGACTCCTACGCTCATGACCATGATGTCCCTTCCTCTCTCGAGGCACATAGGGACGAACCTCTTTGCCGCTTCCTGGCTGGCCGCCTCGATAACCAGGTCGACCTCGTCGATGGTTTTGATTATCGATGTGTCGTCGTAACCCGCCAATCTCCCCTTGGAATACTCCATGGCCCTGGCCTTCGCGCGTTGCTCGCTCCTGTCCGTGAAGTAGATGCCATCGATCTCTGGCATGCCTTGGGCAGCCTTGGCTAGAACTTTGCCGATGGATCCGCACCCGACGATTAGGACGCGCATGTCTCCCGTCGAATACGAACGACGCATATAGTTTTTCTTGCATGGTCCGAACGTCGATGATCGGTTGCGGAATGGCGTATGCGGCGGGTCTTGGACATCACGTATTAATGTGTGGCGTCTATTCCTTTTAGCGATGAGGTACGAACTCCTGGAGCACACCGCGGACGTCATGGTGAGGGCACATGGCAAGGACTTGGAGGAATGCTTCTCCAACGCCGCCTACGCCCTTTTCGATCAGATGGTGGATGTCACCAAGGTCGAAACCAGGACGGAGGTCTGCTTCGAGGTGGAGGGACACGACCTCGAATCGCTCCTGTACAATTTCCTGTCCGAGTTCCTCTACCTCCACGATGCCAAACGGCTGGTGCTTGGGGAGTTCGACGTCAGAATCCAGAGGAACAAGGTTATCTGCAAGGCTAGAGGAGAGCACCTCTCGCCCAGCAAGCACGGCCAAAGGCACGAGGTTAAGGCGATAACCTACCATATGCTCTCCGTGGATCCGAACGAGCCGTCGGTTACCGTAATCTTCGATATATGAGGTGCGGCATGAAAGCATCTGCCATCGCCTATCCCATCCAGGGACTGATCAAGTATCATGGGCTAAGGGACGAGTACCTTCGCCTACCATACCACGACTCCATCTCGGTCTGCACTGCCCCCATCAGAACGCTGACCACGTTAGAGTTCGGCCATAAGGAGGATAGCGCGGCGTTCGATGGGAAGGTGGCGCAGAGCAGGGAGATGGAGCGCATCCTTAGAGTGGTGGAGCCCCTCCGATCCCTGGCCAAGGAAAGGAGCGGCTTCAAGATGGTCTCCGAGAACTCTTTCCCTTCCAATATCGGCCTTGGGGCCAGTGCGTCAGGCTTTGCGGCGTTGGCCGTGGCAGCCTCGGCCGCGCTCGGTCTCGAACTCAGCCTCGAGGAGACGTCACGGTTCGCACGCCGGGGAGCGGGTTCAGCTTCCCGGGCCGTGACCGGGGGCTTCTCCCGCTGGTATGCTGGAAAGGGCGACGAGGACTCCTATGCGCATAAGCTGGCAGGGCCGGAGGACCTGGACATGGGGATAATATGCGCCCTGGTGCCCGCGCACAAGTTCACCGATACGGCACATAAGGACGTGATCACCTCACCCTTCTTCAAGGCCAGGCTTGAATACGTGGTCGAGGCCTTGGACAAGATGGAGAGGGCCATATTCGCGCGAGACATCGATCGCCTATGCTCACTGGCGGAGACGGACACCCTTCTCCTACATGGCATCACCATGACCGGGATCGATGAGCTGATCCTCTGGCGGCCGGACACGGTCCAGGTCATCCTGGAGGTGAAGAAGATGCGCAAGGAAGGTCTGCCAGCATATTTCTCCATTGACACTGGAGCCACTGTCTACATCAATTCCCGTTTGGAGGACGTTAGGGAGGTCAGGTCGAGGGTCGAGGCTTTGGGGATCGAGACCATCGAATGCTCAGTCGGCGGGGAGGCCAAGGTGGTCAGTGAGGACCTCTTCTGACCGTATCCGGGAAATTGGATATACTATTATTCTTGGGAAGGATATGTTGTCCCAAGGCGACAGAATAAGAATCCTATATTGAAGGAAGGAACATGACCCTTAGATTGGGATGGTTTTCCAGCGGCCGTGAGGATGCGGACAGCAATGTGCTCCGTTCGGTGATGAACGCTAGCGAGAAGGGGATGCTGGACGTCTCAGTTTCCTTCGTTTTTTGCGATTATGACCAGGGCGAGGCCCCCTCGGACCCTGATTTCGCTCCTCGTAGAAGGTTCGTCGAGCTTGTGCGCTCCTATGACCTTCCCCTTGTCAACCTCTCCTGGCAGAAGGTGAAGGAGTCTTGGTCTCATGATCCGAGTACGGATTGGCGGACTTGCTTCGGCAAGAAGATGCGCAAGATGATCTACGAACGGCCCTTCGAGCTTGGCATGGTCGTCGGGCTCTCTACCCCCATGGATGCGGACTCCTGCACCCGCTTCGATCTGGTGGGTCTGTACCCCTCACTGCCGGCAGGTCCTCGCGGTAATCGCAAGGGGATAGTGTGCCAGCTCATCAGGCGCCGCGCCGACAGGCACGGTGCGACCATAGGGTTGTGCCGACCAGCTGGAGCAGAGAGCGTTCCGGTGACCTATTGCTGCTTCCCATTGAACTCGCCCGAGCTCAAGCCCCTATGGATGGATATCGAGGTAATGGCTAGGGGCAGTGGATACGAGCAATTGAACGACGGGGAATTGATCGCTACGTCGCTGTTCAAGCGCATCTCCTTTGAAGAGGAGCGACGGGAGCTTCCGCTCGTTACTTATACGATTAGGCTGTTCGCTGATGGCGACCTGGACATCGTCAATGGCAGGCTCTTGAGGGAAGGGATGGCCGTGGCCAGCGCTTCCGATTTGACCCTGAACGTGGATAGAAGGTTGCAGCAAATGCAATCCTGAGGCGACTTCATGGACTTCGAGGGTTTGGAGGATATATCCGCTTACGAGGGAAAGCAGTTCATCACCGACCTCGATGGCCCGGTCACCTGCAACGAGAACTCCCAGGAGGTCTGTGGTCATTTCATTGAGAGAGGTCAAAGATTCTTCGCCGTGCTGTCGAGGTACGACCGGGTGCTGGCCCATGTGTTCCGTCGGCAAGGTTACAAATCCGGGGACCACCTCCGCCTGATCCTTCCCTTCCTGAAGGCGTATGGCGTCACCGACAACAGGATGCAAGAGTTCTCACGGAAGCACATAACGGTGCTGCCAGGGGCCGATAAGGCGATGCGCTTCGTGCAGGAGCTGATGGCGTCCTTCTTGGTGAGCTCGAGCTATGAGCACTTCGTCAACGCGGTGTGCGAGGAGATCGGCTTCCCCTTCGATAACGTATATTGCACCCGGGTGTCCTTGGATTCCGTCCGCATAGACGACTGGGAGTCGCAAATCCTGAAGAACTTCGCCCAGGAGATCGCCATAATGCCTTTATTGGACGTTCCTGCGGGTGCGAGGTCCATGCGCGAGTTCTCCCCTAGGGACCAGCAGACCCTGGCTCGCCTGGATGAGATATTCTGGCATGACATGAGCGACCTATCCGCCTATCGCCTACTGAATGATGTCGGCATCATTGGCGGCGATGACAAGGCCGCCTCCATCGTTGACATCTGCAAGAAGACCGGGGTGGGCATGGAGGATACCATGTATGTCGGCGTGGACATAAATGACGGCCAGGCGTTGGCGTTGGTGAAGAGGGGCGGGGGGCTGCCGATCGCGTTCAATGCCAATGAGTCCGCGGTTAGGGAGGCGGAGGTGTTGGTCCTGTCCGAGAACGCGGTCACCACCTCGATACTTGCCGAGGCCTTCCATCGCGCAGGTAGGGATGGGGCCATGTCCTTGGTGGATAACTGGAACGTCCCTAGCATACGCCAGTCGGGCCTGGTACATGAATATCTCGTACGAGAGCTGGAGAGGGTATTTCCCAAGCATCTCCCCCGGGTGGTACATATCACCCATGACAATATCGAGCCACTTATCAAGGAGAGCTTCAGGTTCCGTAGGGCGGTCAAGGGGGAAGCGGCGAGCGGGTTGGGCTGAGTCGGATTCTCGAATCTAAGAATTTGTTTACATCGATTAACGATAGCTTTGGGCATCTGGAATTAGGAATACTTCGACCAGCCGTTGGATGAGGGCAAAAAAGGATATAATGCAAATAATGCGTTCGGGTGCCAACTTGATAGCACCTAAGATTTGCTGCGAGGAAGGAGGGATTTCTTGAGTTTGGGGTTAGGGATCGACACGGGCGGCACATATACCGATTCGGCCATCATCGACATGGTCAAAGGCGTGGTCATCTCCAAGGCCAAGGCACTGACCACTAGGAACGACCTTTCCATCGGGATATCCAATTCCATAACCAAACTCGACCAGAACCTCTATAGGAGGGTGGAGCTGGTCTCTGTCTCATCCACCCTCGCCACCAATTCCGTGGTCGAGGGCAAGGGATGCCGCGTGGCCTTGATCGTTGCGGGGTACGAGTTCAACAAGGCGATACCGGTGAACGAGCTCGTGGAGATCGCAGGTGGGCACAACCTGATGGGCGACGAGAAGGACATGCTGGACATTGATGCGGCCCGCGATTTCGTGGAGCGCGTCAAAGACAAGGTGGACGGCATCGCCATCTCCAGCTATCTGGCCGTTAGGAACCCGGAACATGAGATCGCGCTAAAAGAGATGGCGAAGTCCGTGACCGACCTGCCAGTGGTTTGTGGCCACGAGCTATCTTCCCAACTCGGCTTCCATGAGCGGACCTTGACCGCGGTTCTGAATGCCCGGCTCATACCCATCATCGCCGACCTCGTCGCGTCGGTGAAGAAGGTCCTAAGGGAGCACCAGATCGAGGCCCCGCTCATGATCGTGAAGGGGGACGGCTCGCTGATGAGCGAGGCGGTGGCCAAGGAAAAGCCGGTCGAGACCATCCTCTCCGGCCCAGCAGCCAGCCTGACCGGGGCCAAATTCCTTACAGGAGAGGACGAGGCCGTGGTGATAGACGTAGGAGGCACCACCACGGACATCGGCATCCTCAGGAAAGGCAGACCGCGCCTCGACCCGGAGGGCGCACTGATCGGAGGATGGAGGACCAGGGTCCGCGCCGCAGACATCTCTACTTCTGGAATTGGAGGGGACAGCCGTATCCTGATCCATAACGGTCAGATTCACCTCACGGCTCTGCGCGTGATACCGCTTTGCATCGCCGAGTCCATGTGGCCGGGCGTGATCAAGTCCAAGCTGAAGAGGGCCAGAGATGTCAAGTCGCGCCCTCAGGCTGCCCATACCGACCTACAGAGCGTCAACCAGGTGGTGGAGTTCTTCGTCTTCAGTAAGGAGATCAAGGGGTTCGGGCTGAGCAACGAGGAGGCCACGTTCATAGAGATGGTGAAACAGGAACCGAGGTCGGTTTTCGAGGTCAGCGACCTCACCGGCATCCACGCCTACTCATTCAATGTGCGTCGCCTGGAGGAGCTTGGGCTCATTCAGCGGATCGGCCTGACTCCGACCGACGTTCTCCATACCATGGGGAGCTATATCGAGTACGATCCTGAGCCCTCTCGCATCGGCATCGAGATCCAATCCAGGGCATTGAACATGAGCATGGAAGACCTTTGCTCCACCTTGAGGCAGATGGTCATCGACAAGATCGCAACCGAGTTGTTGAAGAAGCTGGTCTACGAGGAAACGGGAAAGATGGACCTGAACGACGTGACATTGGACTTCTTCAACAAGTTCGTGACCATGAGACCCGGCCAGGACTACTCCTGTCGCTTGAGCTTGCAGAAGAAGCTCATAGGGATCGGGGCTCCGGTCGAGGCTTACCTACCTGCGGTGGCAGAGAAGTTCGAGACCCAGCTCCTTCTTCCCAGGCATATGGAGGTGGGCAATGCCGTCGGGGCCATCACAGGTAGCATCATGGAGGTGGTGGAGATACTCATCCGCCCCAAGCCTGGGCTGGGAGTCATGGAGGACCCGCCCTGCACCATGCACTCGCCCAACGAGAAAAGAGAGTTCGAGCGTTACGGCGAGGCGGTCGAGTACGCTAAGGAGCAGGGCTCAGAGATAGCGACCAAGAGGGCATTGGAAGCTGGAGCAGACTCGGTTGAGGTCCTGGTGGAGAACGCGGAGATGCGCGCATCCATGGGAAAGGAGTGGGGAGGCGATGTGCTGATAGAGACGAAGGTCATCATCACGGCCGTCGGCAAGCCGAAGCAGTTCTTTGAACAGAGGTTGTAAATGATCAACGTGGTCATTTGTGGTGGATACAGCCCCGGAGCAAGGGTCCTCCGAGCAGCGGTCCGGAATGTGGTCCAATGCGGAGATGTGAGGGTCATCACCGTATGCCCCGCGCTGGCAGGATTCGAGAGATCGATTGAGGAGATCTCCTCCCTCGACCCCGCCGACACTGTGGTGGTGGACGCCTGCGAGGGCGGCTGCGGGAACCAGGGATTGGCCAAGTTCGGGGTTAAACCTAAAGCTGTGGCCATCATGGACAAATACCCGGCGATGACGGAGAGGAACGTCAAGTTGGCAGAGGAAAAGATCCGCTCCTTCTTGAAGGAGGTGCAGGGATGAGGAAGGGAGTGGTGGTCTGCGGGGCCAACGGCGAGAGGAGCGTGATATTGGAAATGGCGGTCGAGGCTTTCTCCAAGAAGAACCAGTCCCGCATCATCCAATTCTCGGCTTGTTCCATCGGGGTTTCTCCACTCATGCTCAGCATGAGCGGGGCTGATACCTCCAAAATGGTGGCAGTGAATGGTTGCCGCAACAAATGCGCCGAACGCATCCTAGGCAACATGGGCATCAAGGCGGAGAGGTCGGTGGTGCTGGACGATGCGCTGCAGAGGGAGGTGGGCGCGTGCAAATTCACCTGTTCCTTCGATTTTCCGGGCATCAATGAGGACGAGGTCAAGCGCTTCGTGGCGCTCATGACATCCGCCCTGGATTAAGAAGAAAGCGAAGGGGGCGTACGTAGCGCCATTGGCAATCCATCATCCTCAACGATTCTTCTTTATTCCTCTCTCCTTGTAATAATCGTCGATCACTTCCCCCATGTGGTCTGCCAACGATCGCTCGCGGTAGGAGTCGCCCACTTCGCTCATGTTGCGCAGGGGGAATTCATGGTCGCACTTCGCGCAGCGAACTTTAGGGCAATTATAGACCGCCTGGGCGCATCCCCGGCAGGCGAAGGTGCGAGCATAGGTGAGCGAGAAGACGAACCCGCATTGCGGGCAGGTGATGGTCTTTCGCACCGACCTCATTGTGTTAGGCGTGAACCCCTTGGACTTCATCGCCTCCCAATATCCATCCATTTTTGATCCTCCTTATTTCTTGATGTGATGCTCTATGCTCTTCTCGGTCTCGAAATAGTCCTGTAATACCTCAAGGTCAAGGTTGAATTTCTTTATTGTCTTCTGAATGCCCCGTCGCGAGGCTTCCCTGACCTTATCATCCCATATGCCATGAACTATGACGTGCAGCGTGACCTCGGCTTCCTTGAAGGAACCTTCCTCCAGACCAGAGGTGAGCTGGAC
>CAYHAO010000006.1:0-55321 GCA_964354665.1 uncultured Methanomassiliicoccaceae archaeon | reverse complement strand
AGACGATCCCCACAATCAACAGGATGAACCCACTGCTTACCACAATCAAGACAGATGAAAGTAATAGTTCTATGATGCCTGGAAACAGGTAACTGTTCAGATATTCTAGACGTATCAAGTGAAGCGACGGACGGCGAGTCGTGCCCGTTAACACTCAGGCAATCGCCCCCTTAACATGCTTAAAGGGAAGCTTCCCTTTCTCCGCCCTCCGCTTCGCGTCGGTTGAAGAAGTGGCAGAGCCGTTGACCAATAGACGCTAACCCCATAGGGCAAGCGCCGAAGGGAGTGCTTCACTTAAACACCCCTCCAACCACTTTGAACCCATAGCGACCCAGAATCCGGTCAATCTCAGGGGTAAAGACATAGGCAATTACACCTTCAATTTCGAAGGATGCCTGCTGTGGAAGCGGAATCAAAAACTTAACGTCGATAACATAAGCCGGACGAAGCAGGCCAGCATCTTCATCGAGAATTAAGGGCAATTTTGGATCTGTGCCAGACGGATCATTTGAATTTAAATCCCAGTGCCCCCACTTTATTTTTCTGGCTCCCCTTCGTTTTTATTATCACTTTTAGAAAATTCGGGTCAAGGAAAGCAAATCGAAATCCTGCTCGCCTAATTGTGTGGATACCATGGAGGCTGGATTATCCCACTGAGATAGCATTGATAGACCCAATCACTGTCCGCGTCGCCGCTGACCGGTATGTGCTTCTTGTAGGAATAGAACGATTGGCCAGGCTCCATGTAGAATATCTGCGCACCAGCCCAGACGTACCCACCGTTCTTCACCTTGAAGATGACCGTAACGTTCCCGGCGACGGTCCCGGTGTTGTTGACCCTGAACTCCACGGTGGCGTTGAAGGTGTTATTGGCGCTCTCCTCGACGAAGGCATTATGGCTCACAATCTGGAACTGCGGCTTCGGTGTCGAGCCATTCCCGCCTAGCAAAAGACCTAAGACAACGATGACGACCACCAGCACCACGCCAATGATGGCAAGCGTCCTGATCCTCCCCTTTCGATGCTTCTTTTCAGGGGGCTTCGACTCGGCCGGCTTGGACTCGGAACTTTCCATTGTTCCCCGCTTAGATATGGTCTCCACCTATCTAATAGGTTTTTTACTTTGGAGGATAACCTAGGCGGATCTTGGAGCATTTTCATGCCGAATCATGGTCACGATTACAAAAAGATGCAATTCCTTTCATGAATAATAAATTCCAATTTTCCTCAAGCTGACTCGTTGAAGTTACCTCGGTAAAGGGTTTTTCAAAAGGTATTTTAAACCCTTACCGTATTGTTGAATTCGGGGAGTCCCCGTGGACCTTCTCCAACTTCCCCACCATTTACGAGTTTTACGGGGGCTCCTCGCCATTATCATCCTCTTCTCAAGCTCATCGCAGACCGGAAAGGTCGATCTCCCTTCTTAATCGGGCAAGGACGCGCGCATCCCTCTCCAGGACCTGAGTGAGAGAGGAGTTGCTCTCTCCCACCACCTTGATCCTCTCCGCCTTAAAATCATCCGCCGTCTTCCCTGCCCAATCCCCCATTATCCTAACGCCTAGCCCTTTCAGGATGACGACCCCGAAGGCAACGGCGAGGTCGAATATGAGCTCCGCCACCAGCCAAGGGTCGTAAGGCACGGTGACTGGCACATAGTTGGGGTACCTGAGCACCAGGATGGGGACCTTGGCGGTCATCGCGGACGCGCTGGCCTTGTCATCGGTAGAGATGAAGAGAACATCGATGTCCTCCTGCCTGGCGTGTTGCGCCAAGGCGTTCAATATCTCTGCATCCCTGGCCTCCTTGTCCGGGTTCCACTCACCTCCTTGCACGTCCCAAACGCTGTACATGGACCGTAAGGAGGTGAGCTCGGCCAGGGCGTTCATGGCCCTCCTGCCGTCCTTATGCAGGCAATTGCTCATCTCATCAAGTAGCTGTGGTGATCCGAAGGCACGCCTGAGTATCCCGATCTCCTGGGGCGTGTACTTGCGTCGCACCCTTTCCGAAATCTCCCTCTCGACCAGGTTGACCACGAGCACCTGAACCCGGGTGGGGTCGAAATCCTTGGCCCCGCAGGTATCCCCGGATAGGCTTAGGCGGGATAGAAGTCGCTTGTAAGCCAAGTTCGTATCCAAGGCCAGGCAAGGCTGCTTAGGGTATCGGGAAGGCTCCTTCCTCCTCTCCTCCATGGCCGCCATCTCCCTCAACAGGTCCGGCATGTTATCGGGGGGAAGGAGGAGCGAAGCATGGAGCGCCTCACGATAGTCGGAGAAGGTCGGGACCTCCTTGTCCAAAGGATCAGCCAGCTTGCTTTGCACTGAGGAATAGGCCTTGGTGTAGTCGGTCTCCCTGGTGAGGAAGGAGACCTTGCCACTGCCTGAAAGGTCGAGACCCACGAGGTCAAGGTTAAGAAAGGGCGAGCTGACCGAGACCGCGGTCCGATTATGAAGCATGCCCTCGTTGAGGATCGTCGTTATGAAGGGCTTCTCCACCACCAGTTCCATCTCATCCCTCCTCGCCCTTGGCCGCTGGCCGGACCTCGGCCAGGATGTCATGGGGATGTTGGAGGGTCATGGGGATCTCCAAAAAGGGTCGGTCGGCGTTCTTTAGGCTCTCGATGTAGAGGTAGAAGATGTGATCGAAATCGTTCCTGGCCATTCCCGAGAGCACCGATCCCAGCACCGTGGCCTTCTTGCCCGGGGTGACGTCCAGCGCCACCTGGTTGCCTTTCCCCTTTTCCTTCGATGTGATCTCCTTGACGACCTTGGCGATGTCCCCGACCTCCTCGGCGGAAACTACCTGGATGACGATCTCACCCTTGGAGCCGTGCTCGGTGAGCAGGATTGAGAGCATCTTGGCCGCCCTTTCCGCCTGGTCTTTGTCGCAATCGGCAGTAAGGATGTAAACCTGGTCGGGCAGGTACTGCCAGACCCTTATCGAAGCCCATACAGAATTGAACAGCCCCCAGGTGCTCCTGCCCATCATGGTGATCAGTACTTGCATCTTCCCACTCCATCTGGATTCGTCCCTGGGACTATTCAAGCTTATGGCGCTTTACAGAAGTCCGAGGGCTCTTTGGATCTCCCGTTGCGTGTCCTGGGGAGGGAGGATGGTGTTGACCATGTGCACCTCGGTTCGGGCCAGCAGCTGACGGAAGAAATTGGACCTCAGGGTCATCTTCCTCTCCCCCCTGACCAATTGATGAGGGTTGCAGAAGTCGTGCGCCTCCAGGTACTCCAGCGCCTCCTCTGGCCCAATATCCCAGACCACCCTGGCGTCCTCCCGGTCCCTCTGGAGCAGCAGGATGTGATGCAGGGAGGTCATGGGCACCACCCCGGTGGTGCCAACGATCCATCTCACGTTGAGTATGGCCCTTTCGTTGCCGTCGAAGGTGGCCCTCTCCACCAAGGGCTGGAACTCCTTCCAGATGCCTCCGATGTCGCCCTCGACGTAGCAGTTCTTCTCCGATGCGAAGGCCAGGTGCCTCTTGCGCGAGAGGCGAACGAAGAACCAGTCATCGGTCACCAGGCGCGCCTCGGGATGCCTCAGGAGCCCCCACGAATGCGTGGTCTTGCCGGTCTTCGAGGGGGCGATGAAGGCCATCCCTTTTCCCGCCACGTCTATGGCCGCCCCGTGGACGGAGTAGATGCCGTGCGCGTCCTCCAGAACGTCGCCGGCAAGGGCCAGGGCCACGCTCTTGATATATCCGTAATAATGGACGTTGAACATGAAGGCGGTGCGGGACAAAGGATCATACAATACCCCAGGCGGCATCGTAGCGTCATCAAGCACCACCAGCCTACCGTGCGAACGCACGTTCTCCGCCATGGCGTAGAAGTTGTCCTCCCAGGTCCTCCTGACCAGGTCCTGGTCCGTGAGGAGCTTGATGCAGCATCCATAGATCTCCGACTTGCGCGTGAAGAGGATGCGACCATCGAACCTGCCGACCAGCGCGTCCTTCTCCTCGGGGGAGATGATTCTAACCGAGTAGCTCATGTTCGCGATCCTCGGCCTAGAAGGGCTGCCCACCTACTTGCCCTTGCCGTTCAGGGACTTGAGCAGCTTGTACTCGAGGGAGTCGATCATGGCCAATAGGCTGGCCTCGATAATGTTCTCCGAGACGCCCACGGTCGTCCAGGTCATGACCCCGTCCGTGGAGCGCATCAACACCCGCACCACCGCGGCGGTCGCCTCCTTGGCGTCGATCACTCTGACCTTGTAGTCGATGAGGCGGATATGCTTGATCTCGGGGTAGAAGCGCTCCAGCGCCTTCCTCAGGGCTTTGTCCAAGGCGTTTACCGGACCATTCCCGTCCGAGGCAGTGTGCTCCACCAGACCATTCGGGTCGACCACCTTCACCGAGGCCTCGGAGCGCATGGTGTCGCCGGAGACGTCCACGAAAATGCGGAAACCCTCCAGCTTGAATGGCTCGAAGTTCTCGCCCCTCAACCGGCGCACCAGCAGCTCGAAGGACGCCTCGGCTGCTTCGAACTGGTAGCCCTTGGACTCGAGCTCCTTGAGCTTCTCCAAGATGGACCTGCCCTGGTCCTTCTCCTCCTCGATCCCCAGCTCCTTGGCCTTGGCCAGGATGTTGGAGGTCCCGGATAGCTCGGAGACCAGGATGCGCCGTGAGTTGCCCACGCTCTCTGGCGGTATGTGCTCGTAGGTACGGGGGTCCTTCAGAACTGCGCTCACGTGCACTCCCCCCTTGTGCGCAAAGGCGCTCTTACCGACATAGGGCAGCTTCTGGTCTAGGAGGACGTTGGCCACCTCCCCGACGAAGCTGGCGGTCGCGGTGAGGGTGGAGAGGTCCTTGATGCCGGTCCTCTTGCCCATCTTCAGCATCAAGGCGGGGATGATGGAGCAGAGGTTGGCATTGCCGCACCTCTCCCCCAGGCCATTTATCGTACCCTGAACCATGCTCGCCCCCGCCTCCACCGCCGCCAGGGAGTTGGCCACTGCCAGCTCGCCGTCGTTGTGAGCATGCACACCGATGTGGGCCTTGCTGGAGCTTCGGACCTCTCGAACGGCCTTGGCTATCTCCGTCGGGAGCCGCCCTCCATTGGTGTCGCAGAGGACCAGGTACTCGGCGCCCGCCCCCTCGGCAACGGAGAGCGCGCGCATAGCGTAATCGTGATTGGCCTTCCAGCCATCGAAGAAATGCTCGGCGTCGAAGATCACCCTCCGCCCCTTCGAGACTAGGTGGGAGACGGAGTCCTCGATGATCTTCAGGTTCTCTTGCAAGGAGACCCCTAATGCCCGCTCGGCGTGCAGGTCCCAGGTCTTTCCGAAGACGCACACGTACTCCGTGCCCGAATCGATCAAGGAGCGCATGGTGGCATCCTGCCCGGCCCTCACCGAGGCCTTGCGAGTGCTGCCGAAGGGTACCAATTTGGCATTGGTCAATTCGAGCTTCTGCGCCGCCTTGAAGAACGCTTTGTCCTTGGGATTGGAGGAAGGGAAGCCCCCCTCGACGAAATCGATACCGAAGGCGTCCAGGCGCGCAAGAACATCCAATTTGTCCTCGGGGGAGAAGGAAACGCCCTCGGTCTGAGCCCCATCCCTCAAGGTCGTATCGTAAAGGCTAACTCGATCGACCAATAAATAAATCCCTTCTTGACGATTTATTTGACATGGTCACAACCTGCCGTGGCATGGCGTAGCACTAGGCTCCTATTTAAAGGCTGTTTCCTCACCCGTCCGTCTTCCGGGACGTGCAATCCTCCTTCAGGAGGGCGACGATGTCGCTGAGGATGGCCGAGGCGGTCTCCATCTTGCCCGCGCCATGCCCGGCCACGGTGATGTCCCCGGCCAGGTCGGTCATGATCTGGAAGATGTTCAGCGTCCCGCCTATGGCCAATGGGTGACCAATGGGTACAAGTCGTGGCGAGACCTCGAGCCTCGCCTCGGAGACCTCAGCCACGAGCCGCACCACCTTCCTCTCCTCCGCGGCCAGCTCCACGGCCTCCAGCGACACGCCCCTGATGCCGGTGCGTCGGACGTCGTTGTAAGTCACATCGCGACGGAATATGGCGTTGGCCAGGATCGCCGCTTTGGCAGCGGAGTCGATGCCATCTATGTCGTAGGAGGGGTCCCGCTCGGCATAGCCCATCTCCTGCGCCTCCCTGAGCGCCTGATCGAAGGGCAGCCCCTCGTCCTTCATGCGATTGAGGATGAAGTTGCAGGTTCCGTTCACTATGCCACGTATGGAGAGTATGCGCTCCCCCATCAGGATCTCGCGGGACAGGTTGATCACCGGGGTCGCGCCTCCCACCGAAGCCTCGAAGCGCAGACGGGCCTGGTTCTTCTCCGCGGTCTTGGAGAGTTCCCTGAACTTGAGAGCCAACGGGCCCTTGTTGGCCGTTACCACGTCCTTGCCCGATGATAAGGCCGACATCATGTGGCTGAACCCTGGCTCGGAGTCCTTGATGTTGGTGGGCGTGACCTCGACCATGACATCGTACTTGACATCCTCGAGGATCTCCAGTATGCTCCTTCCATTGAGCTCAGGGCCGACCTTCCCTAGCTTCTGCTTTCTCGCCGCCACCTCCCGGGGGTCGAGGCCCTTGGGCGAGACGTCATAGGACTTGCTGTCGAACACCCCCACTACCCTGATCTTCTCCCCGAAGGAGGACTGCAGCGATGGGGCCTTCCTGGATAGGGCCTCGGCCACCCCTTGCCCCACGGTCCCAAAGCCGACGATGACGATGTCCATGCTCAGTCCCCCAGTCCGCTGATGAGAAGGAATCCTGCCTGCATCGACCTCTGGCGCAAGAAGTCCTCGACCCTGCTGATCGCGCTCTTTTGCTTTACCTTGCCAAAGATCATCGCCGCCTTCTCGCCAGTGGCCGGCGAGACGGAATAGCGGATGTCCACCGCGTTCAGGTCCTCCATGGACTCGATGCCGTCTGTGAGCTCCCGGAGCTCGGTCGGAGGTATGTCCCCCACTATGAGGTACTCGAATTCGAAGGTCTCGAACATGGAGGACAGGCGGGCGACGTCCACGTCCCTCTCCTTCCAATCGGATAGGATGCGCTCAAGCTGTTTCTGCGACTTGACCTCGAAGGTGAGGTTGACGGTGATGCGCCCCCCGATGACCACGTCATGGTGATGCACCACTCCCACGATGTTCCCCTCGCTGGTCGAGATGGGCTCTAGGGCCTTCACCAGCTGTCCCGGGACGTCCTTGAGCCTCAGATCGGCATGAACTCGCATCTCATCTCCTCCTAATGATAAGCTCCGAGCCTATCCTATTCTAGGCCCGAGGATGCCGTATACGTCACTCGATAATTATTCTCATCGCTTGGCAGGGCACAAATCACTGGTCGAAGACCATGCCACCGATCAGGCGATGGCTCTTCAATGTGGTTCCACACCTGGGGCATTGATGGTCAGAGCGGGTCACATCAATCTTCATGCTGCCCGCGGCCACGTAATCATAAAATTGAAGATTTCCTGGTTTTTCGACCAGTTCCTCTTCCCTCCCCCCCCATTCGCACTTGTAGCACTTCACCATCGAGCTCAACTGAATTCTGAACGCACCTCACCGCTAAATCATTTGCTGAGGCCTCAATCTACGAAGGTCTCTTGGTCGTAGAAGGACTGGTAGAACTTCAGGTCACTCGCCAACAGTTCCTTGCACTTCGGACAATGGTACTCGATCCGATGCGTTGGTGGCGAATATGCCAGAAAGGACTGTATCGGGTAAGATAAGTTGTCCAGGACTTCCGTTCTGACCTGTTTCGTTACGAGATCGGTCTTCTCGCCTTGCCAACCACACTTGTTGCACATTGGCTTCGACATCGTGGTCAACCAGCTGCTCCAGGGCATTCTCATCGCCGTTTGTTGAGTGCCCCTTTAGATATTTAATCCTTTATCCATAATGGGATAAACTTATCCTTAATGGGATAAAGAATCCCCAATACAATACGATTGGATACCTTTTATCGATAGAGAATCCACCACAGGAAGGAGAAATGAGCGCCGAGGGGGAGATTTGAACTCCCGAGTCCTTGCGGACACAAGCTTGCTGGAATCACCAGAGTTTTCCAGGCTTGCGCCTTACCGGTCTGGGCCACCTCGGCTTCTCTCGCCCTTACCGCCTAATGGCACTTAAAAGTTGTCCCATTGCCCGGCCAGCCAAACGCTCAGGCACCGGCCAACGTGTCCCGCAGGGTCGGTCGCATCCGCCTGGCAATATCGATCTCCCTTGGATCGAATTCGATGACCTTGACCTCATGTTTGAAGTACGGGCTGCGGACCAAGAGATTTCCTCGGGGCCCATAGGCCTGCCCCCCTCCGAAGAAGACCATGTTCAGCTGCGCCCCCACCAGGTTGGAGTAGATGGTGTACATGGTGTTCTCCGTAGCCCTTGCCGGGAGCACGCGCTCGAACTGCTCCCTGGAGGTGGAAGGCGAGGCGGAGATGCATATCAGTCCCTTCGCCCCCTGGACCGCATAGCTCTTGATCAACTCGGGGAAGAACAAGTCGTAGCAGATGCATACTCCGAACTGCGAGCCATGGATGTCGAACATCACCGGGGTCTGGCCTGGGGTGAAGTAGAACCTCTCCTCGAACGGCCCGAAGTTGGCCAGGTTCACCTTCTCGTACTTCTGCACCGAGCCGTCCGGCCCCGTGGCCACGGCGCAGTTGTGTAGCAGCCCAGGCACCTCGTCGCTCCATATCGGCATGCCGAACACGATGGAGCAGGAGCGCTCCTCGGCCATTCCCTGGACCCTCCTCAGGCTCTTGCCGTCCATGTTCTCCGCCAGCCTGGGCAGGAGATCGCGGCACATGTAGCCGGTCACGAACAGCTCGCCGAAGACATAGACATCGGCCTCCTGCTCGTCCAGGCACTTCTCCATGCGCCTAAGGTTCTCCTGTTTGTCCCCGAGCTCGTTCGGGGTCTGGGCAATGGCTATCCTCATTCAGGCACGCTCGAGAACGCTAGCCCCTGCCATATATTTGAAGCCACGGAGAAAAGATAAGTCAGGGCAGCATCATACACCGGTCCATGGCCCCCCAATTGCGCGAGCTCAGCGAGGAAGCGATATTGGAGTTCATTTCCGAGAAGGTGAGGGAGAGCAAGGCCAAAGGGGTGGTGGTCGGGCTGAGCGGGGGGATCGATTCCGCGGTCACCTCCCTACTATGCGCCAGAGCGCTTGGGCCTGACAAGGTTCTCAATCTCTTCTTGCCCTCAAGGTCCACGCCTGTCGGCGATAAGGAAGACGTGGAGGCGTTTTGCGAGCGCTTCGAGATGGAGCTGAGGACGTTGGACATCTCGGCCACGGTCGATGCGCTCAAGAAGACCATGCCAGGTTTAGAGGACAAGAGGCTGATAGGCAACGCCACGGCCCGCCTACGGATGATCGCGCTCTTCCATCACGCCAAGATGCTTGATCGGGTGGTCATGGGGACGAGCAACAAGTCCGAGCTGCTAATCGGTTATTTCACCAAATTCGGGGATGGGGGCGCGGACTTCTGTCCGTTAGGGGACCTCTACAAGACCGAGGTCAGGGAGCTGGCAATGCGGCTTGAGGTGCCGCAGTCGATACTGGACAAAGTGCCGACGGCAGGCCTTTGGGAGGGACAGACGGACGAAGGTGAGTTGGGCCTGACCTACGAGGAGCTGGACCAGATATTGGTGGGGATAGAGCTCAACCTGTCCAACGAGGACATCGCCTCCCGCACCAAGATCCAGCTGGAGAAGGTCGAGAAGGTATGGGCCATGCACCGCGCCACGGTGCATAAGCGCAAGACGCCTCTCATTCCGAAGATCGGTCTCAGGACGGTCGGTCTTGATTGGAGGGAATGAGGAACTTGTCCGCCAATCTCCTGAGGACGAGGTTCTTGTCCAGAGTGTCGAAGTAGACCCGACTTGCCTTCTTTCCTAGCGCGAAGCCGAATCTCTGCGGATGCTGGAGGGACACAACTATCAGGTCGTTCCTCTGGGTCGTAACATAAAGGGCTTTCCCCACCACCTCGAAGAAGACCCCGGTGCGCGTCGGCCCCCGGTCCACGACCCGAATCCATTCGATGTTGGACAGCGGTATTCTCGCGCGGAAGTACCAGCCCTGCCTGAGCTCCAGGTCCGTATCCGTAAGGACATGATC
Organism: uncultured Methanomassiliicoccaceae archaeon; assembly: GCA_964354665.1. Taxonomy (GTDB): domain Archaea; phylum Thermoplasmatota; class Thermoplasmata; order Methanomassiliicoccales; family UBA472; genus JAJRAN01. The sequence continues at coordinate 45,209 of CAYHAO010000006.1, read as the reverse complement.
GGTGAGGAAAGGCGATACGCCTATTATGAGGAGCAGAGCCGCAGAGACCAAAACCGCGATTATCACGATCGCCTGGTCCTTGAAGAAGGTCAGGCCGAAGAAGAGGTTGAGGAAGGTGAGCGCGATGGATAGGAGGACAAGGGTGGCGAAGAACGTTGCCTTCCGGTACCTCAGCCTAACCATAGCCATACCACCGGAGTTCGCTGGGACGGTAATTATGTTTTCCTAGTGAGCGCAGGTTTCCTGATCGGTCTAAATCCATCCCTGGAGAAAAAGGTTTAATAAAGGGCTTTTTATTGTGCCCTTACCACGCTCCCGTAGTGTAGCGGCCAATCATGAAGCCCTCTCGAGGCTTCGACTCGGGTTCAAATCCCGACGGGAGCACTATTTCTTCTTCTGGTCCTGCATCAAAGGACTTTCTAGACCATCCCGCCCTACTGCTCAAATGCCTCCAAGGGCGAAGGACAGGATGAGCAGGAAGATGGTGAACGACGAGAAGAGGACGGCTATCTTCCATCTTCTCATCCGCGCATACTTCGCCCATTGGTAGCCCAAGTAGGCCATGAGGAATGTGGCGATCAGGAAGGACAATCTCACAGCTGTCGTCGTATCCGTGAGGAAGATGAAGGGTATGGCGACAGGGAACACCGTCACGAAGTCGATGGAGAATATGGCCAGGATACGCTTGATCTCCGGCCATCGTAGCTTGTTGGAAAAAGGAGCGTAACTCTTTGCCGAGCGAATCACCTCCACGACCTTGGCCTTGTCCTGGTCGCTCAGTTTGCCGACCAGGGAGCCATCCAGGGCATCGAGGACCTCCTCTGAGGCCGTCTCCACATCCTTGCCCGACCGCATATTCTTCACCGCTACGTCGGAGGCGACCTCGTCCACCATTGACCCATAGACTACCGTGAACCCATCGATAAGGCCCCAGAGTATGTTCACGAACAATGCCGTCCAAAGCATGAACTGGACGCCCGCCTCCTCTTTGGGCACCCCCAGGCTTACCATTCCCGTGCAGCCCGTGACCATTATGATACCATAGAAGGCCTCGGCGTACCTTTCGCTCGCAGATGTGTACGAACCCAGGAATTTCCGATAAGATGGGAACGCCAATTCCTTACCCCCTAAATGAGCACCAGGTTGGTCGATTCTGCGAAGATGACCAGTATCAAGCCCAGCAGCCCGCAAACGAAGGCGCCTTTCCATTTGTTCAAGTTCGCGTACTTTGAGTAGTAGTAGCCGATTATGACGAACATTATCAAGGCCATCACATGGGAGGTGAGGGCCGCCACCCGTAAGGTATCAAAGAAGAGGTATGGGAAGACAAGGATTATCAATGGGATGAAGTCAAGCAGGAACGCCGCCAGGATTATGTCCTTTTCATAGCTCGTCAGCTTGTTCTTCGTCATCTTCTCCGCATTGCGGGGCAGTCCATTATCGATGATGTCGACGATTCGGGACTTGGACTCATCATCAAGCCTTGCTATCAGGGTTTCATCCAAGTCCCCTTCTATCGACTCTTTCCTCTTCCCAGGGTCGTTCTCCACCTCAAGAGACTCGACGAGGCTCTCCCTCTCTGCTCTGTTAGCTGAACTGAGCAATGCATAGGATATGCCATCGAGCAGGCCCCACATGACGATGGTAATGAAGAGGACGACCAGCATGTAGTACAGGTCGTTCTCCCCGCCAGGTTCGCCTATTAGGACCAAGCCAGATATCGAAGTCACCATCAGGACGCCATAAAGTAACTCGGAGAGGCGGTCACCAAGGGATAGGGTCTCACCAACGAATTCAATCGTCTCTTTTGGTACTTGGTTTTGCCTCGCAATTATAGAGCTGAATTGAGGCCCTGGCAACTTCATAATTTCACTTGCTTTTTCTACAGATATGGATTATGAAGATATTTAATGGATTTAGGGAAAATGGAAGTGGCCAATCACCCTTTCTGAAGCTTTGCCTTGGCCTCATCCACCGCCATCAAGTACTCCTTTGGTAGCTCAGGGTACTGCAGTCCCAACCTCTTGGTCTCCGAGATTATGATCTGGGCAGCGAGGACCCGGGTCAGCCACTTCTGGTCAGCGGGCAGGACGAACCAGGGAGCATGTTCCGTGCTGGTGTTCTGCAGCATTTCCCGGTAGGCATCCCTATACCTAAGCCACAGCTCCCTTTCCTTCACGTCATTTGGGTTGAACTTCCATCTCTTCTCTGGGGTCTCGATTCTTTCTAGGAGGCGTGTCCTCTGCTCTTCCATGGACACGTTCAGGAAGATTTTGATGATAACCGTACCATTGCGGACGAGATGCTTCTCCAGCTCGTTGATGCTGTGGTAGCGATCGTTCCAGAAGGACTGCCCATAGTCCTTGTAAGGGAGTCGTTGATTGACCAAATAGTCCGGATGCACCCTCACCACCAGGACCTCTTCATAGTAAGAACGGTTGAAGATGCCGATCTTCCCTTTCCCAGGCATTACCTTGATGCAGCGCCAAAGGAAATCGTGGTCCAGTTCCTCGGCGGTCGGAGCCTTGAAGGAGGTGACCTCGCACCCCTGGGGGTTGACGCCGGACATGACGTGCTTTATGATGCCGTCCTTTCCAGCCGCGTCCATTCCCTGAAGGATGATCAGGAGTGAGAAGCTGTTGCTCGCCCAGAGAACGTCCTGCATCTTGGCCATCTCCTTTTGGCTCTTGGCCAAGAGCTCTTCGGCGTTATCCTTGGAGAGCTTCGTCCCGTCCATGGAGTATTTATCCGTGTCGTCCCAGTTGGTAGGGAAATCCTTTAGGTCGACACGCTTGCCCGCCTCAACCCTTACCCGCTCGATGAGTTGCTTCGACTCCTTCTCTCCCATGTCAGCCCCGCAACCTAATTCGGGCTCGTACCTAATTATAGGCGTCGGAGACCCCTATTTGGGCAGGTTCATGAGGCGGTCGTTGAGCTCGATGAATAGGGCTCCATCTTCCAGCGACTGTGCGAACACCAGCCCCTTTTCTAATGCCCTCTTCTCCAGGTCTAGGCGACCTAAGGAATTGGCGCAACCAGCGAGGTAGAAGTATCCCCTGGCCATCTTATCCTCACTCTCCGATGCCCGGGAGAGGCCTTCGAATGCCTCCTCCAGATACTTCTCGGCCTTCTCTTTCTTGCCCTCCATGTGGTAGCCTTCGGCTACGAAGGCGGCGGTCACGGCTCCCTCCCACTCCGCATCGATCGCCTCCCAGATGATGCCCGCGTCCTGGAACTCGAGGAAAGCCTGGTGATGCCGCCCCTCCTCGCGATGGATTACTGCCATGCGATTATGGGCCTCTGCCCTCTCACGATCCTGAACCCTCGGGTCGTCCACTAGAGCCTGATAAATGAAAAGCGCGGCATCGCTAACCCCATACTGTCTGTAGGACTCAGCGGCATCCATCGCCGCCCGGGAACCCTGGACCGGGCCTTTGGACCATGCAAACCTCCTGTCCATGGCCTTGGTCAATTGCGCCCCTTCCCAGCCAAGCTCGATGGTAGGGGCCAGCACCCTTTCCTGGTCCTCGGGGCTCAAGGACCTGAACCATCGAACCAGAACGGCCTCGCTAGCGATGCAGAAGATCAGTTCCACCGATGCATTTAGGCCCTGCACGCGCTCGGCTTGTTCAAGGTCCACCTCCGACCGGTCCCCGATCTTTGCCAGAACCTGTTGTATGTCCGTGGCAAGATTTCCCTGGAACCCTTCTAGCTCCTGCATCCAGCTCGGTTCGAGATTGAGGAAGGAACCGTGCCGGCGCAGGGCAAGAATGGCGCTGGACAACTCGAAACCTTCAGGGAACAGGCCATGGATGGCAGTGGATAGCGGCAACAATTCTCGATCATGGTTACTCCTTGGTGCCCCCGCAGCGTCAAGCAGCTCAACGATGGAGGAATGCCCCTTTCCAGCAACTTTTCCGAACACCTCGGGATAGGTCTCCTCGAGTTCCCTTTGCCTCTCCTCGGAGATCATCCGATTATAGAGCCAGAGACCGTTCTTTGAAAGTATCGTCTCAAGGGCGAGGACGAAGCCGAGCTCCTCCCGCCATTCACGCTTGATTGGGTCCGATTCTAGCTCTTTGCCCAAGGCGATTCTGAACTCAGGGTCGAGGCCATAGCTCAACAACAACCGGTAGTTCCTTTCCTGGTCCTTCCTGCGCTGGGCGTCTTCGTCCTCCGATTGAGCGCTTGCGGCTCGGCCATGATACCTTAGCAAGAAGAGCTCGACCACGCTCTGGAAAGAAGTGGCGTCATCCATTAGCATCCCCATCCCTGGACCCCCCGGAATAGCATCTCCTGATTAAATCGTTTCCCTGGTGCGAGGGCAAAGAACTTACCCATAGTCCCCGATTCAATCATCATGCCAATAGTCTCCATCTCCCTCAGCGAGGACAACATCAAGGCCTTGGACAAGGTGCAGAGGGCGCACAAGCTGAACGGGCGCAGCGAGGCCATGCGCGTATGCATACGCTCAGCGGAGGCCGAGGTGCGGGACCGCGAGAGCCTCAAGGGGGAGGTGGAGGGAGTGTTGATCGTGGTCCATGGTTCCCATGGAGCTCCGGACCTGGATGGCCTCAGCCACACCTACCAGGAGGTGGTGGCGACCCAGATCCATTCCCACCTTCGCAATCACAAGTGCTTGGAGGTGTTCATCGTTCGAGGACCCGCAGGCCCAGTCCATGACATGATCGCGTCCTTCCAAAAGGACGATCAGATAGACTACGTCAAGTTCGTCCAGTCCTGAAGGTGATTGGCCTCAGACCGGAAGTCCCATCTCACTTATAGGCGAACTTCTCCCGGAACAGGCTCAGGCCGTATGATATGGCCACGATGGCCTCGTTTTTTCCGACCCAGCCCTCGACCTCAGTGTGCTTCCCCTCTTCGAGGGTCTTGTAAGTCTTGAAGAATTCCGCGATTTCGTCGAGGTAGTGCTTCGGCACGTCCTCCAGCTCATGGTAATCCTTGACCCTGGGGTCGTTGGTGGCCACCGCCAGGATCTTGTCATCCTTGCCCTTTTCGTCCTTGATCTTGAGCATGCCGATGGGCCGGGCCTCGACCACGCAGCCAGGGAAGGTAGTTTCGCTCAACAGCACCATGATGTCCATGGGGTCATCGTCATCGTAGTAGGTTCGTGGTATGAGCCCATAGGAATGGGGGAACACCACGCTGGAGTGCAGCACGCGGTCCAGGAGGATGAAGTCGTACTCCTTGGAGATCTCATACTTGTTCTTGCTGCCCCTGGGCGTTTCAATGACCACGTTGATTATCTCCGGCGGATTCCGGCCGGACGGTACCTTCTTCCAAAGCGACATTTACCCTCTCTCTCGAATCAGGCCAACCAGACTGAATATATATTTCTTTGGTAGGGACGGGACCCTAGCTTCTAGGGCTCCAGCACACTTGCGCGAATGGCCAGAATATAAATAAGGACAGGCGAATTATCATCTGGGATGCACTATGGTCAACCTGGAAGTTGTCCTCGTCGAGCTTTTCGTCCTCATTCTATTGGCCAGCATAGCCAGCATAATATGCAAGCGCCTGGAGGTGCCGGTCGTCATAGGCGTGGTGCTCGTGGGGATAGCCATTAGCAACATCACGATCGACGGGCAATCGCTCTACTCCTGGTTGCAACTAAGTCAGGAGGAGAACGAGGCCGTCTTCGAGGTCTTCGCCGAGCTTGGGGTCATCTTCCTGCTGTTCATCGTCGGCCTAGAGACCCCATTGCACGAATTGAGTAAGGTGGGAAAGGTCGCGGCAATGGTGGCCGTTCTCGGTGTGGTAATTCCTTTCGTCGCTGGGCTCACGTTCATGCTCGTTCTTCAGTTCGAGATGCTCGAGAGCCTCTTCATCGCCTCGGCCCTGGTGGCCACGAGCGTCGGCATCACCGCCTATGTCCTCAAGGACCTGGGCATGATCGAGACCATCGAGGCCAAGGCGATCCTTGGCGCCGCAGTGATCGATGACGTGATCGGACTAATAATCCTCTCCATGGTCTCAGGCATAGCGCAAGGCAGCGGGACCAGCCTCCTGGACATAGCGGCCGTGGCCGTATTGGCCGTGGCCTTTGTGCTGATGGTGCTGTTCGTGACCTATCTCATCCCCAAATCTCGCTCCAAGGCAAAGGAAATCAAGCCTACCAAGCATTGGCACAAGCACATCACCCCACTCCCATTCGCACTGATCGTGTGCTTCGGTATCTCCGCGCTTGCTTCCTATCTGAACCTCGCAGCAATCATCGGGGCGTTCCTCGCAGGGATGCTCTTCGCCGAGTTCAAGGACATCTGGCCTGCTGAGGAAAAGCTCGAACCCATCAACGAGTTCCTCGTCCCCTTCTTCTTCCTTCAAATTGGGTTCATGGTGAGCTTAGACTCAATGACAGGAGAGGGGATTTTAATCATAGCCATAGCGTTGACGCTCCTTGCGATTATTACGAAATATGCAGGATCCTGGCTAGGTGCAAGGTCAATGGGGAAAGGCAGCGCCAACATCGTGGCCATGGGCATGATCCCCAGAGGCGAGGTGGGCATCATCATCGCTTCCATCGGTCTCATGACCGGGGTGCTCACGGACAGCCTCTACGCCACGGTGATCTTCATGGCCTTGGCAACTACCCTCGTCGCCCCCTACCTCATCCGTTGGGCGGTCAAGCGCAAAGGCAACTGGAAAGGAGCTTTCAAGGGCACGCCGAGCAAGTTCAAGGAGATTTGATAACTAGTAGGGCCAAATGATCTTGGCTATCTCCACCACGAAGACGAGGACCACCGCGAATATCAGCACCAGGTAGGGGCTGATCTTTGGAGCCTTCTCATCCTCGGAATCGAAGTAGCGGATGAGGCCCGCAGCGGATTGGAAGCCTGTACCCTTCTTGCTCTCCTTAGGCATGGTCCTCGAGCCACGAATCCCCAGCGCCCTTATATAACCTTTGTGCGCCCGCCTTGGCCACCGGGCGTCCGAGGGCTCAATTGATGTACAGGTCCGTGGAGGACCGGTCGAACCCCTTGACCAGCTGCAAGGTCGGCTCAGTCTCGGGCTTCCAACCGTATACGGGGTAGACGAGCTTGGGCAGGTACTTGGACATGTCCTTGGACAGCTCGGTGGCGGGATGCCCTATCCCCAGGACCTTGGCACTTATCTCGCTCGCCTTCTCCCGGGTCGCCCCCTCGTCCATCGTCCCCAGGGCATGGATGTACTCGTGCAGAAGGATGTGGAAGATGTATGGCTTGTAAAGCGAGGGATCGGTCTGCCGTATCCGGTCCAAGGGCATGGTGTTCATGACGATGATGTTGGTGGCCACGGGATAGTAGGCGCCAACGAACCCATCCGGTCCTCCGCCCAGATTGGAAAGGCCGAGCATCAGGCCCGAGCGCTCCTTTCCAGTGGTCTTGCGCACCGCTTGTTTCACCAGCTCGAAGATATCAGGTATGTCCTTCGCCCCTTCCAACCTCGATTCGAACGAAGTTTTATCCATCGGCTACGTCGACCCATACGCCACTATTTAATCATGGTGATTGATAGTTATCAACCTTCAGTTGATATCATAGACAGGCGCCATTTGCAGGACGCCATATCAGGGCGAGCTAGCAACCTTAATATGCTGAACGCCCTTGAGGCGCCCTGATTAACATGCATTGGGCTGACGTCATCGCCAAGGAGCTGATGGCCAAGAACGCGAAGAACCTTATCTCCACCGGGATCACCCCATCGGGCTTCATCCACGTGGGAAGCCTGAGAGAGGCGGTGACCGCTAGGGGGGTCTACCAGGCGCTCAAGGACCATAAGGCCGACGTCGAGTTCATCTACATAATCGACTCCTTCGACCCGCTGCGCAAGCGCTATCCTTTCCTGGACCAGAGCTACGACGAGCAGATCCAGAGGCCCTTGTCCGAGATACCTTGCCCCTGCGGGGAGCATCAGAGTTACGTACATCACTTCGGGGAGCCTTTCCTCGAGGCCATCAAGCAGATGGGGCTGGCGCCCAAGCTCTACTGGACCCACGAGCTCTACGCCCAAGGCAAGCTCGCGGACATCACCGATACCGCCATCAGGAGCAAGGAGAAGGTCGCCCAGATCCTCCGCGAGGTCACGGGCCGGGACGTCCCCGCCGATTTCTTCCCTTACACCCCCAAGTGCTCCAGGTGCGGCAAGTTCTCCGCGGGCAAGATCCTAGGATACGAGTTCCCTTTTGTCAGCTACGTCTGCCACTGCGGCCACGAGGGGAAGGCGGACGTGCGCAAGGCAGAGGGCAAGATGCCCTGGAGGGTGGAATGGGCCGCCAAGTGGAAGCTGTTCGGCGTCACCTGCGAGCCCTTCGGCAAGGACCATGCGGCCGCAGGAGGCTCCTATGATACTGGCGTGCGCTTCGCCCAGGAGGTCTTCATCAACCCTCCCCCCCACCCGATACCATATGAGTTCGTGCAGCTCAAGGGAAAGGGCCAGATGCACAAATCCAAGGGGGTGGAGGTTACGGGCCTGGACGCCTTGGCCATCACGCCCGCCCCGGTCTTCAACTACTCCTTCCTCCGCTACAACGCCGATCGCCACATCGACTATGACTCGAGCCTGGGAGTGCTGGACGTGGTGGACGAGTACGACAAGGTCGAGTCCTGGTACTACAAGGGCGGCGTGGAGGAGAGGGACAAGGACCTGTTGCGGGCATACGAGCTGGCCCAGCCGAACGGGGTGCGCGGGCAAATGCCCCTGCAGGTCCCCTACCGCCATCTGGTGCAGATAGTGCAGATAACCTCCTCCTTCGACATGGTGCTCGAGATCCTGAAGCGCTCCGAGCGCATCACCGAGATCAAGGACGAGGACGCGAAGCTGCTCATGCAGAGAGCGGAATGTGTCCGCTTCTGGTTGGAAAACTTCGCTCCTGAAGAGGTGAAGTTCCACATCGCCCCCGCGCTGCCCACCTGTCAGCTCTCCGAGGGCGAGGTGCGCTTCCTCCGGGAGGTGCATGCCAAGCTGACCCAGGTGGATTGGAGCGGGGACAAGATACATGACCTGGTCTACGAGTGCGCCAAAGCGTCCGGGATCGGCGCCAAGGGCGGTTTCCAGGTCATGTACTTGATATTCATCAACAAGAAGCAAGGACCGCGCCTGGGCCATTTCCTGTCCACGTTGGACAGGTCTTTTGTGCTAGGCCGTATCGAGGAGACCTTCAGCCCCGCATGCAACCTTACCTAGCCTGCGCCCCGCTCACACCTTCGAGCCATTCGAATAAAGCGAAGGCGTAAGCCGTCCTATCGATAAACGGACAACACAGGGTCACATCGTCGCGCTGCACGCGTCCGGTTGTTGCGCATCCTTACCGGTGAGATCCTTGTGGATGGCATTCGCGGCCTTCCTTCCCGCGCCCATGGCCTGGATGACCGTGGCCGAGCCGGTCACGATGTCGCCTCCAGCATAGACCCGGGGCAGGCTGGTTCGCCCATCCTCGTCCGTCTGGATGTAGCCTTGTTCGTTCAACTTCAAGTCAGGCATGTTGGCGGTCAGGAGGGGGTTGGCGTTGGTGCCGATGGCGATTATGAGCAGGTCCACGGGCAGGTCGAACCAAGAGCCCTTTATCGGCACCGGCCGCCTCCTGCCCTTGGCATCAGGCTCTCCCAGCTCCATCTTTATGCACTTGATGGCCTTGGCCCATCCCCGCTCGTCCCCGATCACCTCCTCCGGGTTGGTGAGGAGCTTGAACTGCACGCCCTCCTGCTGGGCATGGTGGATCTCCTCCCTCCGGGCGGGCATCTCGTCGATCGAACGACGATAGACGATGAACGCGTTGTCGGCTCCCAACCTCAGCGCCGTCCTCACACTGTCCATGGCCACGTTCCCGCCCCCCACGACCGCCACGCTGCGCCCCTTGGCAAGAGGGGTGTCGTATCTGGGGAACTGGTAGGACTTGAGGAGGTTGGCTCGGGTCAGGTACTCGTTGGCCGAATAGACCCCGCAGAGGTCCTCACCATGGATCTTCAAGAACTGCGGCGTGCCGGCGCCCACCCCGATGAAGACCGCGTCGTAACCATCGACTTCCATCAGCTCCTTGACGGTGCGGATGGCGCCGATCACCATGTTCAGCTGCAGCTCCACCCCTAGGCTCTGGAGGTATTTGACCTCCGACTCCACTATCTCCTTGGGCAGGCGGAACTCCGGGATGCCGTAGACCAGCACACCGCCTGGTTTGTGCAAGGCCTCGAAGATGGTCACCTTGTAACCGAGCAGTATGAGGTCGCCGGCCACGGTGAGGCCCGCTGGACCGGATCCCACGACCGCCACCTTCTTCCCATTGGCAGCGGCCTTCACCGGCAGGCAGATCTGGTGCGAATCCCGCTCGAAATCGGCGCAGAAGCGTTCCAAGTGACCGATGGCCACAGCCTCGCCCTTCTTGCTCAGCACACAGGACCTTTCGCACTGGACCTCCTGGGGGCAAACGCGTCCGCATACCGCCGGCAGGGCGTTGGTTTCTTTGATCTTGCGCGCTGCCGCCACGAAATCGCCCTCCTTGATCAGCATGATGAATTCAGGTATCTTGACGCCCACCGGACAACCTTCTATGCATGAGGGCTTCTTGCATTGGAGGCACCGGCTGGCCTCCAACTGTGCCGTCTCTGGTGAATAGCCAAGGGGTACCTCGTTGAAGTTCCTGGCCCGGACCATAGGGTGCTGCTCGGGCATCTTCTGCCTGGGGACCTTCGTCCTTTCTGGGGGAGCCTCTACCATATTAATCATGCTCCTCCTTCCTCAGAGAGGTCAAGGCCCGACAGGTGTGGTACTGATAGGCCAGCATCTCTTCCTGGATGTACATGGATTTGCGCTGGAAGACCTGCAGCCAGTCCACCTGATGCCCATCGAACTCCGGTCCGTCCACGCAGGCGAATTTCGTCTGACCGCCTATATTGACGCGGCATACTCCGCACATGCCCGTGCCATCGAGCATCAGGGCGTTCAGTGACACCATGGTCTTCAGGTGCTTGCCCTTGGTGGCATTGGAGCAGTTCATCATCATGAACGTGCAACCGATGAAATAGGCCAGGTCCACCTTCTTCTGGTTGGTGATGTACTGGACCACGTCCTGTACCTTCCCACGTATCCCACTGCTGCCATCGGAGGTGGTCTCGATGTACTCATCGGCGATCTGCCGCAGCACCTCTTGGTTGTAGAGGAGGTACTTGGAGCGCGCCTCTATTATGACGATCACCTTGTTGCCAGCGGCCTTCATTGCCCTGGCGATGGAGGTGATGCCCCCGATGCCGTAGCACCCTCCTCCCAACACGACCGTTCCATACTTGCCGATCTTGGCTGGGTGGCCCAATGGCCCCACTACTGCGTGAAGGTCGTCCCCGGCCCTCTTCTGCGCCAGCTTCATGGTGGAGACCCCCGCCTCCAAGAAGAAGATGGTTACCGTTCCGGCCTTCTCGTCCCAGTCGCCCACCGAGATGGGTATGCGCTCCCCCTTCTCGTCCGCCATGATGATTATGAACTGCCCCGGCTTGACCTTCTTGGAGAGCAGGGGCGCCTCGATGACCATCTTGTGCACGTTGGGAACCAGCTCGGTGCGCTCGATGACCTTGTTCACTCAACCACCCCCCAGTACGTGTAGAGCCGACGTAGGTCGTCGACCTTGTATACGATGTCGGCCCCCCGATAGACATGGACATGCTTTTTGGGCGAAGGCGCACGCCCGGCCGAATTGCCCGGTTGCATCGAGCGGAGCTTGAGCGCATAGCTGTCCTTAGCGATCAGCCCCAATGATTTGACCCTGGTGGCCTTGAACAATTCCTCGGTTACTTGCTCGACCTTATCGTACGCGAAACCACTACCACCCATCTGGGTGGCCAGCCTCGCCACCACCCACCAATCTGGTTTGGACATCCCCGGTGCTTGGGCGATGGGGTCCAAAGCTTGCACTCTTCCTTCCATGGAGGTGATGGTGCCCGAGTCTTCCGGCATGCCTGTGCCCGGCAGGACCACGTCCGCCCTGTCCATCATTGCGCTCTCGAAGATATCCTGCAGTACCAGGAAGCCCACGTCCTGGGGCACTTCGGCGTTCCCCGAGGTGACGTAGTAGGCTTTGGCGGCAGGGGGCGCTTCCAGAGCAACATTTGGCAGCCCGCTCACATCGCTTATGCCCTGTGAGTTCGATTCCAATAATAGGATCAGCCCTCGGGGACTTCGCGTAAGAACAATCAGATTGTAGGCGGCGGTGAGGACCGCTTCAGGATGGTCAGTGAGCACGCCCTTTCCGACCAGGATGCAGAGGCTTTTGCCTCGGACCAGTTTCGCCAATTCCGTTGACTCCTTGCTGTCTTTGAATGCAACCAGGGATTCGAGGAATTCGTTGGCGCCCTCGAAGTTATGCGCATCGTGGGCCAGCTTTCTTAGTAAACCGGCCAATTTATCGAGGTAGTCCGTGCCAGGGTAATGATAGTCCACCAGCCGGTCCTCACCAGGCTGCATCGGGCCAAGCCAGATAACCTTGGCTCCCCTTCTGTGAGCGGCGTTGATGCGCACGCGAAGAACGCTATGGTCGAGACGCAGGTCCGCCCCCACGATCAGGATGGTGCCCGCATTGTTGATGGCCGTAAGGGTCCCGCTCGAGCCCGCATGGCCCAGCAGCTCCCTTGAAGTCCTTAAGGCCAGCGAATCGAAGGGGGAGTCCAGTTCCATTAAGGACCCAGGCAGCACCTCCTTCGCCAGGCGCGATAACAGGTAGGCGGTCTCGTTGGTGAGCTGGGGCGATATCAGGATGCGCACATCCCCCGGGTGGTATTGCTTCAGCCCATCGACCGCCGCCTTCAGGGCTTCCTCCCACGAAACGGGCGTGAGCACCCCCTCCTTGCGCACCAACGGATAGCGAAGGCGTCCTATGGCATTGAAGAAGGGCGGGATGCAGAACCGCCCGAGCACGCATGCTTGACCTTTGTTGGCTGGTCCGTCTAGGTCGGCTTGTGCGCGCATCACCGTTTCCCGGCGACCTTCCACCACCATGGTGCACCCCACGCCGCAGAAGTTGCATGTGGTCTTTGTCCTCTTCTCCGTCTTGGCCAGCCATTTCGTGGCCCTACCGGTCAAGGCGGCGGTAGGGCAGACGTCCAGGCAGGCGCCACAGAACACGCAGCCCGCCTCTACGTTGGACATGCCGAACGCAGTGCCTATCCTGGTTTCGTGGCCACGGTTCAGGAACGCGATGGCCCCTATGCCGCGGATGTCCTCACAGACACGCACGCAGCGACCGCAGAGGATGCATAGGTTATAGTCCCTGTCGAAGAAGGGTTCTTCCCTCTCCAGGGGGTAGTCATGGTAGTGGATTGGATAGGTTATCTCATCTATCTTGAGATAGTTCACTACCTTCCGCACCTCGCAGCCCTCTTTCCAGGAGCAAAGGTTGCACCCCGTGATCTTTCCGGCCTTGGTGGTGCAGCTGTTGTACTTAACGCACATCTCCTGGTCCTTGCAGACCAGGCAGCTGTAAGGGTGCTCAGATAGCATCAGGAGCATGATCTCCCGGCGCAGCCTTTGGATGTCTTCACTTTCGGTGCGGATGTTCATGCCGTCCGTCAACGGGATGGTGCAAGCGGTGGGCAGGCCGCGTACATTGTCGATCTGGACTAGGCAAAGCCGGCAGGCTCCGAAGGCTGTAAGGTGTGGGTGGCTGCAGAGCGTGGGGATGTAGACACCCGCCGCGGTTGCCGCCTCCAGCACGGTCTGTCCAGCCTTGAACGGGTATTGTTTGCCGTTGATGGTTATCAAAAGATCGCCCCCTTGGCCTCATTGTCTATTTTGGCCACTGCGGAGGCTTTGGGGGGACATATCTGAAAGCATATGCCGCACTTGGTGCACTTCTTCTGATCAATGACGTGGGTGTGCTTCGATTCTCCAGTGATCGCACCGGTGGGGCATTTCCCCTTGCATATCTCGCAGCCGATGCATTTGTCCGGAAGGATCTCGAAATGCATCAGCGCCTTGCAGGTCTTTGCAGGGCATCTCTTCTCGATGATGTGCGCCTCGTACTCGTTCCTGAAGTATCTAAGCGTCGTCAAAATTGGATTTGGGGCGGTCTGGCCCAACCCGCATAACGACCCCTTATTGATGGTCTCGCAAAGCTCCTCGAGCCTCGATAGGTCATCGACCTCTCCCTCTCCTCGGGTGATCCTCTCGAGGACGTCAAGCATGCGTCTGGTCCCGATCCTGCATGGTACGCACTTACCACACGATTCATTCTGGGTGAAACTGAGGAAGTACCTTGCCATGTCCACCATGCAATTGTCCTCATCCATCACGATGAGGCCACCAGAACCCATGATGGCCCCAAGATCGGTCAATTGCTCATAGTCGACGCCAGTTCCAATCAGGGGAGTAGGGATGCAGCCACCGGATGGTCCACCGGTCTGGACGGCCTTGAAGGTCTTTCCATCTACCATTCCACCGCCAATTTCGAAGACAATCGTCTTGAGCGGAGTACCTAGCGGAACTTCGATGCATCCGGTGTTCTTGACCTTACCACCGAGGGAGAAGGTCTTGGTGCCAGATGAACCTTTGATGCCATACTCAGCATAACTCGGCCCGCCCATTCGGAGCACCGATGGAACGGTGCCCATAGTCTCGGTGTTGTTGATGTTCGTTGGCTTGCCCCATAATCCTGAGGTTGCCGGGAATGGCGGTCTGGGCTTTGGCATGCCCCTATGTCCCATTATTGAGGCCATCAACGCCGTCTCCTCCCCGCAGACGAAGGCCAACGCGCCTCTTCTGATCTGAATGTCGAAGTTGAAGTCGCTGCCCATAATGTTCTCGCCCAAAAGCCCCAACTGCCTCATGTCCAATGTCGCTTTTTGGACGTACTCTCGGACCAGCGGGTACTCGTGCCTTATGTAAATGAAGCCTTGTGATGCTCCGATGGCGTAAGCTGCTATGACCATCCCCTCTAAAACAGCATGGGGATCGCCCTCGAGCAGGATGCGATTGACGAACGTGCCAGGGTTGCCCTCGTCCGCATTGCATATGAGGTACTTCATATCTCCAGGGGCGTCCCTGCATAATTTCCACTTCATCCCAGTAGAGAAACCAGCGCCCCCTCTCCCTCTGAGCCCAGAGATCTTGACTTCCTCAATGACCTGCTCCGGAGTCATGGTCAGCGCTTTCTTTAGGCCCAAATACCCATCCATCGCGAGGTAATGCCCGATGTTGGTAGGGTCAATTAGACCACAATTCCTGAGGACCAGCCTGACTTGAGGTGCGAGCATGGGGTGGTCAAAGAACCTAGGCATGCCCATTTTCGGCGCATCAGCAAGGACGCCAACTGCCTTGTCCTTGAGATGGGTCCCATCGATGATTACTTTTTGAATCAGTCGAGGGACGTCAGCTGTAGCAACATTATTGTACACCACTGGCGGTTCGCCGGGGAGCTGGATGTAGACCAACGGCTCCATGAAGCAGGGACCGATGCAACCGACATCGATAATCTGTGCATCAATGGATTGGTCTTTCAGCTCACGTTGAATGGCATGCTTAACCACGAGCGCCCCAGCAGCGCGTCCGCATGAGGCAGCGCCCAAATATATCACGGGCTTGCCGCTGTTCATGAGCGCTTTCCAGGCGCCCTTGGCCTCAGACCACATATCCTCGCTCAAATGGACCCCTCTTTGAACTTGTCTATGGCCTCGTTCAATTTGGTCGGGGACCAGTCACCAGAGACCTTGTTGTCAACTATGACCACAGGGGCATGGCCACAACAGCCATTGCAGAATACGTGATCGATGCTGACCTCCCCGTCCTCTGTGGTCTGACCCGCCTTTATTCCCAATTTCCTTTCGGCTTCGTCTAGGATCTTGGAAGACCCATTTACATAGCACGCAGTGCCCAGGCAAACAGTGATTCTGTGCTTTGCAGGCTTCTCGAACCTGAAGATGGCATAGAACGTCGCCACTCCATATATCTCGTTCTTGGGGACCCGGATCTCTTTGGACAGTAAGTGGAGGGCCTCTTCTGGAAGGTAGCCGAACTCATCTTGGATGTCCTGAAGTATCGATAGGAGGTCGTCCTTGTCCTTGCGATACTTTAAGAAAATGGCTGAAAGCTTCTTGGCCATCTCCTCCGAGCAATTCTTCACTTCCCTATCCAGGCACGAATTTCGGTGTGCATGCTTCATGACTACACCTTTCTTTGTGGATTCTTCCCGCATTTAGAGTTTATTCATTTCCATTCGCTAGGTTAGATGCCTCATTGGCTGATCTGGACCTGATGCCTAGCCTCGCTTGTAAATGGGACGGGGGGCGTCCCCCCGTCTTAGGTTTTCTCACTGCGCTCATACTCATATGATGCCTTGATCCATCATAGCATTGGCCACCTTCACGAAGCCGGCAATGTTGGCTCCGACCACGTAATTACCTGGGGAACCGAATTTGATTGCGGCTTCGGCTGCGGACTTATGGATGTTGATCATTATCTGATGCAGCTGTCGATCCACTTCCTCAGCAGCCCAGGACAGGCCGATATGGTTCTGGCACATTTCCAAGCCAGAGGTAGCCACTCCGCCTGCGTTGGCTGCTTTGCCTGGGCCGAACAGTATGCCATTCCCTAGGAACAGCTCCACCGCCTCTGGCGTGGATGGCATGTTGGCTCCTTCGGACACCGCGATGACCCCGTTGTCCAGCAGCGATTTGGCGTCCTGCTTATCGATCTCGTTCTGGGTGGCGCAGGGCATGGCGACCTGGCAGGTGGCCTTCCAAGGCCTCTGTCCCTTCCAATACTCGCAACCGAACTTGTCCGCGTACTCCCCGATTCTCCCCCTCTTGACGTTCTTCAGTTCCATCACGAAATTCCACTTCTTCGCATCGATGCCCTGAGGGTCGTAGATCGAGCCATCGGAATCTGACAGGGTGACGACCTTGCCCCCGAGCTGAGTGACCTTCTGTACGGCATATTGGGCAACGTTGCCTGAGCCGGAAACGGCCACGGTCTTCCCCTTCATGGAATCCTTCTTGGTCTTTAGCATCTCCTCGCAGAAGTAGGAGCATCCATAACCCGTCGCCTCAGGACGGACAAGTGAGCCTCCCCAGTTAATTCCCTTCCCCGTTAGGACGGATTCAAAACGATTGGTGATCTTCCTGTATTGACCAAACAAGTAACCTATCTCCCTTCCTCCCACCCCTATGTCCCCGGCTGGGACATCAGTGTTCGGCCCTATGTGCCGGTACAACTCGTTCATGAAGCCCTGGCAGAACCTCATGACCTCGGCATCGCTCTTACCCTTCGGATCGAAGTCAGAGCCCCCCTTTCCTCCTCCCATCGGCAGGCCAGTTAGTGAATTCTTGAATATCTGCTCGAAGCCGAGGAACTTCAATATTCCTAGGTTGACGGAGGGATGGAAGCGAAGCCCCCCCTTGTAAGGGCCTATGGCACTGTTGAACTGAACCCTATAACCACGGTTCACATTGATCTCCCCCTTGTCATCAGTCCATGTCACTCGGAACAACAACGTCCGTTCCGGCTCGACGATCCTCTCGAGTATCTTGGCCCTGGCATACTCGGGGTGCACTTTCAAAACCGGCTCCAAGGACTCAAGAACCTCGTTCACTGCCTGGTGGAATTCCTTCTCCCCGGGGTTCTTGGCAACTACCTTTTCAATCAAGTCTCGTGTTTGCATGTTCCCGATTCCTCCCTGTAGACCCTTGGTCCGAACGCGGGTGCTCCAAAATGGGTAGACCCCGTTAATATGTTTCCGAGGGATTCGTCCTTTTACACCAGAAGATGGAAGAAACTCGTAAAAAGTCTCGATTTCCTTCCGTCTTCTGCAAGGGAGAGAATGAATTTGAAGGAATATAGGAAGAATTGGGCCTTCATAACGCCCTTCTAGATGGCAAAGTCAGCTTTGAGACCTTCTTTTGGGTCGCTATGAGCATTGCTGGCATGCTTCGAGTTAACGAGGCGCTTACAATTAATTCGAACACGTCAACTCAGTTTTGAAAGCAAAATTTGTGAGAGAGCTTATCGTAAGGAACGACGGTCCTCTACGTGGATGAGAGAGGTAGAGCTCCTGCCGATGAGCGAAGACCAGTTCCAAAGCTATCTGGAGCGGGCGGTCCATCGTTATGCCAAGGAGAACGTCAAGGCTGGCTATAGAACCGACGAGGACGCCGAGCGCCGATCCAGGGAGGATCACCTCCGCCTCCTGCATCTGGGGCTGGACACCCCGGACAACTACCTATTCGAAATAAGGGACAGGGCTAATGGAGAGGAAGTCGGGGCTCTATGGTTCAAGGTCGAGGACGATGGCCGCCCGGTTGGTTTCATCTACGATGTCTTCTTAGAGGAGGACCACAGAAGGAAGGGGCTCGGCAAAGCCACCATGAAAGCGCTGGAGCAGCTGGCCAGGGAGAAAGGCCTGAAGGCATTGTACCTACACGTCTTCACGCACAACCCCGTCGCCGTCCACCTCTATGAAGTTGCGGGCTTCAAGGTCAAGAGCATGAACATGGAGAAGCGGCTGGACTGATCAGCGGAGCACACCCATCTCTCCCAACTTCTCCGGCAGATACTTGTCCGTCACATAGTCCAGGCCGTACTTGGCCAGGGCCTGCTGCTCCGCCTTCTTGTTCAGCTTGAGCATGAGCTCTATCTCGTTCCTCCAGAACTCGTCGTTGAAGCGCGGGTCCTTGAGCTCTGCCTCCAGGGCCTTGGTGTCCCTTTCAGACAGCTTGTCCGTGGGCAGCTTGTAGTTCTCGATGTCAGAGGCGGTGATGCCTATGTACTCGGCCGTCGGCGTGGCTAGGAATTCGGAGATATGTGCGGTCTTGATGGCGCCATAGGCCACCGAGGCGAAGATGCGGAAGGACCAAGGGTCGCCATCGGTGAAGACCACCACGGGCAGCTTCAGCTCCTCGTTGACGCGCTTGATGAAGCGGCGCGTGGACCTGGCCGGCTGCCCCTTGAGATGGACGAGGACGGAGTTGAAGTCCTCGGCGAAGCCGTTCTCCACCAGGCGGTCGAACATACCGCCGGTCTCTATGGCGATGATGAAGTCCGCACCCGTCTCCAGGAGCTTGACCTTGTCGCTCTCCACGTTGTACGGGATGCCATAGCCGGAGTCGCCCACGTCGTCCAAGCAATTGATCTTCTTGCTCTTGCCCTTGCGGTCCGTCTCCTGGATGGTGATATTCCCGAAGACGCTTGCCCCGTTCTCCTCCGGCCGGAGCTTGAAGTCCTCGCGCATCAGCCCAGTGACGATCTCCAGGTCCTCAGCGAGGAGGTTGCTCTCGTCCTGGGAATGGAACTTGCCCTTGCCCCAGCCCTCGGAGATGTAGTACATCTCCCTCAAGGTGGAGGACTTGCTCTCCTTGATCATGTCCTCGATGAACTCCATCACGTACATGGTGCGCAGGAGCATGAGCGCACCCTGGGTCTTCTTCGCCGTCCGGGCGCCTTTGGCAGGGCCATACTTCCAGACGGAGTGCTTGGGGTCGAAGCGGATGTTGGACTTCGTCCTCAGGGGTATGACCATCTTGGGGACCTTCCCGCCATCTATCTGGTCGTAGATGGACTCGGCGATCTCATAGAGGCGTTGCACCGCTTCCTTCGAGTAATCAGTCATCGCTGAGCGCCTCCGTATGCTCGTCATAGTCCACTTCTTCCGCTTCTTCCTCGGTTGGGGGCGCGGCCTCCGCCGGCGCCTCCGTCACCTGCAATCGGGCCACGTCCCAATCCCCTGGAAGAGGGTCGGCGCCGATGATCATCGAAGGGTCGATGCCGCTGGCATAGAGCTCGTTCTCGTCGTACAGCTCGGGCTCGAGTCCCTCCAGCTCGAAGGCCACGGTGAACTTCTCCGTGGAGCGGATGGGCTTGAGCTCCCAGGTGATCTTGCCATCCTCCTTCACCTCTACTGGCCTGGGCTCGGATCGCAATAGCTCGATCCCTGTCGACGGGACCACGGCGTGCAGGTTGAATCGAGTCTGCTTGGGGGTGTAATTGTAGATGTCCACCTTGACCCGGTGGCGCTTCTTCTCGTAAACCACGGAGTCATCGATCCAGACCACGTTCATGATCTTGGTGATGGTGCCAGAGAGCTGTGGGACCGGTTTCTTCACGATCTTGGCGCTCTTCTGCGCGATGAGGGGCAGTATCTCCTGGACTATCTCGAACTTGGCCTTGGTGCGGACCTTGGTGTCCTTCTTGTTGAGATGGACCTTGAGGCGCCGTCCGCACTCGCGGAGGGCAAGCTCTATCTCCACCTGGATCTCGGGTATGGATGCTACCGCCTCCTTGGCCTCCGAGGTGAAGGGCACCTTGGTTGAGGCGAGGTGCACCAATATTATCGCCGGACCGAAGGGGATGCCCGATCCACCGCGCTGCTCCAGGCCATAGCGGCGCCAGTCCACGCTCTCCACGGACTTGGTGAGCACGCAGGCCCCCTGCTGGTAGAGGAGCGGGACGCGGTTGGCGAAGCGCAAGATGGCGACAGGCTGGTCCGCCGGGATGTTGCCCCCGTAGACGATGCCCACCTCCACCTGGAAAGGATTGCCGGAATAGACCCGGGGGGAACGGGTGACCGGCGGGGTGTAGAACTCTGGCTTCATGTCGTCCAGGACGTTCTTCAAGCCCTTGCGGATGAGCGCCTCTCCGATCGGAGAGAGGCAGTCCATCGAGGGAGGAAGGTACTTCGCTGATTGCATCGCCCCTAGGAGCGCCTTGAACTGATCCAGATTCAGCTGGGTGGTCTTGGCCGTCTCCCTGAGGCCCGAGCGCTCCACTATCTCCTTGGCCAAGCGGTCGGAGATGCGGCAGAAGTCCGATTTGAGGAACTCCTTCAGGTTCTTGGTCCGCGAGGCCCGGCCAAGGTTCATGAGCGTCCCCAGCTCCAATCCCTCGGGATGGGGCTTGATCTCCTTGGTGGTGGGAGGGAGCTTTTCCCAAGCCCGGGCGAAGGTGCTCATCTTGCCATCAGGGTCCACGAAGATGATGTTGGTATGGGGGTTGACGATGGCCGTCTGCCTCAGATACTCGTAGACCGATTGCTTGGAGGCCACGTAGCGCCCGTTCAGATTGATCTCCACCCTCGTGCCATGCTGCTTCTCGTCCCACATCACATAATCGTTCGGGGGCGAGGGGCCGACCACATCGGGGGAGTTGTGCTTGGTGTTGATCATGATCAACTTCACCGCGGCGGGCTTGTCGCTCTCCGTCTTTGAGGTTATGCGCGCGGGCTTGCCAGTGGTCATCTGGCCATACATGACGGTGGCGGAGATGCCGATGCCCTGCTGCCCCCTCGACTGCCTGATGGCATGGAAGCGAGAGCCGAAGAGCAATCGACCGAAGACATTGGGGATCATGGTGGGGACGATGCCGGGGCCGTTGTCCTCCACGGTCAACTTGAACTCCTTGTCGTCCACCTTCTCCAGCTTGACGACGATGTCCGGTAGGATCCCGGCCTCCTCACAGGCGTCCAAGGAGTTGTCCACCGCTTCCTTGACCGCCATGAGCAGCGCCTTGGTGAGAGAGTCGAATCCCAGGATCTGGCGGTTGCGCTCGAAGAACTCCGAGACCGATATCTCTTTCTGTTTCTTGGCCAGTTGCTCCGCCACCGAAGTCATGCTAAAGGCTCACCTCTCCATGGTGAAAGTGCATCCCAAGGGAGGGTATGCCAGGGCGATTTATTAAAGCTTGGTAAGGAGCCAGACCTATTTCTTCAGCTCCTTTCCGCAGTTCCAACAGTTGGTTGCTCCTGGTGCAACTTCCTTGCCACAGGAAGGGCATTTCTCCGGGCCTGAGCCCTCGTCCTCGAACCTCTCGCCGCATTGAGGGCACTCCTTGGCATCGATCGGGACGTCCGCTCCGCACTCGGAACAGACGAACTTCTCCTTTGATTCCTTGGCCTCGGCTTCCTTCTTCTGCTTCTGTGCCGCCTCCACCTTCTTCTTGGAGGATTCCATCCACCATGTGGCCATGATGACGAAGGCGAACCATAGGCCCACATTGAGGAACACGTAGAGCGTGTTGTAGTAGAGCTCCAGGCCGAGGAGCTCGTTGTTGGATATCATCGTTGGCCCCCAACCTAATGGTGTTGTGACTTCGTTGTTGGTGCTCTGGTTGTAATTAAAATTATGACGGTATATGCTCCTCGGAAGTTGCGTCTCCTGGTAGAAGGTCATCGTTCCGTCGCCTGCGTTGGAAAAGGAGTGGGTGAGATTGATGCGCCTCATGTCATTCGTATTGAAGTAATCATACAAGTTGACCCAGACTTCCGAGGAGGAGGAAACATTGGCGCTCCTTACCGTCACGGTGAAATTGAAGCTGTCGGACTCGCTTCCTCTGAATGGGGTGACCGTACCTTGGCTCAGGATATCATCTGAGCTCAACGGGTGAGGTTGGATATCCTTGATGACGAGATATACGGTGTAACCAGAAGCCAGGCCAAGGAAAAGCATGAGCGCTAATCCGAAGACCACGAGCTTCTTCCTGCTCACCAGGCCGAAGTACCTCGGGACGAAATATATGATCGCGGCCACGAGGATCGTCGGCAGGCATAAGAGGAACCCACCGTAGAGCAATATTACGTAGGATAGCAGAGCAGCAAGGACCATTCCGAAGACTAGCCCCATCTTGCTTTTGCGGAACTCCTGCCATTTGACGTTGGTACCGGTCGCGGCCATTGCCAAGGAATCTCGCTATCTTCTTTAAATGTTTCCTTTGGCATGAGTATTTAGGTTCCAGTTGATCATTTCATCCGGCTAGCGCCCGTCAAGGTTAAATATAATCAATCTTGTGTCAAAAATCTCGACCAGGTGAAAAAATAAGATGAAGACGGCTGTCGTGGCCATAGGCGGTAACGCTATCCTGAAGGCTGGGGAGGAGGCCACCTTCGCGAACCAGATACGTAATCTCCAGTCGACCTGTGGCCATCTTGCGCGGATGATACGGTCCGGCTACGACATCGTGCTCACCCATGGAAACGGACCCCAGGTCGGCAACATCCTGATCCAGAACGACCTGGCCCGGAAGAAGGTCCCCTCGATGCCGCTGGATGTTTGCGTGGCCGAATCGCAGGGGCAGCTTGGCTACATGATACAGCAGGCGCTCACTGAGGCCCTCGTCAAAGAGGGGGTGCACAAGGTGGTGACCTGCGTTCTGACCCGGGTCATCGTCGATCCGGATGACCCGGCCTTCGAGCAGCCCACAAAACCCGTCGGCCCCTACTATGATGAGGAGGAGGTGGCCGAGTTGAAATCCACCCATAATTGGGACTTCGCCTTGGACAAGAAGAGGGGAGGTTATCGCCGCGTCGTTCCATCTCCAAGGCCCATAGGCATCGTGGAGTTCAGCGGTATCAGACGCCTGGTCTTCGGAGGAGAGAACCAGGCCGAGGTGGTCGTTGCTTCGGGGGGCGGCGGCATTCCGGTCATCAGGAGGAACGGCGCCTACGTCGGAGTCGAGGCAGTGGTGGACAAGGACCTGGCCGCGGCAGTGCTGGCGGTCAAGGTGCAAGAGAAGCTGTTCGTGATGCTCACCGACGTGGACAACGTCTTTCTCGAATTCAACTCCAAGGAACCAAAGCCTTTGGGGCGGGTAAGCGCCACTGAGATGAGCGAGCACCTAGAAAGAGGGCAGTTCGGCTTGGGGAGCATGGCTCCGAAGGTCGAAGCGGCGCTCTACTTCCTGGCCAATGGAGGAGAGAGGGCGATAATCACCTCAACGGAGAAGATCGACCAAGCATTGGAGGGCAGGGCCGGGACCCTTATAGTGAGGTAGGTGGGTGCAAGGTGTCCTCTACCATCGAAGAGCAGATCAAGGCGCTCGAGGACGAGATCTTCAAGACGCAGAAGAACAAGAACACAGAGTATCACATAGGCAAGCTCAAGGCCAAGATAGCCCGGCTCAAGGAGGAGCAGGAGAAGCGGCGTTCTAGCGGCGGGAAAGCGGGCTTAACCTACGCAGTGAAGAAGTCCGGGAACGCCACGGTGGCCCTGGTCGGGTTACCCTCCGTGGGCAAGTCCACCATCCTCAACCGGCTGACCGACGCCCAGAGCGAGGTGGGGTCTTACGACTTCACCACCCTGGACGTGGTGCCGGGGGTCATGGAGTACAAGTTCGCCAAGGTCCAGGTCCTTGACCTCCCTGGACTGATCAAGGACGCCTCAAAGGGCAAGGGAAGGGGCAGAGAGGTCCTTTCCGTGGTGCGCTCCGCCGACCTGATCATGTTCATCATCGATGCCTACGATACCAGCATCCACGTGCTCATTCGCGAGCTGGAGGCGGTGGGGATCCGCATAAACACCCATCCCGCCGACGTGGTCATCTCCAAGACCGAGATCGGAGGGGTGGAGGTGCGGTCCACGGTCAAGATGACCAAGATGGACGAGGAGATGGCGCGCAGCATCGTCTCCGAGTATGGCTACATCAACGCGGACGTGGTCATACGCGAGGACGTGGACGTGGACCAGTTGATCGACGTGCTCGCTGGCAATCGCGTCTACGCCAAGGCCATGGTGGTCGTCAACAAGATAGACCTGGTCAAGGACAAGGGATACATGAAGGGGCTGCGCCAGAAGTTCAGGGGTTATGACGTGGTCTTCATCTCGGCGGAGAAGAACGTGGGCATCCCAGAGCTCAGGGAGACCATCTACCAGAACCTGGACCTGATCAGCGTCTACCTAAAGCCCCAAGGCAGGGAGGCGGACATGGAGGTGCCCTTGGTCATCAGGCATGGAGCGACGGTGGGGGACGTGTGCGACAGCCTGCATCGCTCCATCCGGCCCAATTTCCGCTATGCCGTGGTCTGGGGCAAGAGCGCCAAGTTCCCCGGGCAGACGGTCGGCCTCGACCACGTACTCACGGATGGCGACATCCTTAGCATCATTAAGAAGCGGGGCGGCTGAGGGCAAGGATTAATGGTCGGTCGTCCAATCCACGTCCCGGAGGAGAAAATGGCCGAGACGAGGAAGAGGTTCAAGGGCATATCGACGACCGCGGTCCACGCCGGGGAGCTCCCCCCAACTCAAGGTGAGGTCGTGACCCCCATTTACCAGACATCGACCTTCTATTTCCCCACCCAGGACCCTTCCACCTGGGAGGGCAAGGTGCCGGACGGCTCTTACATCTACACACGATGGGGAAACCCGACCATAAGGGCGGCGGAGGACAAACTGGCCGCGCTGGAGGGGGCCGAGAAGGGGCTGCTCTTCTCATCCGGCATGGCCGCGATAACATCCACGATCCTGTCCTTCGTGGGAAAGGGGGACCACCTGGTCTCGGTCGAGGACATCTATGGAGGGACCTTCTCCTTCATCCGCTCCGAGCTTCCCCGGCTAGGCGTGGAGGTCACCTTCGTGGACTCGACCGTTCCTGGGGCGGTGGCCAAGGCTATCAGGCCCAACACCAAGCTCATCTACCTCGAATCCCCGACCAACCCTCTCCTAAAACTGGTGGACATCAGGGCGGCGGCCAAGATCGCCAAGGAGCATGGCATAAAGAGCATGATCGACTCCACCTTTGCCACGCCGATCAACCAGAGGCCCATCGACATGGGGATTGACCTGGTGGCCCACTCCTGCACCAAGTACCTGAACGGGCACTCCGACCTAATCGCTGGGGTTGTCCTGGGAAGGGAGGCGGAAATCGAGTCGATATCGAAGAAGAGGATCCTCTATGGGGGGTCGATGGACCCGTTAGGGGCCTTCTTGCTTTTCCGAGGGTTGAAGACGCTGGCGGTGAGGATGGAGAGGCATAACCGCAACGGGACGGAGGTCGCGCAGTTCCTCGAGTCCCATCCCAAGGTGGAGCGGGTGCACTATCCCGGTCTGGCCAGCCATCCCCAGCATGGGCTGGCGAAGGAGCAGATGTCCGGGTTCGGGGGCATGGTGAGCTTCGAGGTGCGAGGGGGACGGAAGGCGGCAGAGAAGGCCTTGCGCTCCTTCGAGGTCATCAAGATGGCCACCAGCCTTGGAGGGGTGGACTCCTTGGCCAGCATGCCACTAAACTCCTCGCATTCCTCGCTCACGCCCCAGGAGCGCCAGCGCCTGGGGATCAAGGACCAGCTCATCCGCCTGTCCTTGGGAATTGAGGACGCAGAGGACCTGAGGCAGGACCTGGAACGCGCCCTCGGCTGAATATCGCCAAACGGAAGATATTCAATCGCGGATGGCCATGCTGGACCCGTGACGCCTAAGGACAGGTTCCAATCAGCCCTTGAACTGAGGAGCGTCGACCGCCCGCCAGTATTCTATCAGCACCTTGGAGCCTCCAGCTACCTTCAAGCAGCGCTAGGCTTCACCGTCAAGGACGCCTTCTCCGACCCCGAGAAGTACGCCAATCTGGTAATGGCATCGTACAAGCAGTTCGGGTACGACAACGTCATGGTGGGATGGGGAGACCTGCTGACGGAGGCTCAAGCACATGGGCTGAAGTGGAAGTTCACCGATCCCCGTTTCTATCCTCGGCCGGACGCCTATCTGCCGGTCGGCAAGGCCGGGGAGATACAGCCGGTCGACCCCGGCCAGGACCCTTTCTGGTCGGTGCAGTTGAAGGCAGCGAGACAAGTGATGCTGGAGCTAGGCCAGGAGGTGGCGGTGGTAGGCTCCTGCAGCTCTCCTACCTGGATCGCCAGCGAGACCATCGGCTTGGAGAACCTGATGATGGCCTACTTCCAGCAGCCAGACCTGGTGCATAACATGCTGCGCACCTTCGTCCAGTCCTGCCACGCCTATGGTGAGCGGGTACATGAGGTTGGGATCGAAGAGGTGTTCGTCGACGACAGCGGAGCCGGGAGGGAGATGGTCTCGATGGAGATGTACGAGAAGTTCGACTCCACCTACCTCCTCGAGGTAATGGTCCATTGGAGGAAGCTAGGGTTGCGGACCATCATCCACAACGATTCCGCCGAGCCGTTCTACGAGGCGCAGGCCAATCTGGGGCCCAGCGCGCTCCATGTCCATCTTCAAGCGGTCGACCCGCCCAAGTTCTTCAAGGAACTGAAGGGGCGCCTTTGCGTCATGGCCGGGATCGACCACACCACCCTCTTGTTCAAGAAGGGGCCAGACGAGGTCGAGGCCGAGGTGAAGCGCATCTTGGGCTTTTGGGGCAACGACCCCGGGTTCATTATCGCGCCAGGCTGCGAGCTTCCTTACAAGACCCCACTGGAGAACATTAAAAGGCTGAAGGAGGCGACGGTCCGCCATTATCGATGATCCAGCTCATCAGCCCTCGAACTGTCCGGCTATTTCACCTTGAGGGAGGCCGCATAGGCATATCGCCGGGGACCCCCGCTCGATGAGCTTGGATTTATAGAGAGCTCTGCGCTCCTCTCGAAATGCCTTGCGGTCAGCCAGATGTGGCTGAGGGCAATCCCCACGCTTATCTGGTTCATATGGTTGGCGATCATGGACTTGTGGCAGTAGGCGTTGATCGCGCCTTTTCCGTTTACGAAGAACCAAGGCTGTCCATTCATACCCGAGGGGGCGAGCCGGGCCGGCTCGATCAAATCATCCTTTCCGGTGATGTTGGTGATCTTAGAAAGTGGATGCCTCTTGAACTCGGACAAGCTCTCACGATGGACCTTCTCCAATGGCTTCCCGAAGGCGAGGAGCACGACGAATTCCAAACCCGCCACTCTCTTAGCCCTCTTTGTGAGCTTCGGGCCTCCTTGCCAGCAACTCCCTATGCCGTTGGCGGAAAGGAAGAGGTCCATCTGTTGCATCATGAATCCAGCGTTGAGGAGGAAGCCTTCCTTTTCCTCTGAGAAGATGGCCAGGAAGTGGGGGGCGTCGACCTTGAACATCCCGCGGACCTCATCACTGGTCATGACCCTCATCTCCGTTCGAATGTCTGGAAACATAGGTTTCACCACGGAGAATTGTGAAGTGATGCGTGTGAGGGTTTCTTGGTCCAATGGGGAAGAATCGAATTTCCTCACGGACTTGCGTTTGAAGATCGTCTGGTAGAGCATGCTCTCATCCATAATCTGCACCTTTGCTGGCTCCCATGATGAATTGCTATATCAGGATAACTGTCGGAGCTTCGTGGGGACCAATAGATGCGCCGAGCGAGCTACCTCATCCGAGCCCGGGAAAGCTTAATAAAACGCATCTTATTGCTCACCCGATGATTCAGCGTCCTAGGGGCACCAGGGATTTCACGCCACAGGAGATGGAGACCAGGCGTTATCTGGAAGGTCTGTTCCGCCGAGAGGCCGAGCATCATGGCTTCGGGGAGATCGCCACGCCCATCTTCGAGCACACCGAGCTCTTCACCCTGAAATCCGGTCCCAACATCATCGACGAGATGTATGCCTTCGAGGACAAGGGCGGCCGTCAGATCGCCCTGAGGCCAGAGCTGACCGCGCCCTCGATGCGCTTTTTTGTGAACGAACTTACTAACTATCCTCGACCACTCAAGCTCTTCTATTTCGGTCAGTGCTTCCGTTACGAGAGGCCGCAAAGCGGTCGCTTCCGTGAGTTCTTCCAGTTCGGGGCAGAACTGATCGGTGCTCCCAACCCAGAGTCCGACGCCGAGGTCATCGGTCTGGCAGCCGATCTCATTCGGAGGAGTGGGCTCACCAACTATAACATCCGCATCGGCCACATCGGGGTGCTCCGCGGGAAGCTCTCCGAAGGCGGCGTCACATCCGAGAAGGCCGCACCCATATTACAGAAACTGGACAAGCGGCTCTATGACGAGGCAAGGCCCTTGATGCTGGAGGCAGGACTAAGCGAAGGGGCCATGGACGAGATCGTCAGGACCACCCAGATCATTGGTCCGCCGGAACTCCTCGACCGGCACCCAGGCGAGGCCGGTGACTACCTGAGGGAGGTGTTCGCCATCCTCGGTGACTACGGCATCACCAACGTCCAGGTCGATTTGGGCGTGGTGCGCGGTCTGGATTACTACACTGGAATCGTTTTCGAGATCGACGCTCCCTGCCTAGGTGCCGAGAAGCAGATTTGCGGCGGAGGCTCCTATTCGCTCACCGAGCTCTTCGGGGGAGAGAAGGTCTTCTCGACAGGGTTCGCCATCGGCTTCGATCGAACCCTCCTGGCATTGGAAGGGGAGGGACTGACCCCGGCGCGGAAACGCCTCGACGCCTACGTCGTTCCGACCTCGGACGCCATGAGGCGCAAGGCCTTCGCGGTCGTCGGCATGCTTAGGCGGGAAGGGATCGCCGCTGACGTTGATTTGATGAGGCGCAGCGTTGGCAAGAACCTGAAGTACGCCGATTCCGTCGGTGCCCGTAACGTGATAATCGTAGGAGAGAAGGAAGACGCCCAAGGGTCGGTCACCGTGAGGAATCTGGTCAGTGGCGAGCAGAAGCTGGTCTCACTTCAGGAGCTGGCCAATTCAGTAAAATAATGGGGTGCGGTGTCCTCGGCCGATGTGGCGGGGAAAACTAGGTCAACTTCGGCTCAGGAGGAGAGTTGAGCCACCGACCTCGGACACCAATGTCTAATGTGTGGAGTTCACACTATATTAAGCTATACTCAAAAAGGTTCGTCACCGATAATAATGAACGGGCTGAGGGTTAGGCCATGCTCGGATTATTATTGGAGCCAACGGCTCCTCAGCGCTCTACTTCGAAGAAGATGCGAAGCACTGCCCTGTATTCCGTCGCTCTCCCATTCTCCACCTTGCAATCCATTTCCGTTACCTTGGCCGCGGTGATGCCACGTACGGTCTGGGCCGCCACCTGGATGGCATTGTCCGCAGCTCGCGAGAAGCCCTCCTCGCTTGTTCCAAGAATCTCGATTATCTTCTGAACCATTGACTAACCCCCGGAAATATAGCCAGTGCTGGCTAATAATGATTTGTCTAAGGCTTGCGCAGCTTCTGGGCGAAAGCCATCATGTCCAATTCCTGGTTCACAAGCATGTCCGCCCTATGGATAATAGGATGCTCACGGGGAGCGTACCTCACTTCGACGCTCTTGAACCTAGACATCCTATGCCATACCTCTTCAACCATGGGTCGCAGATTCTTTGCCTTGACACGGTACTGGCGATTGATCTGCCGCACCATCAGCTCGCTGTCTGATGTGATCTCAAGTTCGTCTGCGCCCAATGTCTCCCCCTCCTCAAGGGCTGCGAGCATTCCCCGATATTCCGCCTCGTTGTTCGTTCCGAGGCCGATGAACCTAGCAAGCTCCTTCAAGCGCTTGTCATCCGCTGAGCAGATAACAACGGCATAGGCGGACGGTCCAGGGTTCCCTCTGGAGCCTGCATCGGTGTAGATGTGGAGCTTGATGCTATCTTGCCTCGGATGGAGAATGCCGCATCGATATAAAAAAAGAGTCGAACTGAATTATATCGACCTGAGATATCGATTACGTTCATCGACCAGGACGACCTTCTGCTCCACCGGTCTGTCGGTGTACTCGAAGGCCATGATGATGATCTTTTCACCCTTATTGACGAGCCTTGCTGCGCTGCCATTAACGCAAATCACACCAGACCCAGACTTAGCGCTCACGGTGTAGGTCTCGAA
Source organism: uncultured Methanomassiliicoccaceae archaeon (assembly GCA_964354665.1). Taxonomy (GTDB): domain Archaea; phylum Thermoplasmatota; class Thermoplasmata; order Methanomassiliicoccales; family UBA472; genus JAJRAN01. The sequence continues at coordinate 14,762 of CAYHAO010000006.1, read as the reverse complement.
CCGTGCTCCATTGTCCACATCGGCCACCAGGACCCTTTCCCCCGGCCAAATATCAGCTCTTTGTAGGAGTTCATCATCGACGGTGATGCTCCCGACATAATCCGGGTTGGCATCGGTAACTGTGGCTCGGTGAATCTTAGCCCTAATGAGGCACCGCATCGGCCTAAGGATACGCGACCTGCTCAAGAACCTTTGCCCGACTTCTATCGTCATCGGTCGAAGTCCAAGGTCGATACTTAATGGATGGATAATCCATCCAATTAAAACGAGTCCAGATGCACATAAACTATTGTTCATTGCTCTGGCAAGAGGGCGAAGAGTACATAAACCATGGAGATGATGAACCAGAGAGAAACAATGATAGCACGTTTTTCATGAAGCGTGTTATTCAATTCGTGTAAAATTGAATGGGGGCTCGAGAGTGGAACGGGACAGGGCTTTGATCGTATTTGGCGTAGCTTCCCTATTGGTCATCTCGGCCATCGTGGGAGCCCTGGCGGTCACGCAGGACCATGAAGACTACTACGAGGTCCACGTGGAAATCACAGAGCCAGAGGATGGCGCCATCGTCTCGGGATTGGTTCATGTGAAGGTCAGCTTCGAGGGCAACAGCGGGGCTGAGCTTGGAGTATTGAAGATTGATGGGGTCACGGTTGCTCGTAGCCAAGCCGCACCTTTCAACTTCGAGCTGGAAACCAGGGATTTCCTTGATGGCCATCATGGCCTAATGGCCATCGTGACCACGGAAAAAGGGAGGTTCGGGATCGCCGAGGAGAGCATAATCATCAATAACGGAGGCACGGTCGTCAATATCCGTTCCCCAACCGATGGAGCGACCCTTTCAGGTCTGGTCGACCTCCGGGTTGACGCGGTCAGCCCGCGTGGGATAAGTTACGTTGCAGTAAGCTTGGATGGCAATGAAATTGGGAACGCCACAGAAAGCCCCTATGTCTGGTCCATCGATAGCACAACCTACGCCAACGGAGAGCACCTCATAATGGCAAGCACAATGGACGAGCTCGGGGTAAAGGCAGAGATGGCGAGCAACGTCACATTCAACAACCCTTTCATCATCGTGGATGAGAGAGGTAAATCGATTTCCTTTGACGCTGTGCCAACGCGCGTCCTTTCGATGGGCGGCTCCTTCACGGAGATATTCTACGCCATAGGTGCCGATGAGCACTTGATAGGTGTGGATAGTAGTTCCAAGTATCCGGCCGAGGTGAGCGAGAAGATCAATGTCGGCAGCTTCTACACCCTCAATCTCGAAGCGGTCTTGGTCACCGCTCCCGATTGTATTGTCACGTGGACATTCGCTACCAATACCATCAACACGCTGGAGGCCAACGGTCTGAAGGTGGTCTGTTATAACCCTGGCAGCGTCGATGGCGTGGTAAGCGTCATCAACTCGATTGGCAACCTTACCGCGCATGAGCGGGAGTCCAAAGGACTGGTCGATAATATTCATACACGCCTGAAGGCGGTGGAGCAGCGCGTGGCTAGCATCCCTGAGGACCAACGGCCCAAAGTCTACTTCGAGCTTAGAAGCTCCAAGTCGGTCGGGCCCGGCACCATCGCCAATGAGCTGATAACGATCGCAGGCGGAAAGAACATCTACGCCACCTCTTCGGTGAAGTATCCACTCTTCAACAGCGAGTACATCGTCAGCTCCAACCCGGACATCATCGTGATCGAGAACCAGAGCACCAAGACCAACTCCCAGATCGAGGCTACCTCGGGATGGGGCACCATAACCGCCGTCCAGCAGCACCATATATTCCGCATCAACGGCGAGCTGGTCTCTTCCACGCCTCGGCTGGTCGATGCCGTGGAGCAAATGGTCGATTATTTCTTCCCCAGCTAGGAGGACCGGGATACGCCAATCTTCAGGATCGCTTTCCAGGAGGACGGGTGTGCTGCCACCCTGTGCAACCATGGTTGCAACTGGGACTGCAGCATCTGCTCCTACAGGCTCCGGGAGGACTTCAAGCCTAGCCGGTTCCTGAGCCTGGACCAGGTCCTGGAGGAGCTGTCCTCCTATCGCTTGCAGACGGTGAACGTCATCGGGGGAGAGCCGATGACCGTCCCCCACCTTGACAGGATCGTCGCGTATGCCAAGGACGAGAGGGGCGCCAGGGTCCGCATCGCCCATTCCAACGCCTCCATGATGCCACCCGAAGGCGTGGACGAGGTGGGCGTAAGCCTGAGAGCCTTCAGCAAACGCAAGCACCAGCAGCTCACGGGGGCTCAGAACACCAAAGTGCTGAGCAACATCTTCCGCATGCATGACAAAAGGATCAGGCTGAAGATCACCACCATCCTGATCCCGGAGATGATCGACGCCAAGGAGATCGAGGAGATAGCCCAGTTCGTATCAAAGGTGGGCAACGACGTCCCATTGCACATCACCGGTTACATCCCGGTGCCCGGGCTCCCTTGGAGGAGGCCGACCCGGGACGAGATGGCGGATGCGGTGATCGCCGCGAAAAGGCACATGCCAAGGGTCACGTGCTCCATCCTCAGCGTGAGAGAATATCTCTCTATGTCCGAGAAGGACTCCCTCCATGGCGTGCAGCAGGGGGTCTGAGAATGGAGAAAAAGCCCATCGAGCAACTGCACGCGGAAAAGCTCGCTAAGTGGACCCTAGCCGTTCTGGTGCTGGTAGGGGCTTTGTTCGTCACCATCGTCCTCTGCATCTGCCTGGGAACGGTGTACATACCTCCTGATCGGGTGCTCGCCATACTCCTCGGCAACACGGAGGGCATCCCTGAATACGAGGTCAGCATCATCCAGCAGGTAAGGCTTCCACGAATATTGCTGGCAGGAGTGGTGGGGGCATGTCTCTCCATCGCGGGCGTGGCCCTGCAGGGCATATTCAAGAATCCCATGGCCTCTCCATCGGTGATAGGCATCTCGCAAGGGGCGGCCTTCGGGGCCTCCTTGACCATCGTCCTGGGCTTCACCTTGGCCGAGGGGGATTTCGCCATCCCCGTCTCTGCCTTCATCTTCGCCATGTTCACGCTCTTCCTGGTTTACATGTTGGGCAAGGTCGAGGGAGCGCTCCCCACCACCACCTTGCTCTTGGCCGGCATCGCGGTTGGCGCCTTTTTCTCCGCCATGGTTTCCCTAATGCAGATATTCGCGGCCCAAGGCTCCACTGGCACGATGGAGCGAGTGGTCTTCTGGTTGATGGGAAGCCTTAACAGCGCCAACTGGTCCCAATTCTGGATCGTCCTCGCGTTCCTGGTCCCTGGGTTCCTCCTGCTCTACGCCTTCTCCCGGGACCTGAACGCCATGATTGTGGGCGAGACCCACGCTACCAGCTTGGGCGTGGACCCCAAGAATACGACCAAGATCATGCTCTTCGGAGCCGCTTTGGTCACCGGGGCGGCAGTAGCCTTCACTGGCGTGATCGCCTTCGTCGGCCTGATCGTACCGCACATCATGCGCATGCTCATCGGTCCCGACAACCGGATTTTGTTCCCCGCCTCCTTGTTCGCGGGAGCGATATTCCTCATCGCCACCGACACCGTGGCCCGCACCATCATGGCGCCCCAGGAGCTACCAGTGGGCATAATCACCGCCCTCATGGGAGCACCGTTCTTCCTTTACCTCCTGAGGAGGAAGAGGGAGGCGACGGAATGGTGAGCATGCGCTTGCGCGTCCAAGGCATCGAGTTCGCCTACAACTCCGTTCCCGTGTTGAGGGAGGTCGCCTTTGAGGCGAGGGAGGGGGAGATAATCGGAGTCCTGGGCCCGAATGGCTCCGGGAAGACGACGCTCCTCCGTTGCATGAACCGTGCCCTCTCCCCCTCCAAGGGAACGGTGCTGGTGGAGGAGAAGGAGATCGGGTCCCTGAGCCGTAAGGAGATCGCCTGCGAGATGGCGGTGGTCCCCCAGAACTGCATCATCACCTTCCCCTTCACCGCGCTGGAGATCGTCATGATGGGCCGCAATCCCTCCTTGGACAGGTTCAAGCGCGAGACCAAGGCGGACCTCGAGATAGTCAAGGGGGCCATGGAGGCGACCGGCGTGAGTAGCCTCGCAGGGCGGACCATGAACCAGCTCTCCGGGGGCGAGAGGCAGAGGGTGATAATCGCCCGAGCGTTGGCCCAGCAACCGAAGATAATGCTCCTGGACGAGCCGACACTGCATCTGGACGTCAACCATCAGATGGAGATAATGGAATTGGTGAAGGAGCTGGCGCGCAGGGAGAAGCTCACGGTGATCATGGTCTCGCACGACCTCAACCTGGCTGCCCGCTACTGCGACAAGCTGATATTGCTCGACGAGGGAAACGTCCTCTCGGCCGGGGCGGTGCCAGACGTCCTAACTCAGGACAACGTGGAAAGGGTCTTCAAGATCCGCTCCGTGGTGCAGTATGATGATCGCATCAACGCCTTTAGCCTGACCGTCCTAGGGACGGTACCCGGCAATGGCAACTGAGCGCCGCAGCGATTCTTTATATCTCGGACCCCCGTTTCTACGCAAGGTGCTGGAATGGTCTCGAAGGTCAGGGTGGACGCGACCATATGCGACAACACCACCACCATCGTCGTCAAGGACATCGGCGGGGGAAAGGTCTCCATCGAGATCGACACCAACTGCTCCAGCGTGGCCCACTTCGCCAGCCTTCTGAAAGATGCCACCATGGACGACCTTACCGATTGGACGAACAACCGCATACTCGACCTGGCCTCGCGCTCAGGGCTGACCACCACCTGCCTGGTGCCGACGGCGATATTCAACTGTGCCTGGGTGGAGCTGGGAATGATTTCCAGGACGCTGGCCAAGGAGAAAAGCCCCTTATGCCTCCATTTCGTCGAATGACGTGGAGTTTCTACGATGGCCTTAAGCCTTGCTCATTGATTTATACTAGCCCAACTTTAAGGTGGCTTCTATGACTGGGGACCATTGCGCCTTCCTTTACAATGAGGAATTCCCCAAATACTACTTCGGGGAGAACCATCCCTGGCAGCCCAAGCGGGATTGGAAGACCCGAGAGCTTTTGGATGGCATGGGCATCTTCGGCGATCACGCCATCATATACACCACCCAGCCAGCCACCGAGCAGGATCTGCTAATGGTCCATAGCCAGCAGCACATAGATTTCGTGAAGAAACGCTGCGAGTCCGGAGAAGGCCTCTTGGACAGGGGGGACACCCCGGCCACCAAGACTTTATACGAGGGCAGCCTGGCCGCCGTCGGCGCCACCCTGGACGGCGTGGAGGGCATCGTGAACGGAAGGTTCCTGCACGCCTTCAACCCCGCTGGAGGACTTCATCATGCGCGTTCGGAGTGCTCGTCCGGTTTCTGCGTCTTCAACGACATCGCGGTGGCGGTCAGGGCGCTCCAGCGCCGATTCAAGAAGGAGCGCGTGGCCATCATCGACATCGACGGGCACCACGGCGATGGCACGCAATCGGTGTTCTACAACGAGAAGATCCTCACCATATCCCTGCATCATCTCAGCACTGGGTTCTATCCTGGGACCGGGCGCACCAAAGAGGTCGGGGAGGGCTATGGGAAGGGGTATGCCATCAACGTCCCCCTGCCCTTCCGCACTGGCGACGAGACCTACCTCAAGGCGTACAAAGAGATAGCCTTGGCCGCCTTGGACGAGTACCGTCCGGACATGATCATCCACCAGTTCGGGGTCGATGCGCACTTTTCCGACCCGCTGGTCGGGCTCGGCCTCACCACCCATGCCTACGAGAGCATCGCCAAGCTGACCCACGACGCAGCACACAAGCTATGCCATGGCCAGTACATGGTGGTGGGCGGAGGTGGATACAACCTCGAGGCGGTACCTCGTTGTTGGGCCATCATGTTCTGCACCATCTCCGGCGTATACCCCAAGGAACCCAAGGCCTGGGAGGCGCTCCATGATCGCAATGGGATGCCCGAGCCGGAGGAGGTGCCCGGCGAGGTCGATGAGACCATTCGCCGTTTGAAGGCCGAGGCCCTGCCGCTCATAAAATGAGGCAGGCGAGAAAGGCGTCAGTCGGGTCTGAGAATGGAAAAAGAATGGCGCCCTGGTCGGGATTTGAACCCGAGTCGAAGCCTCGACAGGGCTTCATGATGGGCCGCTACACTACCAGGGCTTGCGGTGGTCTCCAGAATAAATTAGTCCTATTTATCAGTTGAGGTACGATGGCGCCCCATCCGTCTCTCTGGTCGATGGACCATCTCCTTTCCCCAAGGACTTTCTCCTAGGTGATAGGCCCACTGCAAACTCTTTATCGGTGAAAGCAATCGAGTTGCGCCATGGAGGACAGGAAGCTCAGGGTCGAGGATTACATGATCCGCGACGTCATCTCCATCCCCGGGGATTTCACCGTGCAGCAGGCCATGGATAAGCTCATCCACACCGAGTTCCACGGGCTGCCCGTCACGGACAAGGGAAGGCTGATCGGCTTCCTTACAGCCAAGGAGCTCCTCAGGAACATCAATAGGCCGGAGGCCAAGATCCGCACCATCATCCGCAAGGGCACCTACTCCGTCAGCCCGGACATGGACCTGGACGATGCGGCGAGGGTCCTCTTCCGTTATGGGCTGCGCAACGTCCCGGTCATCAATGACCGGGGCATGCTCATCGGCATCATCTCCAACCTCGACGTGGTTAGATCGCACATCGAGAGGGCCACGCCCAACAAGGTCCTCATGGTCAAGACCTTCCTGGAGAAGAAGCATGGAATAAACATAGTGGTGAAGCGTCGCGTCATCCCCATCGAGGAGCTGAGGCCGACGCAATGGGAGGTGTTCGCTGACGAGCTTCTCGGCCGCCAAGAGGAGATCCGTCGTGGGCTGGTCGAACCGATCATCGTGGTGCAGAAGCGCGATTATTATCTCCTCATCGATGGGCATCATCGCGTCCTGGGCGCCAAGCAAATGGGCGTGAAGCAGTTCTCGGCCGTGGTCCTCCAGCCCGACAGGGACGTGGAGCTGGGAATGGAGAAGACGGCCAGGGAGCACGGGTTGAGGACCCTGGACGACGTCAAGATCATCGATGCGTCGCACCACCCCCTGGTGGAGATAACCACCCGCCTGCTCAAGGACGAGGGCAGTTGATCCAATTAAATATATAAAAATAATGATTTTTTAAATGGTTTGGGTTTAACGCTTCCTTATGGACTCCAAGATGATGCGCTGCTCCACCGAGGCCACCATGCCGATGGTCTTGATCACGGTGTCGGGATTGAGCGAGATCGAGTCGATGCCACAGCGCACCAGGAACTCCGTGAACTCAGGGTACACGCTCGGCGCCTGCCCGCATATGCCCACCGGCACGCCCTTCTTATGCGCTGCCTCGATCAGGTGGGCGATGGCCCGCTTGATGGCCTCTTGCCTCTCATCGAAGTAGCCCATCTTGGCCAGGATGTCCGAGTCGCGGTCCGCCCCCATGATCAGCTGCGTCAGGTCGTTGGAGCCTATGGAGAATCCATCGCAAACCTCGGAGAACTCTTCGGCCATGAAGACGATGACCGGCACCTCGGCCATGAGATAGAGCTTGAAGTCTTTGCCGCGCTTCAGGCCGACCTCCTCCATCAGGCCGGTGATTTCCTTCACCTCGTCCACGGTACGCACGAACGGAAGCATGACCCAGATGTTCTTTAGGTTCATCTCCTCGCGGGCCTTCTTTACCGCGAGCAGCTCGCACTTGAACGCATCGCGGTAGGACACGCTGACATAGCGGGAGCAACCACGCCACCCAATCATCGGGTTCTGCTCCGGAGGCTCGAACTTCTCCCCGCCAGGCATAGACTTGTACTCATTGGTCTTGAAGTCGCTCAGCCTGAGGATGATCGGGCGGGGGAAGAACGCCTTGCCCACTATGCCAATCCCCTCGGCCAGCTTGTCCACCAGTTCCTTGGAGCGGCCCTGCTCCACCATATAAGAGGGGTGCTCGCCGATGAACGAGGTGAACAGGAACTCGATGCGCATCAAGCCCACTCCCGAGACGGGAAGCTTGGAGTACTCGTCCGCCTTGTGCGGGATCGCCACGTTGACCATGATCTTGGTCGCGGTGACCGGTACGCTCATGGCCACGGTCGACGGTGCCCTCTCGTCCTCCTTCTTCTCCTCCGCGCCCTCAATGACCACCCCGCGCGCCCCATCCACCGTGACGACCATTCCGTCCCTCAGGAGCTTGGTGGCCTCCTTTGAGCCGACTATGCAGGGAGTGCCGAGCTCGCGGGCCACGATGGCCGCATGGCAGGTCATTCCCCCCTCATCGGTGATTATGGCCGCTGCCCGGGTCATGGCCGGGACCATGTCGGGGGATGTCATCACCGTGACCAGGATGTCGCCCTTCTTCACCACGTCCAAGCTCTCCTCCTCCTTATAGAGCCGCACCGGACCGGAGGCCAAGCCGGGGCTTGCCGCCAGGCCTTTCAGGAGTATCTTGCCCGCCTCCTTATGTTCCTTGCCCTTCTCCGCCACCTTCTTACCTCCATTGCTGCTGAGCGTCGTCACAGGCCGAGCCTGGACGACATAGAATTCCCCATCCTCCAAGCACCACTCGATGTCCATGGGCTTGTTGTAATGGAGCTCGATCTGGTTACCGATATCTGCGATATTTAGGATCTGCTCGTCGGTTAGCTTCTGCTTCTCAACCTCGCTCGCGGCGACCTCTTCCCTTACGGTGTCACCCGTCTTCCCCCGCACGAGCTTCCAGGTCTGCTTGGCCACGCGTTTGTTGATGATCTTGGTGTGGAACTTGTCCACCACATAGGTGTCCGGGGTTACCTTGCCGCCCACGATTGCCTCGCCGAGTCCGTATCCAGCCTCAACGATGATGTGCGGTAGCTCCGAATTCGGGTCCACTGTGAACATGATGCCCGCCACATCCGAGTTCACCATCTTCTGCACCACCACCGCCAGCTTCACCTTCGAGTCCTCGAAGCCCTTGCTCGAGCGATAGGAGATGGCCCTGGGGGTGAAGAGCGAGGACCAGCACTTCTTCACCTTGTCTATCAGATCATCGGGATCAAAGACGTTGAGGAACGTGTCCTGCTGTCCGGCGAAGGAGGCCGTGGGCAGGTCCTCCGCGGTTGCGCTGGACCGGACCGCCACCAAGCCCAACTTCTTCTTGGATTCGAACAATGAGTGGAACTCCTTGAGGATCTCGAACCTCAGGTCCTCTGGGACTTGAGCCTCGTCAAAGGCCTTGCGGATCCTGTGCGAGCAATCTTGCAACGACGCCTCCGAGGATACGTCGACCTTATCGAGGATGGGCGAGACGTGTTTCAGAAGGTCGTTCTTCTCCAAGAAATAATCATAAGAAACTGTGGTCAGAACGAAGCCCTCAGGGACGTTGAAACCTGCAGAGGTAAGTTCCCCGAGGTTCGCCGCCTTGCCGCCGGCTATGGGTATGTCATTCACTCCCAATTCCGCGATGTTCATTATCCTCTTCATAGGCTCACCAAAGTGGTCAGAAGGGGTTTTCGCGAGGATTGCGGAGTGCCGCAGCCCTCAGATGACATAGATGCGATGGTCGAATAAACTCATTGGTATTAACCTTATTGGGGTTCGGAAGGGAATACCGACCGGCCAGGAATCATCTTAACCAGTTCCGCAGATATTGATGCGACCGTCGCTACGGTCAGCTTAAAAACGTTTGTCGCTAGTTGGTATGCCATCGTAAGTCGCCTGCTCATCCCCTTGGACCTTTCAGCGCATTTGTGCTACGATTAGCGGTAAACGCGTTCTCTCGTATTCCGTTTACTTCATTCAATCTAATCTTTTCATCATAAAAAGAGGTTTTGAGAATCGTATTCCATCGAATTGATTCCGTAGTTTCGTAGTTTATGCAGTGTGTTTCGTAACAATCCACTGAAATCTTCAAATAATATCATTAGTTACTGGGAGGCAGGCGTGAGAGTGTTTCACGTGAGCACAGTCGAGATTAGATGGCATGGTAGGGGCGGGCAAGGGGTCGTCACGGCGAACGAGATCCTGGCCGGTGCCGCGCTCAAGGAAGGAAAGTACATCAAAGCCTTCCCAGAGTTCGGCCCGGAGAGGATGGGAGCGCCCATTAGGGCTTTCGCTCGCATCTCAGACAAACCCATCAACAATCATAGCCAGGTGTACTACCCTAACTACGTGGTCGTCCTCGACCATACATTGCTGAGCAGCCCTATGGTCAAAGAAGGACTCACCGAGAAGAGCAGCGTCATAGTGAACTATCCGGATTCCAAGGAGAAGCTCAAGGCGATGTTCGGCAACCATCACGTCTATGCTGTGAACGCCACCAAGATATCCATGGACGAAATCGGCCGCCCGCTGGCCAACACCGCCATGCTGGGGGCCTTCGTCAAGGTTTCCAAGCTGGTCGACATCAACACGATCACGGCCGAGCTAGCACTGAAGTTCGCTGGTAAGTTCAACCAGGACGTTATCAACAAGAACATTCGAGCGGTGGTCCGCGCCTATGAGGAGGTGCAGTAGATGCCAGGTGAGAAGGCGGGGGAGCTGCCCGAGGGCGGCATGATCCTGGAGGCCGGGTCTTCCAGGAAGTACAACACCGGGGATTGGAGGTCCATGCGCCCGGTTTGCGACGAGAGCAAGTGCACCAATTGCCTGATCTGCTGGATATACTGCCCGGACAACAGCATCATCGTCAAGGAAGGCAAGAGGGTCGGGTTCAAGCTCACGCATTGCAAGGGCTGTGGCATATGCGCCAACCAGTGCCCTGTCAAATGCATCAAGATGGTGGAGGAGGGAGTGTAAATGGAAAAAGTCGCGATGAACGGAGACCAGGCGATCGCTCTCGCCTGGAAGCAGATCGATCCAGATGTGGTGGCAGCCTACCCCATCACCCCGCAGACCATTATCGTGGAGGCGTTCTCCGAGTTCGTGGCCGACGGCCTGGTCAACACCGAGTATGTATGTGCGGAGTCCGAGCACAGCGCCATGTCCATGTGCATCGGCGCCTCGGCGGCAGGTGCCAGGACAGCCACGGCCACAGCCTCCGCCGGGCTGGCCTTCATGTGGGAGATGCTCTACATCGCCTCGGGCATGAGGCTGCCCATCGTCATGGCGGTGGCCAACCGCGCCCTTTCTGGCCCGATCAACATCCACTGCGATCACAGCGACGCCATGGGCGCAAGGGACTCGGGCTGGGTCCAGATATTCGGGGAGAACGTGCAGGAGGCCTACGACAATACCATCATGGCCTTCCGTATCGCGGAGCACATGGACATCCGCCTGCCTACCATGACCTGCTTGGACGGGTTCATCGTCACCCACTCGCTGGAGAGGTTCGAGCCCTTGCCAGACGAGACGGTGAAGAAGTTCGTGGGCGAATTCAAGTACAAGCGATCATTGCTCGATGTCAAGAACCCCACCACGTTCGGCCCCTTCGACTGGACCGACTACTACTTCGAGCACAAATATCAGCAGGTGGACGCCATGCGCCACGTGATACCAGTGATCAATCAGGTCCAGGACGATTTCGCCAAGGTCTCTGGTCGCAGGTACAACATCATCGAGCCTTATCGCTTGGACGACGCCGATTATGCGGTCGTCGCCATGGGCTCCACGGCTGGAACTTTGAAGGACATCGTCGACGAGCTCAGGGCCGAGGGCAAGAAGGTCGGAAGCATCAAGCTGCGCCTTTTCCGACCATTCCCCGCCCGGGAGCTGGCCAAGACCCTGGAAGGCCTGAAAGGCGTCGCCATCCTCGACCGAGCGGTGAGCATCGGAGCCTCCGGCCCGCTCTTCCCCGAGGTCAGGAGCGCCTTGTACGAGGCCAAGGACAAGCCGAAGCTGAAGAACTACATTTATGGACTGGGGGGAAGGGACATCAAGCCCGAGGAGCTGAAGCACGTTTACAAGCAGCTGATCTATAACGAGGGCGAGACCGTGAACTTCCTGGGGGTGAGGGCATGAGCGCCGTCACCAGCCTCAAACTGCTCTCGGAGAGGGAGGACCGCTACGTCGAGGGCCACCGCCTCTGCGCTGGATGCGCCGAGCCGATCATCGCCCGCCAGGTCCTCATGGCGACCGACAAGCCAGTGGTGGTCTCCAACGCCACCGGATGCTTCGAGGTGTCCTCCTCCATCTACCCGTTCACCTCCTGGAACGTGCCCTGGATCCACAGCGCCTTCGAGAACGCGGCCGCCACCATATCCGGGGTGGAGGCCGCCTACCTGGCGCTCAAGCGCAAGGGCAAGATCACCGAGGACATCAGGTTCCTCACCTTCGGAGGAGATGGCGCGACCTACGACATCGGCTTCCAGGCCATCTCCGGGGCCATCGAGCGCGGCCACCACTTCATGTACGTCTGCCTGAACAACGAGGCATACATGAACACCGGCATCCAGCGCTCTGGTGCGACCGGCAGGGGGGCACAGACCACCACCTGCCCCGCTGGCACATGCGTTCCTGGCAAGCGCGAGTTCCCCAAGGACCTGACCAAGATCATCATCGCCCACGACCTGCCCTACGCCGCGCAGGCCTCCCCCCACAACTACAAGGACCTGATCGAGAAGTCGGCCAAGGGCTTCGAGGCCAACGGCCCTGCCTTCTTGAACGTCATTTCACCTTGCCCCAGGGGTTGGAGGCACGACTCGGCCAAGACCATCGAGATGGCCAAGCTGGCGGTGGAAACCTGCGTCTGGCCTCTTTACGAGTTCGAGAGAGGGACGTGGAGGCTCACGGGCGAGTCTTTGCGCATCGCCGAGGGCTCCAGGAACAAAGTGCCCATCTCCGAGTGGTTGAAGTCCCAGGGCAGGTTCGGCCACCTCACCAAGGACAAGTGGAAGTTCGTCGCTGATGAGATCCAGGCCAACGTGGACAACAAGTGGCAGGAGCTGCTGAAGCTGTGCAAGCATTGATGCGACGGCGTTAAACCATTTACCTTACTTTTCCATCATGGCGATATTGCGGACCCTGGTCGATTCAGCAACCCGAACCTCACGGCATCCTTATACTTCCTAGACCTCTGCTTGTTTTAAAGTAAGAACGAGGGGAATGGGTTCGCATCACTTCTTCTTCCGCATGAGTACCACCACAGCTATGACCACTACCACTGCAACGATTCCGATTGCCAAGTAGAGCATGGTGCTATCGATGGATGGACTGGCTGGTTCAGGTAAGACATCGCCCATCGTCAATCCATACCAATCCTCCCCTGAAGCAGGGAAGTTCGAGTCGGCGTATGCGCGACCCATTAGCGACCAGTTTGTATTGGAAATCCAATAATTACCGACCACTATTGGAGCAGTAAGTCCTAAAAATGTTATCGAAGTCAAGGATGTGCAGCCGTTGAACGCATACACATCGATGGCGGTGACGCCGCTTCCGATGGTCACGGAGGTCAGGGAGGTGCAGCCGGAGAACGCACTTTCCCCGATGGTCGTGACACTGTCGGGGATGGTCACGGAGGTCAGAGCCGTGCATGTAGAGAACGCATAGTTCCCGAGGGTGATGACTTTGTTAGGTATGGTCACGGAGGTAAGGTTGGTGCAATCAGAGAAAGCCCTATCCCCAATCGAGATGACGCCGTTAGGTATGGTAACGGAAGTCAGGGCTTTGCAATAGTTGAACGTATCTTCCCCTATTGTCGTGACGCTGTTAGGTATGGTCACGGAGGTAAGGGAAGAGCATAAGGCGAACGCTGAAACCCCAATTGTCTTGACACCATCAAGGATGGTCACGGAGGTAAGGGATGAGCACCAGCCGAACGCCATTTCATCGATGTAGGTGACGCTACTTGGTATTATGACTGACGTGACCAAAGAGCCATAAACAGAATCGAATGCATGTTGCCCGATGACCGTCACAGTATTCCCGTCCAAAGTGGAGGGGATCGTTACCGCTCCGCCATTGCCAGTGTATCCCGTGATACGGGCCACGCCAGGGCTATCGCTTAAGTAGGTATAGTCTCCGACTTGTATACCCCCTCCCGGGGGGAATAATGGGTGAGGTGCAATCGCTGTACCGGGAACAACGACTATGAACGCACCCAGTAGAAGTAGCAGCATGAGAAATATGGAGTTCATACGCATTCCGAATTTCTTGCCCATTGAGGCAATCTCTCTGAACTATCTACTCCGTTCGGCCTATATTAAATCTTACAGCCCGAACCTCACGGCATCCCTGCCAATTCTTAATATCCAAGTCACAGATGCGATAGAGGAGGTTGGATGGATAGCAAATCTAAGAAAATAACGGCAATGTCGATTGCGGTGATCGTTATTTTCACCAGCATCGCTGCTGTCATCATCTACGTAGTATCTTTGCCAAAGCCTACAGAGGCGGAATCGATGATTCTGGACCCCCAGGACATCGGAACCGATTGGAACGGCTGGGACCAGAGCTCTGTCAACATCGAGATTTACTCCAATGAAACATCGTCCATCTATCGAGAACTCCAGAACACGACGATTGGAATCAAGGATATCGTTCATGTCTTTGATAGAGAGAACGACTCTTTGGCAGCTTACGATAAGTTAAATTCTGAATTGAAGTCGTCTTCGTTCTACAAGAATATTACATTCTTAACTGGCGATAATGCTTATTTTTCATTCGGAGATAAGGTCTGTTATTACGAATATGATGGCTTTCCGCACCTCAATATCCAGATAAATAGAACAATGACCGTACTATGGATCAATGATGACAATTTTTGCATGAAGGTATGGTATGAATTCGCCTTGTTCGAAATCGCTGGTCTGCAAGCTGATAAGATCGACCAATACCTCGCTCAGCATCCAGGGGCGAGCTGAATGAAGTGCCCGAACCTCACGGCATCTATTA
>CAYHAO010000005.1:0-57524 GCA_964354665.1 uncultured Methanomassiliicoccaceae archaeon | reverse complement strand
TTCCAGCTGACCCCTGACACCGAAGCCCCATCAGAGTTCAACTTCTATTTCCCGGGATTCAAGGCGCTGTGCATGGCGGAGAACTGCACCCATACCCTGCATAATCTCTACACGCTGCGCGGGGCGCAGGTGCGCGATGCTAAGGTCTGGGCGCATTACATAGATGAGGCCATCGAGCTGTTCGCCAAGAAGACCGATGTTATCTTCGCGAGCCATCACTGGCCCACGTGGGGGCGCGAGCGATGCCTGGAGTTCCTGAAGCGACAGCGCGACACCTACAAGTTCATCCACGACGAGACTCTGCGCCTGGCGAACCATGGTTACACCATGCTGGAGATTGCGGAGGTTATGCATTTGCCTCCTGGATTGGCAGGGGCATGGTATAACCGTGGATACTATGGAAGCGTGAGCCACAATGTCAAGGCGGTATACCAAAAGTACCTCGGATGGTTCGACGGCAACCCTGCCAATCTCGAGCCGCTGCCGCCTGAGGAGGCGGGTAAGAGATATGTGGATTTTATGGGGGGCCCAGAAGCCCTATTAAAGCGCGCGAGGGCTGCTTTTAAGAAGGGCGAGTACCGCTGGGTCGCGCAGGTCGTGAACCACCTGGTATTCGCGGACCCGGAAAATATGGAAGCGAGGAGGTTGCAGGCGGATGCCTTGGAGCAATTAGGATATCGAGCGGAGTCCGGGCCTTGGCGCAACTTCTATCTCACAGGAGCTTTGGAGCTGCGCCATGGCGTCAAGGTCGTTCCCGTGCCTACTCTGAGCCCGGATGTCCTCAGGTCCATGGAGGTGGGCTGGTTCCTGGACCTTTTAGCGGTAAGGTTGAACGGCATGAAGGCTGCCGATAAGGCCATCTCGATCAACATGGAGTTCACCGACATCAAGCAGAGGTACGCATTGGTGGTGGAGAACGGCGTATTGAACCATTCGTCCGGAAGATTGCTCAAGGAGGCGGATGCGACCCTGACTCTTACCCGTAAGACGCTGGACCAGGTGTTGCTTGGTGAGTCCACCTTCGAGAAGAAAGTCCGGTCCGGAGACATTAAGGTCAAGGGAAGTAAAGTGAAACTGAAGCAATTCTTTGGCCTGCTGGACGACTTCGAGTTCTGGTTCAACATCGTGACGCCATGAGGGTCAGGTCGATACGGTCCGATGGCATGGGTTCGGGTCGCAGCGGCAGCTATTCCTTCCTTCCCATAAACCAATCATCGATTACCATCTGCACCGACATTCCAGGATTGAGCTCTCCGAACTTCGAGTTCAAGCCTGCCTTCCTGATTGAATCGCGGCAATCGCCCGTAGCCTCGGCCAGCTTGAGAGAGGTGCCGAGCCCACTCAACTCATCATGGAGGGTCGAGAGCATATCCATGGCCTGGAGGTCCGCGTACGGGGCGCTGCGCATGCTGAGCACCACCAACTCTGCCTTCCCCGACTTCCTGACAAAGTTTAGGATGTCCTGTCTCACCCTGACTACGTTGGGGAAGACCAATGGCCCATCGATGCGCAGCACCAGGATACCTGGTATGGTCTCGTTGTCCGGGCTCCTGTCCAGATCGGAATATTCCGTGGAGCCAGGAATGCGACCGAGCTGCTTTATGTCCGGTTCGGAGAAGCGGTACAATAAAGCTATCAGAGTGAGAGCAACACCGATGAAAATTCCCTGAAGGAGACCGATGAAAAGCACGCTGAGCATCGCTGCCACGGCGAAGATGAACTCAAGCCTGTCGAACGCCAGAACTGCCCTGAGGGCTTTCATGTCGACGAGGGAGACCATCGAAGAGATGATCACCACGCCGATGATGGCACTTGGCAAATTGCTGAAGAAGGATGCGAAGAAGAGCAGCACGAGAATGATGACGATGGCAGCGAAGCCCCCTGAGAGCTGAGTCTTACCGCCGCTCTCATAGTTGATCGCGGTATTGGACACGCTGCCGTTCAACGGCATGCCCTGGAAGAAGCTGGGGACGATGTTGGCTGCGCCGTAGGCAACGAACTCCTGGTTGGTGTCGACCTCGTAACCGCCCTTCCTAGCGAAGCTCTTGCTTATCGAGATGCCCTCGATGTAGATGATGAGGAACAGCCCGACGGCGATGTACATCAATGACTCCAGGGATTGCCCCCCCAACGAGGGCAGGACCAGACTAGGTAGGCCGTCAGGTATCTCTCCGACCACGGCGATCCCATTCTCCACAAAGGGCAGGAGGATGGCAGCAATCGTGGCCAGGATGATCAGGACAAACTTCAAAGGCAGCTTCTTGAAGTAACGCTTTCCCAGGTAGAGGAAGGCGAACCCGACAGCAGCTAGCGCCATGGTGGCAAGGCTTGCCTCGGTTATATGCTGGATGTAATAACTAATCAAATCCGCGAAATTTCCGCTGCCGCCGCTTATCCCTAGAATCCTGCCTAACTGGGTGGTTATGATGAATATGGCCAGGCCCACCTGGAAGCCGAGGAGCACGGTCTGGGAGATGAAGTTGACGATAAAACCGAGCTTGATCAACCTGGCGATGAGCAGGAGCAATCCAGCTAGAAATGCGAGCATGGCCACGGCCGCAATGTACTCGTTCTGGTCGGCGAAGATTAATCCCGCTAATCCAGCGCCGACCAGGGCTGCTGGACCAGAGGAAGGGACCACTATCAGATGCCTCGACGTGCCGAAGATGAAGTAGACGATGAGCGAGACCATCGCTGCATAAAGGCCATAGACCGCGGGAACCCCGGCGACGCTGGCCCATCCTAGAGCCGCGGGAATGACGACCATCCCTGCGGTGAGGCCGGCCACGATGTCCAGCTTGAGGTGGCTGCGTTCATACTTGGGCAGCCAATCCAGAATAGGGACGTTCGCCTTCGCCCACTCCTTCGCGGTCCTCTTCATCCTCACTCAATCCTAAATGGCAATTAAGAATTTATGAGGTTGCGCTGCAACAGCCCCTCCCACTCCCGAAATTTATCCATTAAGGAATCGTGCGCATTAATAATAGTCGTAGGAGGAGAGCGTCGATCTCGGCGGTCGATCATAGACCATTTTCGAGCATGAAGCGGAACAGAATTGCCTTGCATGTGCGATGTTCGAAAAGATGGAGAGTGGACCGGGCGAGATTTGAACTCGCGGCCTCTACCATGCCAAGATAGCGATCTTCCAGCTGATCTACCGGCCCGTGCAGCATCGCAAAAGGGATTGTTCTAGTTATCCTTTTCGGTCCGGTCTTCATCGCTTGGACGAGTGGTCGGCGACCAGGGGTCTTTCCTCGGTATCGATTGCCCCATCGGTATGAATGTAGCGGATGGATTTGCTCCCACGAAATCGCTAAAGAAAATATCAGACGTCGAGTCTCTGCTGGAAGCGGGTCTTCTCTCCAGGCACGTTCGTCGGGTACTCGCCGGTAAGGCAAGCCATGCAAAGCTCCGACTCCGGGAAGCCGAGGGCTTTCACCAGCCCTTGCAGCGACGTGTAGCCCACAGAGTCCGCGGTTATGAGCTTGGCTATCTCAGCCACGGTCCGGTTGGTGGCCGCGAACTGCTCCCGCGTTTTCATATCTATGCCATAGTAGCAAGGCGCGCGGACCGGCGGGCATCCGATGCGGACGTGGACCTCTTTGGCACCGGCCCTCCGGGTCATCTGCACGATGCGCCTCATGGTCGTTCCGCGGACGATGGAGTCATCGACCAGGATCACCCTCTTGCCAGCGATTGTGGACCAGATGGGATTGAGCTTGAGGGCGACGCCCTCATCCCTGGCGTTCTGCTCCGGCATGATGAAGGTACGCTCCACATACCTGTTCTTCATGAACCCTTCCTCGTAAGGTATGCCAGAGACCTCGGCGTAGCCCATGGCGTGCGCCCGGCCGGAGTCGGGGACGGGGACCACCACATCACCGGCTACAGGCTGCTCCTCAGCCAGTATCCTTCCCAATCTTTTCCTCGCCTCATAGACCTCGAGGCCGTCGATGACGGAATCAGGCCTAGCGAAGTAGACCCACTCGAACATGCAATGGGCCTTATTGGGCATCGCCGGAACTGAATGGGACTGGTAGCCTTGGGGCGTGATCTCCACTATCTCGCCTGGGGCCACGTCCCTGATGAAATCCCCCCCGAGGACCTCGAAGACGCAGCTCTCCGACGCCAGGGCATAGCCGTCGTGCAGCCTTCCCAGGGCCAGTGGTCTGAAGCCGTAAGGGTCACGGACCCCGAAGATACGGCTGTTGACCTGGACGGTCATGGAAAATGCGCCATCGATGAGCTTCATTGTGTTCTTGATCGCCCTGATCGGGTCGGGGTTCTGGGAGAGCTCGTTGGCCATCAACCTGACGATTATCTCCGAGTCCGTGGTGGTGAGGAAAGCCCAGCCCTCTGTCTGCAGCTTCTGCCTGAGCTTCTCGGCGTTGACTATGTCCCCGTTGTGGGCCAGCGAGAGGTCACCATGCAAGGTCGTAACTGAAATCGGGGCGCAGTTCTCGGAGGAGGAGGAGCCGGTGGTCGAATAACGTACATGGCCGATGCCGGAATTGCCGCGGATGTTAGCCAGCGAACGATGGTTCAGGACCTCGTGCACCAGGCCCATTCCTCTGAGGGTCTTTATCCTTCCATCGAAGACCGAGATGCCCGCGCTCTCCTGCCCGCGATGCTGGATGACGCGCAAGCCTTTGCGAAGCTGTGAGACGCAGTCGACCGTCAACGCCATTCCGGCAACGCCGCAGAAGTGTTTGGGCTTGTCGGACACGCAATTCCCTCTGAGATCAATGCGTCTTGGCCCAGTTGTACGATCTCCACTTGGCGGTCTTGCCATAGCCACAGGATGCGCAGGCTCCCTTCCTGATGTTGTACGCATGCTTTCCGCAACGGCGGCAAGGGACGTGGGTCTTCTTGCTGCCCATCTTACCCATGGCGGGTGTGCCCTTTCCCATAGAAACAACTCCTTATGGTGAGATGTAGATCACATTGTCCCCGCGGACAATGGTGAGGTTGAGCTTCCTCTTGACCTCGTTGTTCACGAGCTCCTCAACGTTCTTGAGCACGAGGTTCATGTGAGGATCGTAGCCGTCCAGAACTCCACGGTATTCACGGTTGCCCTTGAGCTCCACGATGACCTGGCTATTGATGGCCTGGTTGAGTACCATGAGAGGCTTCTGCATTCTCTATATCACCGTGCTGCCCGATTAATGCCAGGGTATTAAAAGCTTTTGCCAGCTGGTGTCGAGGATTGGAGACTTTCCTCACCATCTGGATTGGCTGATTCTCCTAGAGGAGACCGGGAGAACGAAAGACGGAGACCGAGATGACCGAAACGGATGGAGGACATCACATGAATGCCCCGATGGTGGGGGCGTCGAGTCGGTCCATGTCGTAGAAGATTATGCCCTCCCTCACGCCCTTATCGTCAAGCACGCCACCATTGAGATAGGCGATCAAGGATGACCGCCATAGCAGGTCGAGCCCTGAGGAAGCCAGGACCCCATAGTATACCTTCGGCAGCTCGTCGTCATAGCCATAATCGTCCAGCAGGTAATACGCGTACCCAAGGACCGAATCGCGACGATTGAGGATGTTGAGATAGTCGACGAACAGCTTGGCACCCAGACCTTCCGGTGCCAGCAACGGGACCTTCTTGGGATCGACCCCCTGCTTCCGCTCCATTCCGCCATCTTCGAGTAATTGATACATATCCAGCTCCCCATCGGAGGAGATGAAGACGTTCCACTTCCCCTCAGGATCGCAATATACCGGCGAGGACAGCGGGTCCTCGGAGGAAAGGGACTCCAAGGAGACCTCCATGGCCGCTTGCCGCAGCTCCTCCGCCCTGGCTGCGTCCAAGGCGAAGTCCGCGGGGTGCTTGTCCAGGTCCAATGGCGGGTCCTCCACGGACTGGTCCAGCATCCATCCGAGGAATGGGAGTTCGGAGGTGTGGCTCGAGACCGCCTCGAAGCTCGCCCTCAGGTTCTTGGGCGAGACCTCCATACCCGCCTCTCGACAGTTTGCCAAAAACTGGCGATGGACGCCCTTGGCCTCCTCCAATCCAACGAGGAGTTGACGCTCGTTCTGATTGACCAGCTCAAGGCCGATGGGGATGGTGTCCTCCCCTTTTCCGACCCAGACCCCTCGGCAGGAAAGGTCCAAGGAGACCTGGACCCGGTCCATGAGATGCACGTGGAAGGGGAACTGACGGCAGTAATGAGGGCGGTTGGGGTAGATGGAGCATCGCCTGTTGTCCAGGAAGATGCAGGGGCCACTGCCGTTCTTGAGCGCGAGGGCAGTATGTCGATGGGGCGTGCGGCGGGTGACGATGCGTTGGGGGAAGTTGCGCTTGAAGTATTGCTCCTCCTGCTGTAGCAGCTCCGGCTGGCAAAGGCAGCAGAGCTGGCAATCGTCGATGCAATAGAACCTCCTGCCCTCCAGCTCGGACAGGTCAAGCGGGAATCCTGCGCCTGGCAACCACGTCCCTCCCGTTGCGCTCCCCGACCAATCCTCCATCTTCTACTAAAAGCTGCCCTCTGAGGAACACGGCCTGGGGGAAAATGGCCTCGTGGCCTTCGAAAGGCGTCCAGCCGCACTTATGATGCAGCTTCCTGGCGTTGATGGGCGTAACCGCCCTCGGGTCCAGCACCAATAGGTCGGCGTCCTTGCCCTCCTCGATGGCGCCTTTGTTCAAACCGAAGAGCTGGGCGGGCTTTTCGCAGGCCGCCTTGATCAGGATATCGAGCCCGAACTTCTCCTTTCTTGCCAAGGCAATCATCAGCGGGAAGGAGGTCTCCACGCCCGGGACCCCGGAAGGCGCGCTGCCGAACTCCTGCTCCTTCTCCTCGATGGTGTGGGGGGCGTGGTCCGACGCCAGAAAGGTTATCTTGCCTGAGGCGAAGGCCGCAAGCAGCGCCTCCTTGTCGGCCTTGGGGCGAAGGGGCGGGTTGACCTTGCAGAACCCTTTCTTGGTGCATGAGGTGAGGTCCAACAGCATGTGATGCGGGGTGGCCTCGCTGGTGAAGTTGCCCTTGGACAAGGCCTCTATGCCCTCCCTGCTGGTGACGTGACATACGTTCACCTTGTTCTGCTGGGAGAACTGCGCCAACCTCTCGATGGCCGATCCTTCCGCTCGCATTGGACGGGCTTCGGCATGGTCCTTGATGTTGGCCTCGTCGCGATAGATCATAAGGTGCTCATCCTCGGCATGCACGCTCACCACCTTGCCAGTGGGCTTGATGAGGTCCATGGCCCGCTTGATGTCCTTGTCCTCAGAGAGGAGCACACTCCCTGTGGTCGAGGACATGAATATCTTGAAGCCCACCACTTGGTCCGCGGTGCGCTGGGGATTGGAGGCGTCCGAGACTCCGCCGAAGAGCCCGAAGTCCACCCAGGCTTTCTTTGAGGCGAGCTCCTTCTTCTCCATCACATCCTCCCTGAGGATGGCCGGGGGTTTGGTGTTGGGCATATCGAAGACGCAAGTGACCCCGCCGAAGACGGCGGCGACCGTGCCAGTGGAGAAGTCCTCCTTCTTGGTCATCCCCGGATCCCGCATGTGGGTATGGACATCGATCGCACCTGGCAGGATAATCCTATCATTGAAGTCCAGGTGCCTCTCGCCCTTGAGCACCTTCTTCACCCTGGAGATCCGTCCGTGCTCGATGCCGATGCATACGTGCTGCAGCTTCCCCTTATACCAAGCCCTGCCCTCGACTACTAGGTCCATCCGATCACTCTAGGGCCTTTCTGCTCACCTTGCCATTCGGCTCGTTCTCGGCGAAGATCTCCGCCTGGAACTTGTAGACCTTGGAACGCTTGTCCAGCCAGCAATCCGGCGTCAGCCCTGCCTTCACGCAGGTCTCCGCCAGGAACGTCTCCGCGTCCCAGTTCCATTCCGTGGCCACCTGGGGCAGCAATAGCCCACGGAAGTATCCCATCTCCATTATAAGACCATCCTTGCCCACTTCGACCTTGGAAGGCAACGATTTACGGTCATCGGCCTTGACCTCCTCGGGCGGGGTGAGTATGCTAACCTCCACCGCGACCCTTGCCAGCTCGTCAGCCCTTAGATAGGGGAATCGAGGATCGTGGCAGGCGCCCTGGGCTGCCTTTACCAGTGCCTTGCCCAATGAATAGACTGGCTCAGGATATCCGATGCACCCGCGCAGGCCCATCTCCGGGTAGGTGTGGATGGTCACGAACACTCCCCTCTTCTCACGGAAGCTGCCTGGTGCGTCTATCTGTCCGGGCTCTTCGTCCCTGGCCTCGGCCTCGATCGTCTTCCTGGCGATTCTGACCGCGTGCTCCCCCTCGCTGTCGTTCATGGATGCACCTTTCCTCACGCGAATGTTCATCTTAGATAGTACTGAGGATTGTTGATCGTTCCTGGAATAGATTCATACCGAATGCATATAAAAGATTCTGGTCCTCCAGGGCCATTGGTGAGCCTTGCCAGGAATTATTAATCATGCCTATTTCGCTTCGATAGTGAATATATGAGGTTTAATCCCAGGGCTTCGGAGAATGATCGAGGCCATTGGGATGTCCTTCCTGCGCCCTTGGCGGTTAATACATTGAATATCATTGTCCGCCAACCTAGTTTAATATTTCTAGAGGCAGAAGAAGCGGTTGACCCCAGGGCCTAAGCAAGCAATGCTCGCGCAAAATATAGTCCGGTCGGAAAAGCCTTTTATCGCCATCCTGACCTAGTTGCAATCATGAAGGAAAAGGCGAAGGACATCTTGGTCGAGGAGATAATGAGCCGCAACCCGCGAGCGGCGTGCTCCGACATCACTGCTCAGGCCGCAGCCAAGCTGATGAAGCAGGAGGATGTCGGTAGCCTGATCATACTCGAGGACGGAGCGGCCATAGGAATGGTTACAGAAAAGGACCTGGTGCTGAAGGTCGTGGCCGAAGGGAGATCCTCTATGAAGGTGCATGTCGCGGATATCATGTCCACCCCTCTGATCACTATAGGGCCGACAGAGAGCGTTTCGGACGCTGCCAAGAGGATGGCCAACCTGAAACTTCGCCGCCTTCCTGTCGTCAAGGACGGTAGGCTCGTCGGTGTCCTGACGGAGAACGATGTGCTGCGGCTCTCCCCTTCCCTAATCGAGCTTACCAGGGAATGGTCCAGGCTAGGAGCTGGTGGTGGGGTTCTTCCTAAGCAACTCATGACGGAGGGCTATTGTGATAATTGCGGGACCTATGCGGACCAGCTATTGGAACGGAACGGTGAGCTGCTCTGTTTGGAGTGCATCGATCAAATAGGGCCCCAAGGGGATGGAGAATAGGAAATGGAGAGAAAGGGGGGATGGCTGGAGCCAATTAGGCAGCTCATTCCACTTTGATCTTCTTTAACTTAGGAGCTTCCACACCCTTGCTCTTGTCCACGCACTCTATCTGAGCGTCGATGAGGGCACGCATCATGAGGAGGATTTCCTTCTTCGCCGCGACGGCGTGCTTCTTCGCCTCCTCGGGCATCTTCGACTTCGGGATCATCCCGTCCGCCGCTACGGCAAACTCGGTCAATGCCTTGAAAAGATGCATCTGGGTCTCCTTGGACATCATATTCCCCATTCCTCCCAGGCCTCCTCCGAAGCCCCCCTCTGACGACCCCTCTTCGGGGTTCACCTCAATCGGCTCTTCTGCCTTTTCTGCCTTTTTTCTTGTCGCCATTTGGTTCACCTCCCTCGAAACGTATCAATAGGTAGCCATCCTTGAACTCCGCCTTGGTGGCCTCTTTCTTTACCATGGAATAGGGGAGGGCCACCGAGCGCTTGTACCAGCCCACCTGTATGATTAAAGTATCACTTGACTTATATAATTCTACCTCCTGTTTCTCTGAGAATGGCAGCTTGATGGACAGCGTGTCGACGCCATCGTCGGAATAAATCTTTAAAGCCTTTTCCGCGGTGAAGACCACGGTCGGGTCCTCCTTGTCGAAAAGCATGTCCGCGAGTCTTTTTAGGCTTACCTTGCCCACTAACTCGGTAGAGAATTGGGTCGCTTTGAGGGTGCGCAAGGGGGAGAACGACTCCTCAATAATCTTCATGTACTTTCTTTGCTCCTCGAGCTTGTCCTTGAAGTAATCACCAGTCCCATCCTCTGGCAGCAATCTATTGATCACCAAGCTGTCCACGGTCAGGTTGTAGAGTGACAGGTAGGTATAGGCGCGCTTCGTCTCGTTGATGACCATCCTCTCCGGGTTCACCACCAGGCGGATGGAGGTCACCTGTGGGTCGTCCAGTATCTTCTTCACGATCTTCATGCGGTCGCGGATGTGGTCAATGTCTTCGAATAACGCGTCAGGTGGCAAGGGGGCGGACATCACCTTGCCCACCGTATACCGGGCCAGCTTGGTCACGTTCTTCAGCATCTTATAGATCTTGTCGAACCACCAATCGCTCACATCGGGGAACGAGAGCAGCCTTAGCGTCTCGCCGGTCGGTGCGGTGTCTATGACGATGACGTCGAACTCCTTGGTCTGGTCGTACTCCCAGATGTAGAAGAGCGCGGACATCAGCTCCATGCCGGGCCAGACGGTCATCTCCTTGGCGGTCACGCCTTCGATGCCTTGTGAGGCCAGGAAGTCGGCCACATACTTGTCGATCTCCTGCCAACGGTGCTCCATCTCGTAGAGCACGTCGACCTCCAAAGCCCACAGATTCTCTCGTATCTTCTTCGGCTGTCCAGATAACTGCTCCTCAAGGCTATCAGCCAGGGAGTGAGCTTGATCGGTGGAGATGGCGATGGTCTTATAGCCCATCTCGGCCGAGCGCATGGCGGTCGCTGCGGCCACCGAGGTCTTACCCACTCCACCTTTGCCAGTGTAAATAATGACCCTTATTGTTTCACCCGGTCATGCACCGAGCTGCTTCTACAAAAAGCATACGGGAGAAGTTCGTGTTGACCCGTTTAAATCAAAAAAGATGAAAGGAGTGATAAGGTGCCGGGGAGGGGGTTCGAACCCCTGACCTTCGGATTTCCCTGGAGAGGTCTGGTGTTATTACCTTACCCTATGAGTCCGACGCTCCACCAGGCTGAGCCACCCCGGCGTTGAGACTCACTTCTCCGCTTCCTCGGATTCCTCTTCCGTCTCGTCCAGGACCTCTTCCTCGGCCTCGAGCTCCTCGCTCTCCTCTTTCGGTGCGGCCGGCGCCTCTGCGGGCTTCGGCTCCTCCGTGGGGGCTTGCTCGATTATGGAGGTGTTCTGTGACTCGACGGACCCCATCTCCAAGACCTCGGTCTTGCGGATCTCCACACGCTTGATGGGGACAATGACCTTAGCGACGTTGGATAGCATTCTGGCCAGATCCCCTGATATGATGTGCTTCACCAGATCGGAGATGGTCATTTCCAAAGCTGCCTTCTGTAGCTCGTTGGTCATGAGGGTGCGAACGGCGGTTTCTTGGGAGGCTTGTATCCTCTTGTCGGTGATGCTCATAGGCTTGACCCTGACCTTGTAACCGTCCTTGGTTACGACATCGATCACATGGTCGGTCTTGGTCTTCTTGCGCCTCGTGAGCCTGCGGATATAATCACTGGTCAAGTCCTGCCCGATGAAGATGGTGTGCGCCTCCAATCCCCGGACGTCGTTGACCCTGAACTTCAGCTTGACATGCATCTTGGAAAAGTCGCCAGTGAGGTCGTTGACCGTCACCTCGGTGGTGCGGCCGATGAGGCTTGTGGCATCCGAGCTGGGCGTCTCGCCGAGAACGGCCTGGTTGAACATCATCGGAGCCTGGATCTTGTACCACTCCTTCGCCTTCCATCGGTCCTTGACCTTGCGCGCCGCGGGCTTCGCGGCCGCTTTCTTCTTCTCAGCCAATTGAATAGCCTCCGTGCTTCAGGCAGATTCCGAAACGGTTACGCCTATTAAAGCTTTACCCGGGCAGGCGTGGGGGATGGGATGACCAAGAATCGGTCCCCTGGCAAAGCCTGGGGGATGATGCTACTTCCTGCGGCCCCTAGGCTGTGGTAGACCCTCTCGGGTCGAGCCGCGTCCATGCGACGGGCTCAGCATCCTCCAATCGTGGAGAAGGGAATTCTTAGACCATGATCTCATGCCCGCGGAAGCGACCGCCTAGCTCTGCTCCTCCAGCGCCATTATGATGAAGTACCAGCCGATGAGAAGGAGCAGCAGGGGTTCGACGTCCTTCCTATCGTATCTCAATTGGCAGGTCCCAGTCATGGCGAGCAGACTCGCTCGGGTCCGAAAGGTCGCTACCTGGATGTCGCCATAGGTCAAGGTCCATCTCCTGTCACGCAAGGACGGTCCCAGGACCTTGAAAGACTCGCCGTTGTTGAGCTCCAACGTGCCCTTGATGGTCCATCCCCATTCGATCCTGAGCACGGCGATGTCCTCCCCGAGCTCAACCCCACGGATAGAAATGAACGGATGGAGGAAGCCACCTCGCTTCAAGGTGTACCTCCTTCCCCCGCACTCCGCCTCGGCCAACGATCCTAAGGTCTTAAGGAATGTGAGCCTCCCCCTCTCCACATCGTTCTCGAGGAGGAGGAAATGACGCCTCAGGCGCTGTGGCTGCTCCAAATCGAGAGTCCTGGGTCCTTCATCTCTCGCGCTCATCGCTCACGCCCTCGATAGAGCATTCGCCAGGGACCGCCGCGCTGCTCGCGGCCAATTCCTCATCGAAGACCATCATGGTCGCATACCATAGCAGCAGAGCGAGGAGCGGTGGCTCAGGGTCCTTGTAGCTCATCCCCAGATCCGTGAACTCCCCGCTCCTCCGCAGTAGGCCGCTCTCGTGTGTCAATTTGCATAAGGGTCTCCCAGATTCGTCCATCAGGGCGAAGTAGTCCCTCCTAACGCTCGGCCCATGGAAGAGGTACTTCCTGCCATCAGCCAAGGTCAGAAGCCCTCCCAGCTCGTAGCCCCAGCTGAAGCGCAGGATGGCAAGGTTCTCCTCATCGCCCTCCTTCCTCACGGAGATGAAAGGGCAGAGGAACCCTCCGCGTTTAAAGGTGAAAGTGCGTCCTTGATACTCACCTGTCGCCAGGGAGCCCATGGGGGAGCGGAAGGTGAGGTGGGCGACCTCCCTGTCCCCCTCCATGAGGACGTAGGACCGGACGGTGAGCCTCGGCTGCTTCCATTGCATTGCCTTGCCTGGGGTCTCTCTCTCTCCATCCATGGACATCGGTCCCTCAATAGGCCAGAGGGGGAATAAAAAGTCTTTCAAAGAAAGGGAATGTAAGGGAAGGGGTTTCGCCAGTTCATACTCAGCGCTGATCGAGCACGCGTTCCAGGGAACGCTTGGACACTGGCTCAAGGATAGAGTCCTGGTCCTTCAGGCGGTTCTCCATCTCCTCCACCGACCTCAGGGTGGAGAGGAAGGCCACCACGAAGGAGGCGGTGTTCTCGATCTGGAAGACCGCCACCTTCTCGGAAAGCTTCAACTCCTTGTTCTCGCGTTTGGCCTGGATGTTGAGGAAGGGGAGCAGCTGCTCCGGCACCTCTCGTACCGTGTACACACCGACCAGGTGCGCCTTGTACATCCAGGTGCCTCACAGATTGAACTTGGTCTCGTGCGCCTCTAGTCCTAGCTTCTCTCTGGGCAGGCCGAAGGCCATACCATATAGCTGGGAGAGATGGACCACTGGGATGTTGTATCCAGGCAGGTCCTTCTGCGACCGGTCGTACTGGAGGTGGCAGAATGGGCACACATCGACGATCATCTGCACGTTGACCGCCTTCAGGTTCTTGAGCTTCTCCTCAGTCATCCTCAAGGCCGTTGCGGCATCGCGGGATCGGACGCCCCCACCAGCACCACAGCACATCATCTTGTCCCGATAGTTGATGCTCTTGGCGCCCGTGACCTCCACCAGCTCGTCGAGGATCTTGGGCTTCTCGGGGTCATCCAGCTGCTTAACTCGGGTAGGCTTGACGAAATGGCATCCATAGTGCACGCCGACGTTGTAGCTGAGCGGGGTCTTGACCTGGGCCTTTATTTTTTCAATGCCAATGTCCCGGTACAATACCTCGGCGAAGTGGCGTACCTTGATAGTGCCGTTATACTTCATCCCGATCTTACCCAGCACATCATTCACCTTCTTGAGCTCCTTGGGGTGGTGCTGCAGGATGTGGTTGGCCTCGAACATGGAGCCGTAGCAGCCGTTGCAAATGGTCATGATGTCGGTCTTCTGGGCCTCGGCGAGGGCAAGGTTACGCGCGGCCAGCGCTAGCCAGGTAGTCTGGTCGAAGGACCTTATTACACCAGGGGCTGGACAGCAGCCAGCACCTTCCAACTCCGTCAGTTCCACGTCCATGGACTTGAAGATCTCCCTGGTGGCCAGCTCGATGCCTGGATATCTGAGGGGCGCGACGCACCCTAGGAAGAAGGCGAATTTCAGTGGCATTAGCTCTTCCCCCCCTTCATCAGCTTGTCGAAACCGCACTCCTCCATCACCTTGCGGAAGTCGTCCATGGCCTTCTTGTTGCCCACGGTGGTTGGCGGGTTCTCCGGCAAGCCCATCTTCACCCGGAGCTTCTTCATCTCCTCTCCAAAGGGCACGGTGGCCCCGATCCTCAGCATGTTCTCACCAATCTTCTTGTGCTGCTCGGCCATGTAACCTTCCTTCACGGCCATGTTCCTTAGGACGAAGAGAATGTCAGTGATCTGCACCTCGCGCGGACAGCGCTCCACACAGGTGTAGCAAGTGGTGCACAGCCACAGTTCCTCGGTCGCCAAAATCTCATCCTTCAGGCCTAGCTGAGCCTTCCGGATCAGCTGCCTGGTTCTGAACGCAGTCAATCGACCGGACGGGCAAGACGCGGTGCAGGTACCACATTGGTAGCATAGCATCAGCGTGTCGCTGCCAGGTCCTCCTTCTACAACCTTCTTCGTGAACTCAGGATTGGGCTCAGCAATCTTGGCCATATAGACACCTTAGGCGGCTGACCGCAACGGCGTTATTTAAAGGTATACATTTTTTTCATGCTGTGTTACCATTAATGGTAACACTTATCGGTCCAGACGCTCTCTTTTCAACTCCGATAGCAGCCAATTGACCTGCGGCTTCTCCTCGAAGAATAAAGCCAAAATCTTGTGGGAGAGCAGATTGGGATCGATGTTGCTTACCAGCTTGAGGCCTTTCTTCAGCGCCAGCGATTCGTTAATGAAGAAGCTGCGTTTGGAACGGAGGAGCTGTTGGATCGCCCTGGTCCTGCCCTCGATGACATAGTTCTTACCAATGGCCTCTAGATGGCGGAACCCAATTCGCTGCGCTCCATACCTGAACCTGATGTGCCGTTCCCCTCTGTCGATATATATCAATCGGTCCTCGGTCACCTCCTCGAACTGCGCGCCCTCGGTCTCATAGGCGTATAAGGGATCGTCCAGAATGACCACGTCCATCATTCCCGCCTTCAGCTCCCTGAGGTTGCGCTCGTCGTCGGAGATGACCAGATCGTAACGGGCCTCTTGATCCAGATTGGACAAGGCAGAGAGGAGCAGGTCCTCGGTCAGGATGGTCCCGCCCACGACCACGGCCTCCCCCACCTTCATCCGCTCAAGCAAGGCGCTATACTCCCTGGCCAGCTTGACGCCCTCCTCGTTGAGGGATGTCCCCGATGGGGACGTGTTCAATAGGCGCACCTTGGCCTTCGATTCGATCTGGGAGAGGGCGCGATGGACGACGGGGGTCGCGAGCCCCAACTTTTCCGCAGCCCTCCTTTGGCTGCCTTGGCGGTAGACCTCGAGCAGGACCTCGAGCTGGTGCGGCGTCAGGTTGACGCCATTTACCCTCAATGACACGACCGGTTCGATCCTCATATGACGACGACCAATGGAGATCTCATGTCTTCTTTGTTCCTTTCTTGACCAGGAAGTGCTTTTGGAGCTTGTTCCAATAATGCTCCTTCCAGCCTTCGGCATAGTCATCGGCCTGCTCCTCTGGGACCAGCGAATGGACCATGTTCAGCTCCGTCCCCCCTTTGGACTTCGATAGACGGATCTCGAGCCTTGAGGGTGGATAGCCCTCGGGCCATTCCGTGGTCGTCCATTCCTGCACTATCCTCTTCCCCTCTTCCAGCTCGATGCTCTTAGCGGCGATATAACCGCTGTATGCTCTGAAAACCCCTCCCACCTCACCGCTCCCCTCGGCCTCGTCCCCGGTGAACTCTGCGTGCTCTTTGGGGTCCATGAATGCGCGATAGACCTGAATTGGGCTTGCTGGGATGATGACCTTCTGCTCGATAATTCTAGTGCGTGGCCTGCTCATGGGGGCTTAACCTGAGGGCGCATCATTTCTAGCTTTGCAGAATTGCTTCGCCTAGTATGGGAGCCCCCCGTTGGAAACCTCACAAAGCTTTTAACCGACCCCTCTCTCCCTGATTCGGATGACAGGCAAGAGGGACAAGTTGGTTCTCGGCATCGGCTCGCCGTTCATCAGCGATGACCAGGTGGGCTTGCGCGTGGCGGAGGCCATCATGAAGCTGGGGCTGCCGGACACGGACGTCGATGAGGCCAGCGTCAGCGGTCTGGACCTGATCGAGATGGTCCTTGACTATAAGCGCGTGATCATCGTGGACGCGATCACCTCGCGCGAGTACGAGCCAGGAACGGTAAGGGTCTTGGACAGGGGTGCCTTCACCCATGCCGTCCACGGAACCAACCCTCATGAGGCGAACGTGGTGACGGCCTTCGGGCTGGGGAAGAGGCTCGAGCCCAAGCGCTTCCCCGATGACATCAGGTTCGTGGCCATCGAGGCCCAGAACACCTACGACATCAGCGAGGAGATGACCCCACCGGTCAAGGCCGCGCTTCCGGTCGCGGTCCAGACCGTGCTCGAACTCCTTAGAGAGCCGTTGGCCTGATCAGAAGTCCAGGGACTCCACCAAACGGGCCATCCTGCCACCCTCCTCCTTGGACGTGTGCAAAGCCACGCACATTTTTCCTTGGTTGAGCGTGCTGTTCGCGCTCCTCATTATGTCCTGCTCCGTGACCGCCTCCAACCTTTGGAGGATCTGGTCCTCGGTCAACAGGCTCCTGGTCTGAAGGAACTGCTCGCCTAGGAAGAACATGCGGTTCTCCATCGGTTCGAGCTTGCGGACGATCAACCCCTTAAGCCATCGTTTGGCCCGAGCAAGCTCATTAGATTCAAGCCCCTCCTGCTTTAGTCCCCTCAGCTCCGAGGCCACGAGCTGGAATACCTTGTCGGAGTTCTCGGAGGAGGTGGAGAAGTAGATACCGAAGGCGCCTGTGTCCGTGAACGGATGGGTCATAGCATAGATGGAATAGACCAGTCCATTCTCCTCCCTGACCTTCTGATAGAGCCTGGAGGACGTGCCTGCGCCCAGGATCACGCTCAGCATGCTCTGGACGAAGCGGTCGGGATGAGAGACGGGTACGCCAGGGAACCCCAACGCCACATATGTCTGATCTCCTTCCCTTGGGTAAAGCTGAACGCCCGGATGGAAAGCCGGGGACCGGCGCTCAAGCTTCTGGCTCGAGCTGGGCATATCGTCGAAGGAATCGGAGGCCCAATTGACCACTTGGTTCGCTTCCACATTCCCAGTGGCGACCACGGTGAGATGCGGGGGACGATAGTTCTCCTCGAAGAATGCTCGGATGTCGTTGGGGCCGAGGGGCGTGATGCACTCCACGCTTCCACCTTCTGAGTTGGCCATGGGGTTGCCTTTCCATGCCGCCTTGGCCAGCAGCTCGTGTATGTAGCTTTCCGGGTCATCCTCGGCCATCTTTATCTCCTGCGCGACCACCTTCTTTTCCATCTCCACGTCCTTCTTGGCGAATCTGGGCTTCCTCATGATCTCGGCCAGAAGCTGCTCGGCGGTCACTAGGGTCTCGTCGATGGTCTGTATGAAGTAGCATGTCACCTCCTTGCCGGTGTAGCCGTTCATCTCCCCTCCCGCGGCTTCGACTATCTGGCTAATCTCCTTGGAGTTGTGCAGATCCGTGCCTTTGAACAAGAGATGCTCGAGCAGATGGGCGATTCCGCACTTGTCCTGGGACTCGTCCCTGGATCCGACATCGATATAGACCGCCACCGCCGCAGAACGACTGTAGGAAAGCTTGTCGACGATTACCGGAATCCCGCCTGGTGTCTTGCGTAACAATAACTGTTCCTCTTTGGCGCGCATTTAGATTATCTCCCTTCTACGATAGGGAACTGAGGGCTCCGATTTTAAGATATGTTAGAACGTGTTCGCGGCACGGAAGTGTCGGCCCTTGACATGCTGGTGTAGCCAAAGGATAAGTAAGACCACCCTCCATTACGAGGCCTGGGATCGAGAATGACCAACGACTTGTTCATCCATGAGTACAAGCACCTGAAGCTTGACCGGGCCATGGTGGTAATCGGGTTCCCCAGCATCGGCCTGGTCAGTTCCATCGCAGCCAACTTCATCGTGAAGCAGATGAAACTCGAGAAGGTGGCGGCCATCATCTCAGATGAATTCCCTCCCTATTCCATCATTCATGAGGGCAACATCATCCCTCCCATGCGCATCCATGCAGGCCCACGGATATGCGATGAGCAGGGAGAGAAGTGCGAGCACTTGGTGGTGATCAGCACCGAATTCATGCCCTCCCCCAACCTCTTGCGGCCTCTGGTCGACCTGATCATCGATTGGGGCAGGAAGAACGCCGCCAACACCATCCTTACCCTGGAAGGGATAAACATGGGCGAGAACCCAGAGCAGAAGGACATTTTGGCCGTGGCGACCGGGGAGAGGTGCAAGAAGATGTTGTCGACCTATGGCCTGAAGGAGTTCAACGAGGGGATGGTCTCCGGCCTCTCTGGGGTCATGCTCTCTGAAGGCGACCGCCTCAACCAGGACGTCATCTGCCTCCTGGGCCCCGCCCGCGTCGACTACCCGGATGCTAGGGGAGCGGCAAGGTTGCTAGAGCAGGTGGCGAAGATGCTCCCTGAGCTCAAGCTCGACCCTGAGCCTCTGTTCAAGGAGGCGGAGACGGTAGAGAAGGAGCTGCGCTCTAACCTTGAAAAGATGAAGCTTCCTTCCCGTAGGTCCGACGAGTCCTCGCTCTATGGGTAATTGTCGTACATAAATTGGACCGCCTTTGTTGGTCCTCCAACATCGGTTCCAGCCCTGCAAGATAGTATGCTGGCCGACCAATCATTAAATAATGTCACAGGGCCATCCCGTTCCAGTATGGAGAAGAAGAAATTCATTCGCAAGGTCTGCCTCCTCGGCGACGGTGGCGTAGGGAAGACCAGCTTGGTGCGCCGGTTCGTGGAGGACTCGTTCCGCGATGAATATATTGTCTCCTTCGGGACCAAGGTCTCCAAGATGGTGCTGGAGATCAGGGACGTGGAGCTCACGCTGATGCTTTGGGACATATTGGGTCAGAAGAGCGATGACGCCCTGCACTCTGCCTATTACAAG
This sequence comes from uncultured Methanomassiliicoccaceae archaeon, assembly GCA_964354665.1. GTDB lineage: Archaea > Thermoplasmatota > Thermoplasmata > Methanomassiliicoccales > UBA472 > JAJRAN01. The sequence goes on along the minus strand of CAYHAO010000005.1, from coordinate 38,182 downwards.
GGTGCGACCGGCGCCTTGCTGGTGTGCGACGTGACTCGCACCCAGACGGTAGAGCATCTGGGCAAGTGGAAGGAGAGCTTCCTCCATGCCGCTCCGGGTGCCAAGATGGTCCTCGTGGCCAACAAGGCGGACCTGGACCCGAGAATACCGATAGAGAAGCTGGAGGCGACGGCGGGCATGCTGGGTAGCAAGATGATAATGACCTCGGCCAAGACTGGGGAGGGCGTAGAGGCGGCCTTCCTCGAACTGGGCCGGGCAATCATGGAGGGCGAAAAATGAGCCAGGAGCCCAATCCCTTCTTCGTCATGCCTGGATCGGCGTTGATCGATCTCAGGGAGGAGCTGGAGCTGATCGAGGACGACAAAGCCAAGGAGACCCTTGCCCGATATGGCTATCGGGCCGGCGTCGGCCTCATCAGGTCGCTTGGCGTCGAGGTATCCTCTTTAGAGCAGCTCAAGGAGGTCCTGCCACAACTTTGGTCGGAGACTGGCCTGGGAAGGATGCATATCAAGGAGGCCGACCAGGACTGCATTACCGTGACCTTTGAGGAGTCCATCGAGGCGCGTCATGGGAGGAAATGCGATTTCACCCGTGGCTATCTTGCAGGCATGGTCTCCACCTTGTTGAAACGCAAGTACGAGGCGCAGGAGACCGAGTGCGTCGCCGATGGCAAGTACCGCTGCGTCCACCTGGTCCGGCCGGTCGAAGGCATGGTAAAGGAGGGCAGACCACAAGCCGAAGGGGAGCGGAAGAACCAGCTGGAGCCGGGTTACTCCTATCTGGTGGAATCGGAGGACACCTATGCCGGTTTCGACGTCTTCCTCGATTACGTGTCCCACGGAAGCAAGGGGATGTGGATTTCCCGCGAGTACCCCGAGAAGGTCAAGAAGAAATTCGACATCGGAGACCTTCCTCATCTCTGGCTCTCCTATGAGAGGGACATCAATTATGCACGAGAGCCGACCAATATCCCCCTCATCTACGCGGAGATCAAAGGCTTTCTCGACGATTCCGATGGCGGGATAGTCCTGCTCTCTGGACTGGAGTACATGATGTCCCAGAACACCTTCCTTAAGGTGCTGAAGTTCCTGCAGCTGCTCAATGAGAACGTCGCGGTCAAGAACGCGCTATTGTTGATCCCTTTGAGCCCACCCGCCCTTGCCCCGAGGGAAGTCAAGATGCTCGAGCGCGAGCTGCGCGTCTACCAGCCGAAGTGATGACCTGTCGCCGTGGGAATAAACTTAAATTCTGAAATCCGATAACTCGCCTTATGAACCTAGTCCCCAAGAAGTTCTTCATAACTTCCGGGTGCGCTGTGAGCAAGGTCTCGGACCTGAACGCGTTCGATGAGGCGCTGAAGGCCGCGAAGATAGGCGAGCAGAACCTTGTGTCCGTATCCTCGGTCCTGCCCATCGGCGCCAAGCAGGTGCCGGTCCGGGATCTGCCCATGGGGAACATCACCCACTGTGTTCTGGCGCAAATGAGGGGGGGAGAGGGGGAGATGATCTGCGCGGGGATTGCCTACGCATTCCGCAAGGGCGGCAAGGGCGGTTATGTGGCCGAGGGGCACATGCACGGCACCAAGAAGGCCCTCAAAGAGGTTCTGGAATGGAAGATGACGGAGATGGCCAAGCTGCGTGGCATCGAGCTCAAGACCATCCATTACGCCATCGAGGAGCTCTCCATTCCCATGGACCACTATGGTGCTTGCGTCGCTTCAGCGGTCTTCGTTGAGTTCTGATGTTCGGCGTCATCATTTGCTCCAAGTGCCATCGCGCCAGGGGCATCTCGCTTACCACCAGTAGGGCCAAGTGCCCTCATTGCGGCCATAACATCGACGTATCCTTGGCCAAGGTCTATCACAAGACCGACTCTCAGGCGGAGCTCGTTCTCGCCGTTCAGAAGATGACCGAGCGGCTCGCCACCGACATTGAGAAATTCCCGGCGGAGAAGAGGAGGAGGAGCAGGCCGATGGAGGCGGAAGGGAAGAGGGGCTTCCGGTCCGAGGAGGACCTGCGCAAGCTGGTGATCGAGCTCTCTGGCCAGAAGGGGGAGTTCTCGCTCCAGGAGATGATGTCCAAGTTGGACGTGGGCGAGGCGAAGGCGGAGAAGGTTGTGAAAGCGATGATGGATTCAAGCCTAATCTACGAGCCTGGCCCGGGTCGATTCAAACCTCTTGTGGTCTGACCCTTGAGGGCGGAGCGATATATTCACCGCCCCAACGAACCAAGCCGCCGAACATGGAACCTACCTCCACCAGCTCGGAGCTCTCGGAATGCTCCAGGGACCTATAGCTCTCCTCGTACTGCGGTCCTTGACCTGGAGGGTAGGTGCTCTCGTCGTAATAGTAGTTGAATGAGTAATAGAAGTCGCTGAGGTGCTCGCCGTCGCCATCGTCGGTATACTCCACTATGCGGTTCGGCATCCAACGTAGGAAGTCGTGGTTGACGGTATCTATCACCACGGCCTCGAAGCTCCCGTCCTTCAATGGAAGGTAGGCCTGGACCCATCCATGCCCGAACCATTCGTCCTGGCTCTTATCGTACAGGGCGCCCAGCTGAAGCCAAGCCGGGACACCGGAGGCCCGGGCCAAGGAGCAGAACAACATGGCCTGGTCGTCGCAGTCGCCCACCATCGATTCCAGTGTCTGCTGGCTCGTCTTGGGCTCCCCGGAATTATCGACGCTCGTGTACCCTACGTTATCAATGGTCCATTGATAGATGCGCTCCAGGATGATGTAGACGTTCTTCTCCTCGCCCACGATCTCCAGGGCCTTCTGCTTTATGACCGGGGAGGTAGTGTCGATCATCCAGCCATCATCGGTCGCCCATTCGTTGTGGAGATAAGAGTTCCTGAGATCGACAGGCACGTCCTCGGTGGTCCCGGCGCTCTGCTCATCGATGTCCCATTTGTAAGTGTCCACTCGGATCTGATAGGTTATGTGCACCACATAGGTCTGCGCCCCCATGAGGATGCCATAATCCCACTCCATCCATTCGTTTCCATATCTGAGTATCTGCTCGCCGTGCGGGGAGGCGGTGACCGAGATCGCCTGTTGCAGCGAATACCCGTCCCCTTGAGCATGACGAGGCAGTGGCAGGTCCAGGGTGAAGCTATCGATGGTCCCGCCGTTGGCATCGACCGACAAGGTCCTCTCCAATCGATAGGTGGCGTATTTGGGCGCCTTCTCCTGGAACGGGGAGAGCAGGAACTGGGCGATGGCGTTCTGGACCGAGGGGGTGATCAGGATGATGACCACCACCAGAATGACGATGAGAACGACTACGATCTTGAGCCCGTTCCCTCGCCCATCCCTATCCATAGATGACTGAACCAGTGGTCAGCTAATTCAACTTTTCGACTCTGGCCTCATATTTGGCAACGCCTTCCTTCATCAAAGCGGGGAGGACCTGGAAGTGCACTCTATAATATGAATAGATGGTGATGGCCGTCGCCACGGCCAGACAGATATAGCCCAAGGCGGAGGCTGGACCGGTGAAGAAGCCTATCATTACCAGATTGTAGGCCAGGTGCACGAGGATGGCGTTGGCGAGGAAGCCGAATGACTGGCCCCTGGTGACGCCCACCCCTATGATGGCCCCGGTCGCTCCATTCAGAAGGCACAGCTGCACCGCAAAGACCATGAGAACCGCGTAGTCGACCGGGGTAGGGGTGAGGCCGCCGATGCTCATCGCAGCCAAGGATGACCAGACATAGCCAATGGCCACCGTCCCCCCCATGCCCAGCCCTATGGTCAGTCCATAGAAGGGGGTGTCGAGCTTGCCTGCGAACCTCTTCAGGTTCAGGACCAGCAGCTTCACTACCTCGTATATGACGGCGAACAACAAAGCAAAGAGGACCTCCTCGAGGGGGAAGTACTGCTGGACCGCGAAGATGCCCACTCCGAGGACCATCCCTACCGCCAACAGCCCGAAGACCCTACGGTCGTCGAAGAAAGGCTTCTCCACCGCAGGATAGGTGTAGTCCTTGAGGGTCCAATACATCAATGCCAGCGCCGAGCCCATGCCCATGGCCGCGGCGATGTACATCTCATTGTTCATTCCGCCCCTGCGACGCCTTCGCCCTATATAATCCTGACTAGCTCAGGCATGACCGTCTTCCTCTGCCACCAGCTTGTCATAATAATGCGCAACCACGCAGGCCTCTACGCACTTGCCGCAGTTCACGCAGCGATCCTCATCCACCTCGATCCCGTCATCGAGGGTTATCGCCCGCCTTGCACAGTTCTTGACGCAGATGCCGCACTTGGTGCATAGCTGCGCCCGGAGGAACGCCTTCACCCCCGACTCGAACGCCCTGGAGGCCAAATCTGGGGTGGGGGCGTTCGCCACCACCTGACCGCCGGCGAAGACCTTGATGGTGGCGCTCCCTGCCTTGGTCAGCGCCACTCCATACTCCTCGGAGAACTTGGTCCTGCCCACCGCCTTCAGCGCCTCCCCCACCTTGGAGAACCCCCGACGGGTGGGCACGGAAATGACCCCCTCGATCGAGTAGCCACCGGTCACGCAAGGGCTCATCCCCTTGACCAGCTTGAGCCTGAGCCTGTCGGCTCTTTGATGCGGTACTCGGAGGTCCGCCTCCTCGGCCAGCCGACGCATCTTGGGAGGGAGGACCTTCCAGCGCCAGAAGCCATAGCGCACGAAGTCCTTGCCTGCATTGTTCCCCTCCGCCCATTCAACCAGGTGTTGCTCCCATCGCGAATGCAGATCGGGGTGGAGCCGAGCGGTCGACCTCCATTCGCTGGAGAGGCAGGCGGGACAGAGGTAGCAGCCGATGCGTTCATAGTCCTCGTCATATAGAGGGTTGTAGTCGAGGCCTTTCCACCAGATGTAGGCCCAGACCTCCGCGGCTATCCACCCCCGGATGGGGTTCAGGATGATCTGGTTGGGCACGAAGGGATTGCTTTCCACGAACCCGATCTCCGAGCGTGCGAAGGACTCCAAGGCCCGATTGCCCTCGATGGTGACCGTCCCCTGAGGAAAGTTATGCTCGATGGCTTCGGTCAGCGGGGCCAGCTTGCACACCTTGCAGCACCAGCGGAAGTCCTTGGCCGGAGGGCCGAAGGCGTCCACCTGCTCCCAGAAGGCGTTCCCCGCGGAGGCCACCATCAAGTGCTCCTTGTGCTTCTCGGCGAAGCTCTGCACATACCGCACCGTCTCAGGGAACTCCAGGCCGGTGTCGATGAATACGAGGGTGAAAGACTTGAGCGCCCTCTTGGCGATGCCATAGCAGGCGAGGGAATCCTTTCCTCCGCTGAAGGACAGGGTGACAGGTTCCTTGCGGTTGGAGGCGAAGGATTTGACGTCGCTCACCGCCTTGGACTCGATGGCCTTCAAGTGCGAGGAGTTGGAGAGCACGAACTCGGCCCAGGTGGAGGGACCTGCCGACCATACCTCGCCGAGCTTGCCCACCTCCCTGATATGCAGACTTAGTCTGCATCCCTCGCCAAGAGAGCATGCTGCCCTGGCCTTTGCAGAGCATACCAGCCCGCCAGCGACCGCGATCACGGGATCGCCATCCTGGACCCCCCCATCGATCTCCAGGACGTCGGCCGGGGGAATGTTCTTACCTTTCAGATGACCAGACTGGTGCCTGAGCAGCGCCTTGCCTTTCTTCGCTGCCTCCGTGAGAAGTAGTGCGCCATCGGCCTTCAGCTCCAGGACGAAACCCTGCTTGCGCTGATCGAAGCGCAGGGTCCCTACCACCCTCCCTCCGACCACAATCTCGTCGGTACGGTCTTCGCCCGACACCTTATTCAGGAATATAGGACGACCTTCGAGGATGCTGCCCGCGCCGAAGTGCCCCTCGAAAAGGTCGGATACCAGCTCATGGCTCTTGCTCAGGGCCGGACGGATGTCGCCTGGCAAGGAGACCAGGAACGGCCTTCCTCCCGAGCCGCACGCATCGCAGCTCCTGCCTAGAAGGAGCGTCCCGCACCTGTCGCACCAATGCAACTCGGCCTTGCCATGCCTCGGCCTGTTCGCCATAATCCTGCAGCATTCGGCATGCCTCTACTTCAATCTTCCTGGGGATGAATCCGGTCACCCTGGCTTGTCGAAATGACAAGGGGATAGGCTAAAATAGCGCCATCGGAATGAGGCGGAGGTCGAGTGCAGAGAATGTACGATGATCAGGGCGCGCTGTACATCCCTCCCGGTCAGGGGAAATTAAGGTTCAGTAAGAATGAGACGTTGCACATACTCGTCGGCATAGCGGTGCTGATCTTCGCTTTCTATATGTCGTTCGCGCATGGCAATGATCTGACCTTCGATGAGAGCTTGTACTATTTCGCGGCGGCAACTATCGCGGTGGTCACCGGCTTCTTGCTTCATGAGCTGGCGCATAAGCTCTTGGCCCAGCGGTATGGGGCTTGGGCAGAGTTCCGGGTTTTCCCATTGGGATTGATGTTCGCGTTGTTCTTCGCCCTCTTGTCTGGTATTGTTTTCGCCGCGCCAGGCGCGGTCTACATCCAGGGCAGAATCACCAAGGAGCAGAACGGAATGATAAGCCTGGCCGGACCGGGGCTGAACCTGGCCTTCGGTCTTGCTTGCATAACCCTCCTGTTCGTCCTACCCCTGCAGATCATCTTCATCGTCGGATGGATCAACCTGTTCCTGGCCGCATTCAACCTCATCCCCTTCGGTCCTTTTGACGGGGCTAAGGTGTTCAGGTGGAACGCCGGGATCTATGTCCTGGTCATGGGGGCAGCCATTGCCTCCCTTGTGGGCACCTGGTACCTGCTCTAAGGAAGGAACTAGGATTCGTACCTTGGGCAGGGATAGCGCAACTTGCGGATGATGCTGCCCTCCCAGTCCATCATCTTCCCTGGGTTGAGGATGTTGTTGGGGTCCATGGCGCGCTTCAACAAACGCATGGTCTCCAGTGCCTCGGGGCGCTCCTTGCGCATGTAGGGAGCTTTGGATATGCCGACCCCGTGCTCGCCGGTGACCGTGCCACCAAGGGAGATGACCGCGTCGAATATCTCCCCGACGGCCTTCTCGCCTCTCCGCCAGTGTTCTTCAGAGGTAGGATCGAGCAGCATCTTGGTGTGCAGGTTGCCATCGGCTGCATGCCCGTAGGTACCGACAATCACGCCGTTCCTCTTGGCGATGGCCTGGAACGCCACCACGGCGTCGGGTATCTTGGAGATGGGCACGGCCATATCGTCCGCCAGGGAAACGGAGACGAACCCCTCCCCATAACGGGAAAGCGAGGACATGATGCTCTTCCTGCCGTAGGTCCATTTGGCCATTTGCTTCGGGTCAGCGGAAAGCTCCACTCTCGTCGCCCCCACCTCACGGCATATCTGCTGCACCACCGCCGCCTCCTTCTCCACCATCTCCGGCTCCCCATCGACCTCGATCATGCACAGAGCCTCGACGTCCGGGAAACCTGCCTTGACCGTCTTGTTCACGGCCTTTATGCAGGTGGAGTCCATGAGCTCGATGGCCGAAGGGATCAGGGGCTTGGCGATGATCCTGGATACGCATTTTCCGGCCAGCTCCAAGGTATCGAAGGCGGCGAGGATCATGGCTGCCTTCTTGGCCTTGGGGGCGATGCGAAGCGTGGCCGCGGTGATTATGCCCAATGTGCCCTCGCTGCCTACGAAAAGGCGCTCCAGCTGATATCCTGACGAGTTCTTCAGGGTGCGGGTGCCCACGTTGATGACCTCCCCGCTGGCCAGCACGACCTCAAGGCCTAGGACATAGTCCCGCATCGCCCCGTACTTGATGGCCCTCATCCCTGAGGCGTTGGTGGCGATCATACCACCGATGGTGCAGGCCTCGCCGCTGCCTGGTGCTGTGGGAATGGAGAACTTGAAGGGGGAAAGGGCTTCCATCAGCTTGTCATAGATCACTCCAGCCTGGCAGACGCAATAGAGGTCCTCGACCCTTATCTCCTTGATGAAGTTCATCCTGGTCATGTCCAGGACCATGCCTCCTTCCAGGGGCACGGCGCTACCGCAGAGCCCGGTGCCTCCGCCACGGGCCAGCACGGGAATATGGCGCTCATTGGCCAATCTGAGTATCTTAGATACCTGATCCGTGCTGGTAGGCTGCACCACGATCTCAGGGGAGCGGTGATGGATCGATGCGTCAAAGCCATAGGTGTACAGCTCCGCGACCCTCGTGGAATACCTTCCTTCCCCGACAATGCCCCTGATCACCTCGATGTCGCTTTGGTCCAAAGGAATCGTTCTAGAAATCGAGCTTCGACTAATAAATTGTCCCTTCCAAGACTCGGCGAACCTGGGAGAATGGCTCATCAATTACTTTGAAGGATGAAAGGATTTTATATCGAAGTTCAGTTTCACGATGGTGAACAAGCAACAGGTCGCCATGCTGGCCATCATAGGCGGCTCCCTGATACTCTCTCTCAAGCTTCTGGCATTCCTGTTGACCGACTCGGTGGCTTTGCTATCCGACGCCTTGGAGTCGATAATCAACATCGTGGCCTCCATCATGATGCTGCTTTCGATCAGGATAGCGGCGATCCCCGAGGACCAGAACCATAGATATGGTCACCAGAAGGCCGAGAACATCTCGGCCTTCGTCGAGGGATTCCTTATCCTCATCGCCGCTTTCCTCATCATAGGGACCAGCATTGGTAGGCTCTTCAATCCTGTCGCGCTTTCCGATATTGATCTCGGCCTTGCAGTCTCCCTCGTGGCAACGAGCATCAATGCTGCCCTATCTTTTATCCTTCTGAAAGAGGCCCGGAAGAGCGGCTCTATAGCTTTGGAGGGCGACTCCAAGCACCTTCTCTCGGACGTGCTCTCCTCGTTGGGGGTTGTGATTGGACTTTTCATCGCCAGCATCACCGGATGGTACATCCTGGACCCTCTCCTGGCGCTTCTGGTGGCGGCCATAATCATCAGGATGGGCGTTGGCATTGTCCGCAAGGCTTCCTTGGACCTCATGGACCAAAGCTGTCCTGAAGTGGAGAAAAGGATCCAAGGGCTAATGGACGGAATGGCTGGTTACATCGAATACCATGACATCAAAACCCGCAAGAACGGTAACAACTACTACGCTGAGTTCCACCTTTGCGTCAAAGGGGACATGACGGTCAGGGACTCGCATAAGCTGACCGATGGGATCGAAGCGGAGCTGAAGAAGGATTTCCCCGGCATTATGGTAACTATCCACGTCGAGTCCGAGGAACAGTGCAACAGGAACAAACGCAGGTCGGAACCTCGATAATTGATCCGTGCTCGATCGAGCAAATGAACAATGGATAGATAGTCAGCGGGCCTTCCTATCCAGCCACTCCTGCCTCAGGATGGACATGGCGGCATCGTCCCTGAACTTCCCTCCCTGTAGACGGTGGTGGCGGAAGATGCCCTCTAAGCGGAAGCCGCTTTTCTCATAGCACCTCTGTGCCCGCAGGTTCTCCATATCGCAATAAAGCCAGATGCGATCCAGGTTCAATTCATCGAACATATAGCCAAGAAGCAGGGTGATGGCCTCGGTCCCATATCCCTTAGACCAGCATTCCTTCTCGCCGATGATGATCCCTATGTCCGCATTGCGGTTGGCCCAGTCGATGTGGATTATGCCCAGGTTCCCGACCAGCCGACCATCCAAGGTCTCGATGCAGAAGACCTTGGTGTCCTTGTTCACCAGCGACTCGTACCACGCCTCTTCCTCCTCCATTCCCATCGGGGGGGCACGGAGCAGGAACCTCGTGGTCTCGGGATCGTTGAACCATTTGACGAAGAGAGGGATGTCGGCGCGCTGTGGCGCCCGCAGCCTCACCAGCTTTCCCTCAAGCATCTAACCCGACCTCCATTCCGAATCCAGGATGCTCATGCGGTAGGCATCTTGCCATCGGCCTTTGTGGAAGTGGTCGTGCCTGGACCTGCCTTCTTCCACGAAACCGCATTTCCGGTAGAGGCGGATGGCCCTCTCATTGTAGTCGGCCACCCTTAGCCAGATGCGGTGCAGCCCCCTTGAATCGAAACCATAGCCCAGCAGGAGGCGCACGGCTTCCACCCCCATGCCCTTGCCCCATTCCTTGATCTCGCCAATCACGACCCTCATCTCGGCTGAGGCGTTCCTCTCGTCCATGTTGATCAGGCCGATTATCCCGATGGGCTCCCCTCCCTCCAATTTGACGATGATGAACCACTGGGCGTGGACGTCCCGCAGCATCCTCTCCACCATGACCTTCTCCTCCTCCAAGGAGACGCAGAAGAATGTGTGCTCCGCGCCCAGGTCCTCTAGGACCCTCTGGTCGTTGAACCATTTCAACAATGAATAGACGTCCTGGGTCTCTAGAGGCCTCAGCCCGACCCTCTCGCCTCGCAACATCGCTTTCGCATGGGAGAGAGGCTCATAAATCCTTATGCAAGGCGTGAATGGGCTTACCCCGATAGGGATTCTCATTATGACGATACCTCTTGGCGGCATCGTCGACCACATCTCGCGACCAGGCGTTTTCATAAAAGGTATAAACAGGCAGGGCATTCGCCCCCACATGGACCTGAAAATCGTTCTCCTAGGTCCCCCGGGCTCTGGTAAAGGCACCCAGACCGAGAGGCTGTGCTCTGAGCTCAAGCTCACCAAGATCTCCACTGGCGACCTACTGCGGGAGGCGGTTCGCAACAACACGCCCTTGGGCGCGAGGGCCAAGGGCTTCATGGACGCGGGCAAGCTCGTACCCAACGAGCTGGTGGTCGACCTGGTCAAGGAGAGGATGAAGAGCGTGAAGGGCGGCGTGATCCTTGACGGGTTCCCCCGCAGCCTGGAGCAGGCCGAGATGCTCGATAAGTTCGCCAAGGTCGACCTGGCCGTGGACATTGAGGTCAACGAGGATAACCTGGTGAGGCGCCTTACCCTGCGCCGCACCTGCAAGAGCTGCAATGCCGTCTACCATCTGGAATTCAACCCTCCCAAGAAAGAAGGGAAGTGCGACAAGTGTGGTGGCGAGCTGTTCCAGAGGTCCGACGACACGGAGAAGACCGTCCGGGAGCGCCTGAAGGTCTACAAGGAGCAGACCCTGCCACTGACCGCCTATTACCAGAAGAGGGGGATCCTGCGCAAAGTGGACGGGGAGGGCGGCATCGGCGTGGTCTATGAGCGGGCGCTCAAGGCGATCAAGTCGAAGTAGAGCTCAACCTTCTCTTCCTCTAGTGGTCTGCCTACCTGCGTTGGCTGCCATAGGCAAAGGGTTAAGAATGGGAAATTTCTAGGGGGGAAGCGCAGCCCCGTAGTGTAGCGGTCAATCATGCGGGACTCTGGATCCTGCGACGGCAGTTCGAATCTGCCCGGGGCTACCATTCCTCTTCTCTCCAAGCTGCAGTGCAATCATACGAGTCGGGCCTTGCCCGACGCCAAGTCCTTGAAGAACTCCTCTCCGTCCCGCGGGCCCCTCACGATCAACGTATCACCGACCAGGACGCTGGTTTCCTCACCCGGGCCGTAGATGTACCTACGGTCCCTCTTGATCGCCACCACCCACATCCCAGATTGGCTGGCAAGGCGGGACTCGCTCAGGGTCTTGTCCGCGAGGTCGCTGCCCTCGATCACCGTCGCGGTCGCAATGGTGACCTCGGAATCGCGTATGCTCATCTTGATGACTGGGTGCGGCTCGACGTTCTTCATCACCACGTCCGCTATGCCGCTGGCTGCATCGCAGATCTCTTCCAAGGACTCGATGAGCTTGATGGTGACGAAGGCCTTGGACACGTCCCCATCACTCATCGCCCTCCTGATGGCCTCCTGCTGGATGGAGGACGTGAGCTCGTCGGTATATTCCTCCAGCTCCATGACCTCCTGGGCGATCTCGCGATTGTTGTACAGCAACGAGGAGTAGGCGAGGTCCACCATTAGTTCGGAGGTGTCCTTCATCTCCAAGAGCTTCTTCTCCAACTCGTCCATCAGGCCGCCTCCTTCATCGGGTACTGGGGCCAACGCCTCTCGCCACTGGCGTAGGAGCGCAGCACCTCAAAGCCGTTCTCGGTGCCGCGCACGATGATCAGGTCCCCTGCCTTCAGCTTGTTGTTTGCTTCGGGGCCGTAGATCCAGCGCTTGCCTCTCTTCAGGGCGATGATGCGCATCCCCGTCTCCGACTCGACCCCCATCTCCTCGATGGTGCGGTTGACCATGTCCGATCCCTCAGCCAAGGTCAGCGACTTGATCCTCTCCTCCGCCTCCTTCAGCACTATAGGGAGGAAGGGTCGCTTGTCGCTCTCATGCCTCAGGAGGTTGACGATGTCGCCGGCCGCATTGGAGATCGCCTCCGCGGAGGAAGCGACCTGTAATAGGCCAGCAAGCTGCTCCGCATCACGCTTGGTTCGGGCCGAGAGCATGGCCTTAATGCGAATGTTGTAAAGGAGCGTGTCCATCCTGCGCTCGAGGTGCTGCACCTCCTCGGCCATTTCTTGGCTGTCGAAAACCAGCGCTGCATATGCCAGGTCGACGATCACCTCGGAGGTGTCCTTCATCTCGGTCAGCATCTCGCGCACGGTGCGTGGGACCTTCTCCTTGCTCTCCTCATGCCCCAATGGAGACTCCAGGTCAGATACCCCCTGTGTTCAATCGCACGAGCTCGTGATTCCCTTTCATTAGGACGGGGTCGCTTGTCAGCACGCTAACCAATCCCGGCCACCTTCCTTAAGCCGTCTGGAGGCCTCCCTCCTTCATCTTGATGTGGATATTTATCGCTTGTCCCTTAATGCCAGATGTCCTCTAGCCTTGGTCGCGTTCGAATCCAGCGCTCAAAATAATATAGGTTTAATCTCTACCCCATTGCGAGCCCCTATGAACTCCTTCACCATCGTCCGGGGATTCTTCTCCCGCAATCGGAAGGTGTTCACCTTGGGTTTCGTGGGGCTCATGATCTCCTCGGTCGGTGACCTGCTCGCCGGAGCGACCTTGGGCTCGATGACGCAGACGCTGAGCGAGCTTGCTGGCCTGATGATACTCATTCCCCCGGCCATCGGCATGAGGGGGAACATCTTCGGGGCGCTAGGCTCGCGACTGGGGACGGCGATGAACATCGGCACCTTCGAGCTCTCGTTGCAGAAAGGGAGCATGCTGCGCCAAAACTTCGAGGCTTCCCTCCTGCTGACCGTCATCATGTCCTTCCTCATGGGAGTGATGGCCTCGGCCATCGCCACCCTGCTGGGCGTGGAAGCGGAGCCGATGGAGGTCTTCGTCTTCATCTCGGTGGTAGGAGGGGTTCTTGCCGGCATCGTCCTGGTCTTCATCAACATCCTGGTGGCCGATGTAGGGTTCAGGCGGGGCTGGGACATCGACAACTTCTCCGCGCCCATCATCACCGCGGCAGGGGATGTGGTCACCCTGCCCATGCTCTTCCTGGCGGCGTTCCTGGTCAAGGACGGGTTCACCTCCCAGACATTCCTGGAGGCTTTCGCCCTCGTCCTCCTCGTGATCGCCATCTACCTGACCTGGCGGGTCTGGCGCATGCAGACTGGGGAGACGCGCCGCATTGTGATGCAGACGGCCCCTGTCCTGGTTCTTTGCATCATCCTGGACATCGGGGCGGGGTTGGTCATAGATAACGAGATCGGCGCCCTGGTGGCTTCAGCGGCCCTGCTAGTGCTGATACCGCCCTTCCTGGAAGACGCGAACGCCTTAGGGGGGATACTCACCTCGCGCTTGGCTTCGCTCCTGCATATGGGTCTGCTCGAGCCGAGTAAAGTTCCAAGCAGGTTGGCCTTGGAGAACTTTGCGATTATCTACGTCTTCGCGCTTTGGGTCTTCACCTTGGTGGGAGTGACCGCCTACATCGTGGCCTTGGCCCTGGGCCTTGGTTCCCCGAGCTTCTGGGGATTGGTCGGGATCTCGCTTTTAGCGGGCATGCTAACGGTCACCGTGCTCAACCTGATATCATACTACGTCGCGGTATACACCTTCAAGTACAACCTGGACCCCGATGATCATTCCATACCCATCACCTCCTCCGCCATAGATTTCGTCGGAGCCATCTTCTTCATCGCCGTGGTCGTGCTCATCGGTGGGCTCTAGGCCGACCTGCGACAAGATTTAAGGGCGCCAAGCGTTTCCTTGGCAGAGAGGGGAACATATGATATCCAGAGACAGGGTCCTAGCCAACCTTGGCAAGTACTCCAAGAAACAGATCAAGATCGGTGTGCTGGCCTCGCACTCGGCCTTGGACGTGTGCGATGGAGCCGTGGACGAGGGCTTCCGCACGGTGGCAGTGGCCCAGGAGGGTAGGGAGAGGACCTATGCCCACTATTTCAAGGCTCACCGCGACCCCCATGGCAAGGTCATAAGAGGACTTGTTGACGAGGTCATCATGGTCAAGAAATTCAAGGAGGCCACCAGCATCGAGGTGCAGAGGAAGCTCATGGAGCGCCACGCCCTCTTCGTCCCGAACCGATCCTTCACCTCATACTGCGGCATGGATGCGGTGGAGAACGACTTCGAGGTGCCTCTGGTCGGGTCCAGGAACCTGCTGCGGAGCGAGGATAGGGGGGGACCCCGGGACTATTACTGGATCCTGAAGGAAGCAGGGCTTCCCTTCCCGAAGAAGGTCAAGAGGCCGGAGGACATCGAACGGCTCACCATTGTCAAGCTACATCATAAGGTCAAGAAGCTGGAGAGGGGCTTCTTCACCGCCTCCTCCTTCGAGGAGTATGAGAAGAAGTCCACCCAGCTGATCTCCCAGGGTGTGATCGACACGGAATCGCTGGCGGAGGCAAGGATGGAGGAGTACGTCATCGGCCCGGTGTTCAACTTGGACTTCTTCTACTCGCCATTGGAAGAGAGGGCGGCCCGGGTCGAGCTCATCGGCATCGATTGGAGGTTCGAGAGCTCCTTGGATGGCCACGTGCGCCTTCCCGCCGAGCAGCAATTGGCATTGAATGACAAGCAGAGAGTGCCCGAGTACACGGTCTGCGGGCATAACTCTGCCACCCTGCGAGAGAGCCTGCTGGAGAACGCTTTCGAGCTGGCGGAGAAGTACGTCAAGGCCACGCAGCAGCACTTCGCGCCTGGCATAATCGGCCCCTTCTGCCTCCAGACCTGCGTCGATAAGGACCTGAACTTCTTCATCTACGACGTCGCGCCTCGGATCGGCGGGGGCACCAACGTGCACATGAGCGTGGGGCATGCCTACGGGAATGCGCTATGGAGGGGCCCGACGAGCACCGGGCGAAGGCTCGCGATGGAGGTCAGGCAGGCCATCGAGCACGAGCGGGTAGAAGAGATTGTGACCTGATAGAGAGGCGCCTCGCCAACCGTTCGAGAAGCGGCGCGGACTGCCCTGAACCTTAATGAATATTGGACCTAGCCAGCATGTTGCTGGTGCACAACAATCTTTATTAAGGTCGAAGTGATTCGGCATCCCAATCCTGATTTGGGGAACCTCTAGCATTAGCAAGCAATGAGGGAGGGTATTGATGCAGTATATGAAAGCTAAACAATTGGCAACGGGCATGCTGGTCGCAGTCCTGCTGCTGTCGGGCTTCGTGATTCTACCAAGCGCGACGGTGGAGGCGGCTAGCAGCGCTCCAATCTCGTTGAACGTAGTCGATAGCACGAATGCCCCGGTCGCAGGTGCTACCGTCACGCTAACGGAGACTCACACTTCCAAGATGTATTCCACCACCACTGTGGCCGGGGGCCTAGCAACATTCACGCAGGCTCTCCCTGGTTACTACATCCTGAGGATCTCCAAGAGCGCAGGTAGTGAGCCCATCACTGGGTACTATGACCTTGAATATCCTACGATAGTAAAGTACGATGGTATCAATCCGGTCCAGTTGGGTCTGATTGCAATCAGCAGCCTACCCACGAGCACTGGGACTCTGACCGTCACCGTCAACAGCGGCTTGACCGTCACTGTAAAGACCATAGACCTGAACTCGCCGACCGGGATGGAGGCTAGTTACACCGTCACCACCTCGAGGACTATAACGGTCTATGCCAGCACCTACAGGCTGGTCACCAGCGCGATCGGCTTTGAGACCGACGTGCAGGTCAAGACCGTCACAGCGGGCGGCAACGTCCCCGTGACCGTCAGCCTGAACGTGGCCAAGAAGCTCAGCGGATACGTCTATAAGGCAGGCGTCCCCCCGACGGGCATGACGGCGGTCCTGGTCTCGAGTAACCTTGCGCTGCCGGTTGAGAAGAGGATCATCTCTGGGCGCTTGTCCTCGAACTACTTCGAGTTCGATGCTTTCACCGATGCCAACCCCTTCTACCTGATGGTGGACGCGGTGGATGCCCAGGCGAGCATGATCTCTATCACGGTCGTCGGCAGCCAGTCCTTGACGGTCAACCTGACCGCCCAGAACGTGCAGACGGTCTCGAACGGCATGGTCTTCGCTGGCAGCGACTGGAACAACTTCAACCTGTACAACAACATAACCAAGGACTTCGATGCGTCCTGGCCCAACATTGCTTATAGCTTTATGCCCAACCTCAGGATGCAGATCGACTTCGCCTTCGGTGATGGGAACGGCGTCGTGAGCGGGACGGAGTATACAGCCTTCCTGAACCGGGTAAAGGCCTTTGGTCCGGTCAATGTCACCTCTGACTTCATGGTCAGGGTCAACTCGACCAAGTACACCGTGCTGACCGACTTCACCTCGGCCTCGTTCACCGCCCTATCTGGGAGCGCAGTGACCTCCACCGCCCAATACACGGGCGCGTTCGTCACCCCGTACCGCTCCCAGTTGACCATCGTGAACGGTGGCTCGAACTACAACGTGGTCGCTTTCGCCAACTACGACACCAACTCCATCGACAACAGGGTCTTCCTGACCTGGCCGAAGGGGAACGAGATGACCTCGAACTCCACCTCGACCGGTAATGCCAAGGTGAGCGGGTTCCTCACCGTCAACATCGACCCGGCCCTGAAGACCACCGGGACCATGGAACAGGTTACAATGACCGTCCAGAAGTCCATCGCGCCCAGCGCGACTGGGGGAGTGGGAGTCCCGTCCGAATGGGCATATGCCGTGACCTCCGGGACCAGCGTGTTGCACTACATCGTGAACTCCCAGAAGGCCATAGTCTTCACGGCCAACGGCTCTTCGGACCCGAACAGCAACCCGCTGAAGTTCACCTGGAACTTCGGCAATGGCGTGACGCAGGGACCGATCACCTCGTTCTGGACCACCAACACCTACAATGCAGCGGCCTACAACCTGACCGTGACTCTGACGGTAACAGACGTCGCGGGCCTGACCGCCATCAAGAGCTTCTACGTGAAGAGCGACGGCATCAACCCGACCCCCGATTTCTCCGTCAAGAACCACACCCTCAGCGCGCAGACCCCTAACCTGGTGGTGAACCAGAACGAGGCGTTGGTGTTCAACGGCGCGACGTCCTTCGACCACATCGCCTCGACCTCCTCGAGCGACGTGGGCATCATCAAGGCCTGGCAGTATATCTGGGGCGATGGTAACAAGACCACGGTGGGCATCGGCGAGAACCAGAACGTGACCAAGACCTACGCCCGCGCTGGCACATTCACCATGCTGCTCAACACCACGGATGTCGCCGGACGCGTGTCCACCAAGAGCGTCGTCGTCCTGGTGAAGGATGCTGTAGCGCCGAATGTGGTGTTCAACGTCTACCTGAACGGCGTCCTGTTGAAGGGCACCGCGCAGGAGAACCAGACCCTGCTCTTCAGCGCCAATGGGACGACGGACAACGTGAACAGCTTCGACCAGCTCAACTTCACCTGGAGCTTCGGAGATGTCAGCCCCTCAAAGTATGGCCCAGTAGTCACCCACAAGTATTCGAACATCAAGACCTTCACCGTGAAGCTGGTGGTGACCGACGTGGCAGGCAACAAGGCCAACGCCACCAAGAGCCTGGTCATAACCTCCCAGCCCAGGCCTGACCTGAGGATCGTGTCGGTAAAGGCCGACCCGAACCCCATGACCGAGGGCAGCAGCGGCAAGTTCATCGTGAACGTGACCAACGTGGGCAACGCGAACGCCGTCCTGGCAAGCGTGACTGTCTCCATACTGAACTCCGATGGTTCCAAGAGCAAGATCGGCACCACCACCGATATGACGAACAGGCCGGGCAACGACACCTTGATGCCGGGCAAGTACGGCCTCTTCGAGGTCTCCTGGACGCCGAGCGGCAAGGGCAACTACACCATCGTCGCGGAGGCGAGCGCCACCGATGAGATCAACAAGGCGGACAACACCTACACCACCACCATTACGGTCAACGAGGCGACCTGGAAGGCCATCGCCCTCTACGGTGGGATATTCGCGGTGATCGTCGTGATCATCGTCCTCTACTACTACCGCAAGCGCCTGCCAAAGCTGGGCGGCGGCAAGAAGGAGAAGGAGAAGGCCCCCACGAAGGAAGAGTCGAAGAAGCAGACTGAGGAGAAGAGGAGCAAGAAGTAGGTCTTGTGGCTTCGCCAGAAACCATTTCCCTTATTCTTAATTTTTACAATCGAAGGAGCGCAGCTTTCGCCAGCCTGTCTTGATGCGCTCGCTTCCTAACATTTTTATCCACCGGCCTTCCTCTGGATACTCGATGCTCTGGCGTCTGGTCGACTCCGACCTGTCGAGCCCGCAGCGCTCCGCCGCCTGCGATGAGGCGATGCTCCTGGCGAGGCAGCACCGATTGGTCCCCAACACCCTGCACTTGTACAGGCGCGAGCGCCCTACCGTCTCCTTG
Source organism: uncultured Methanomassiliicoccaceae archaeon (assembly GCA_964354665.1). Taxonomy (GTDB): domain Archaea; phylum Thermoplasmatota; class Thermoplasmata; order Methanomassiliicoccales; family UBA472; genus JAJRAN01. Next base: position 19,517 of record CAYHAO010000005.1, on the reverse strand, counting down.
GGCTACTTCGAGAACGTAGAAGAGGCGCTGGACCTGAAGGAAGTCAAGCGCCACGGGGTGGAGCTGGTCCGCCGGGTCTCGGGAGGGAGCGCCATCTACACCGACCCGGGGCAGATCATCTACGCCGTGGTCATCGACAGCGAGATGGCCCCGGAATCGCCCAACGAGACCTTCGCCCTGATATGCGGTGGCATCATCAAGGCCCTGGACATCCTCGGGCTCAAGGCCGAGTTCAAGCCGATCAATGACGTGCTGGTCAACAAGCGCAAGATCTCGGGAAGCGCGCAGATAAGGAAGGCCGGGGTGGTGCTGCAGCACGGGACTTTGATGGTGGACACCAACTTCAACATCATGTTCGATGTGCTCAAGATGCGCAAGGCCGGGCGCTCCAGAGACTCCGTGACCTCCCTCGCAAAGGAGCTGGGCGAAGCGCCGAGCATGGATAAGGTGAAGCGTGCCCTGATAGAGGGTTTCTCCAGTATCTTCGATGTCATAATAGAGAAAGGCGTGCTCACGCGCTTCGAGGAGAGGAAGATCGAGGAGCTGGTGAAAGAAAAGTACGGGCTTGAGGATTATACCCTGAAAAAGAGTCGCGCCCCCTCGACAGAAAATCGTTCCTGAGCACCTAACCTCGATGGGCGCTTATTTGAACTTGTCCAGGTCGAGGAAGGCTATCTTCCTCGCGTCCAGGAAGAACCCTATCTTCTTGTGCAGCATCATGGACTTGGCGTTCTCGGGCATGATGGTGCTCTGCACGGCCTTCGCGCCCATCTTCTTCCCCTCCAGGGAGACCTTCTTCATCAGCTGGTAGCCGATGCCCCTGCGCCTAAATGAGGGGTGGACGCCGATGTTCTCCACCCAGACGACCTTGGGGATGTTGGACATGTGGTCCGCCACCTGGGCGAAGATGAAGCCGACTATCTGGCCCTCCTCCCGGGCCACGAAGCTGAGCCCTGAGTCGAGGTAGGTCTTGAACGCCTTGTCGTTGGAGGCCCCGAGCTGGTCGATGAAGTCCTGGTCCAGCTCGTCCCACTTGCGCTTGAGGATGGATTCCAGGTACTCCTTGATGATGAATAGCTCCAATGCCCTGACATGGCCCTTGTCCTCTTTCTTCAGCTTCGCGATTTGTGCCATCACATCTCCTCCGGAGCGACTATCCCCAAGTTACCCAGCACCCCGCGCAGCACCCACATGGTCGATTCCACCAGGGTCAGCCTGGCGGCCTGCCGCTCGCCCGAGCGCAACACGGGCACGTAGGCGTAGAACTGGTTGAACGCGGAGGCCACCTCCTGACCATATGCTGGCATAAGGTGTATCCGCCTCTTCAACCCGCAGTCCCTCACTACCGTCGGGTATTGCGCAAGGATGCGAATAAGCTTTCTCTCATATGGGTCGTCCAACAGGCTCGGTTCGACGACCCTCTCGAACCCCCCCGCCTTGGCGAGGATGGAGCAGCAACGGGCGTGCGAGTATTGCACGAAGGGCGCCGAGTTCCCCTCGAAATTGAGCGCCTCCTCCCACTTGAAGACTATCTGCTTCTCCGCCTGGACACGAACGATGTTGAAGCGCAACGCCCCCCTGCCGATGTCCCGGGCGATCTGGCGCATCTTCTCCTCGCTCAGGTCGGTGCGCCTCTTCTTGACCTCTTCATAGGCGCGGTCCTCCGCCTCGTCGATCAGGTCATCGAGGCACACGACCAGACCCTTGCGCGTGGACATGCGCCCTTCGGGCAGAGAAACGAAGGCGTAGTACATGCACTCAGGCGCCTTGCTCTCCCCCAGGATCCTCAAGGCGGCGGCGAGCTGCTGTTGGCCCAGCTTCTGGTCCTCGCCCAGCACGTTGATGAGCTGGTCGGCGCGCTTGAACTTGTCCAGGTGGTAGGCCATGTCCCGCGTGGTGTACAGGGTGGTGCCGTCGGCCCGGGTGAAGAAGAACTTGGTGTCCCGACCGTGGATGCCAAAAGCGCTGAGGTCCAGGTAGAACGCCCCGTCCTCCTCGTGGCATTCAGGGGTGGACTTGAGCCGCTCCACCACCCTCTTGGCCTCGCCGTTGATTATGAACTGCGATTCCCAGGTGTAGTTGTCTAGCTCGACGTTGATGCTCGACAGGCTCTCCTTGATCCCTTGCAGCATGCGCTCGGCCGTCTCCCTGACCATGGATATGACCTCCGGGTCGCCGGCCTCGAAGCCGCGGGTCAAGGATGCGATCTGGGATTCGACCTCGGGCTCGGACTCCAGGCGCTCGTTGGCCTTCTGGTAGAAGCCCACCAGCAGGTGGTCGTCCTTCTGGCGGTCCGATGCGGGGATCACGTCCTTCGACGGAATGTTGCGCACGCCCCACGACAAGAGGACGACCTGCCGGCCCACGTCGTTGACCAAGTACTCGGTCGTGACCTGATAGCCGCACTTGCGCAAGCATCTGGCGAGCGTGTCGCCGATGATCGGATTTCGCGCACGACCCACGTGGATCGGCCCGGTGGGATTGACCGAGGTGTGCTCCAACAGCACTTTGGTCCCCTTGTCATCCCCCTTGCCGTAATCGGACCTGGTCCGGATGACCTCCTGGAGGGTGACCCGGATCAGCTCGGCATGGTTGACCTTGAAGTTGAGATAGCCCTTGTCGGCCCAGACCCTCTCGAGCAAAGGAGAGATCTTGACCTTGGAGGCCAGCTCCTCGGCGATGGCCGCGGGAGCCTTCCTTAGAACCTTGGCTAAGGAGAAACAGGGGAAGGCGAAGTCGGCGATGGCGGCATCGGGCATCTCCATCTGCAGCTCCTGCTTGGCCCCGAGCTCGTCCAGCGCGGCCTTGACGCTCCTCTCCACCTCATCGCGGAAGGATGCGAGCGGGTCCATATCATCCCCCGATCCTGTAGCGCATTAGGGCGGCGATGCCGCCGAAGGCCTTCATCAGCATCTCTCCCTCCTCGGAGTCCTCGGATATAAGCTCCACCTTGGTGCCCATCTGCTCCGAGATGTCGAAGAAGTCGTCCACCAGGTCCACGCCCTCGTTGCTGACGGTCACGGCCCCGCAGGTGGGGCACCTCCCCTGTGGCGGGCGCTGGTCCAAGGTCACGATGTCCTTCCAGCCGCAGCTGGGGCACTCGATGGTGAAGCGCTTCCTCCTCAGCCCCTCGGACAGGAGCAAGGTGGACGCCGCCCCGACCTGGATGGCCTCGCGCACGTGGCCCTCGCCATAGGTGGCCAGGCCCCCGTCCGGCTTGCGGATCTCCTCGAGGAGCTTGGTGATGAGCAGCTTCTCCCGCATCAGGTCCATGTCGGTGAGCTTGTCCTTGGCCCGCTCCACCAGCTCCTTGAGCCCGTACTCGTCCGTATAACCGGTATCGAAGGTGTCCAGGACCTTCTTCTGCAGCTCGTGGTGCAGGAAGCCCTGGTCCGCGAAGAAGTTCTTGGTGCCTCCCGGACCTCCCACCAATATCCCTTTCAGGTCGGGCTTGTTCAGGAAGGCGTCGGTGGCCGTGTCGGCGATCTTCTTGTAGAACTCGGCGGCGGCGATCTCGATCAAACGTTCGAACCTTTGCGCCGATTGCCCGCCCATGCGGTGCTTTGATGGCACCTGCGACTGGATGTTGCGTATCACGTTGATGCGCTTGCCGGTGAGGATGCCCAGGGTGGCCTCGGAACGGTCTATCACTATCAGCCCATAAGCCTTCTTCTCCAGCAGCATGTCCTGGAGCGGGTCGAGGTAGAAATCCGAATCGCAGCGGTAGAGGAAGGTGGTGATGGGCTCGGGCGGCTCCAAGGTATACTGGACCATGCGCGTCTGGTCGCCGATGGAAGATATCTCGCCCACGAAGAAGATCAGCCCGTTGGCCGGCGGCTCCTTGAAGTACTTGAGCCTGGCAAGGATAGAGGAAATGGCCCCTTGAACGTTCTTCCGGGTGCCCTGGGACTTGATGTTCGACGATTGCGAGTACTCTCCCCTCAGGTAGTTAGAAACGTCAGATATCTGCTTCCCGGGCGGTATGTAGAGGGAGATGAGCTCGGTGCCTCGCCCGTGCAGGTTGCGTACCTCTTCCAACGAGCGCTTGAAGTCGTACTTCTGCTTGTCGGACAGGATTTCGCCGATTTGTGCCATTTGAACCAGCCATACTAGGTTTTTTATCAACCCAAAAGGATTGGTGTTATAAAGCTGTTGGTGCAAGCATGGATTGCGTCGTCGTTTCTTTGGGTGGTTCGATACTGGTTCCTGGGGAGAGGGATGTGGAGCACTTCTCGGCCCTTGCCGCTTTGATGCGCTCCCTGGCCCAGGACTTTCGGCTAGTGCTGGTCTGTGGCGGAGGGAGGGTGGCCAGGTACTACATCTCCACCGGTAGGGAGCTTGGGGCGTCCCAGGAGAAGCTGGACGAGATGGGTATCGAGGCGACCCGCCTGAACGCCCGGCTGCTGCGGATCGCCCTCGGGCACGATGCCTCCGATTCCCTGCCCCGCACGGTGGAGGAGGCGGTCAAGGAGGCCAGGAAAGGGAAGATACTGGTGATGGGCGGGACGGCACCGGGGCACACCACGGACGCGGTGGCGGCCATGGTGGCATTGAGGCTGGGGGCGGCGCGCATCGTCAACGCTACGTCGGTCGAAGCCGCCTATTCCACCGACCCGAGGAAGCACAAGGATGCGGAGCGCTACTCCCAGCTCACCCATAGACAGCTCTACCAGCTGGTGGACAAAGGCCTGCATTCGGCCGGTCCCTCGGACGTGTTCGACCGTGCTGGGGCGGAGGTGGCCATGCGGGCCAACATACCGATCTACATCGTGAACGGGCGTAACCTCGACGAGCTGCGGGCGGCCGTCCGAGGCGAAAATATAATGGGAACGGTGGTAGCTGACTGAGGTTGTAGGCCAGGTGGGATGGGATGGTCGAAGGGGCGTCGAAGGGCAGGCCGATGGCCAAAGTCACGGGGAGCGGTGAGCTCATCATCAAGCGCAGGACGCATCTATCGGTGGTCCTGGGGATCACCTTCTGCGTCATCGGCGGGGCGGTGGTCGCATCCTCATTCATACTGGACTGGGTGCTGCTCACCTCCCAGAACCTTTCCATGTGGGACCTGTTCGAGCGGGGAGGGGTCTATCTCCTCGTGCCATTGGTGCCCATTGCCGGGGCGCTGGTGGCCATCATCTCCTCCCTCGACGTCCTGGCGGAGAAAGGAAGGAAGCGGTTCAAGGCCCCCGCCTCCCTCGGCGCTTTGACCTGCTCGTTGCTGGCCGTCATCTCCTTGGTGATGGTAGCATTGCAGATCGAGGTGGACTTCGTCGAACCGGAGGGAGCGAACTTCGGGCCTGCGCTCTTCATGTCGGTCTTCGGCGGCGTCCTGGCGTTGTCAGGGGGCATCATATTGACCATAGATTACCTCGAGGCCAGGGCCAGGAGGGGGAGGTTCACCGCCTCGGGCGGCAGCGCCCAGCTCAAGTCCGCCCTGAAACCTGCCAGTGGCAAGAAGAAGGCCAAACCCGAGCCCATGGACAAGGAGGTCCGGGATGAGATGCTCGCCGCCAAGGAGGCGCGCGATGCGGAGCTCAACCGACCTGCGCCCTCAGGCCTGGAATGCCCGAACTGTTACTCTCCGGTCCAGCCCAATTGGCAGATCTGCCCCATATGCGGGCAGGAACTGCTCTGATCACAGGTCCTCGAGGTCGGATGACTCTATGGCCGTCACGCCCATGGACTCCACCAGATGGCGTAGGTGCGTCGCCCTCGACCTGGACATGGACTTCTTGTGGATGTAGACGAGGTTCGCGTCATCGCTCTTTTCCAAGGCCATGGTCACCGCTGACCTGAGCGCGTCGTCGTCGGCGTGGTCGGCGAAATGGTTGGGGATCATATGTCCGAAGGAGATGCGCTTGGTGGCCACCACCTCGCTGAACCGGGGCGCGTAGTGGCCTCCGCCAATGCCGATGGCCTTGGGCGCCACGACATGGTGTGAGGAAAGGAGGGTGGTGGCGATGGCCCTCGCCGCCTCCTTGTTTCCCCAGTTTTCCTCAGAGGAACCGATCTCGATGTACATGGTGGGCGCCTCGAGATAGGGACCATGATGGGTCACCTCGAAGGAGACCTGGAAGCCAAGTCCTGCTGCGTTGCTCAGCAGATCCCTGAGCGCGGAGGTCATCATGTCCGGGGCAGCCCTGACCAAGGTGGCCGGCTTCCCCCCCAGATCCGCCTTGGAGAAGTTGCCGATGGGATGCACGGTGAGCGTCGGTATCCCCGATGCCGCCTTGTGACGGGAAAGGAAGACGACGGAGGCTATGTCGACGCCGCAGGACCTCGAGACGAGAGCGTCGACGTGATCGGCGTAGAGATGGGGCTCTTGGATTGTGACGAGGAGGTCATTGCCCCTTGCATAGCATGGTTGGCCTTGATGGACCCCCGCCTCGCTCCAACCTCCCAGGTCCAGGAGGGCTTCGCGTATGTTGACGCTCGCGACATCGGATAAGGAGCATAGGAGCAGCCTCATCGACCGAGCCATGACTCCTCGCATCATAAGCTTTCTCAAGACATCCCAGGAAAATTTTATTCCGAATGCGGGGCATTAACCCCAGAAGGGTATGCTGATGAGAAAAGGGTGGACTTTGGCGGCGACGGCTCTTGTGGCCATAATGGCCCTAGTGAGCCTGGGCCTTGGACTGGTCAGCGCTTGCACTTTCGCGAACGGTCATGAGAGCTTCGAGTATGACATCTCACCCCAGGGGTACGCGGCCCGAGAGGGAGCGATGAAGGCGGGAGAGCAGGCCTCCTTCGGCATCAGCGGAGGCATTATGGACGTTTTCGTGTTCGATGAGGACCAGTACTACAGCTACGTGAACCTAGGCAAGGACGAGGAGGGCTGGAAAGGTGCGGCGGCCTACAAGGAGTTCGGAGTCTCCTCGGCCCATTTCATCTTCACCGCCCCTGCCGAAGGAAGCTACTTCCTGGTAATCGACAACACCGTGGCCGGGTCTGACCCGGGAATGGCGCAGAAGACCATCTCGATGGATGCCCTCTATCCCTACAATGCGGTGGACAACTCCCCACCATGGCCGTTCTTGCCATTGGTCATCGGCGGGTTCGTGACCTTCACCTTGATGGTGCTCGTGGTGTACGGAAGGGAGTGAGGGGACCTCGCTTCTGGCCACAAACCCATTCCCTCGCTCTTATTCTATTTATCATCCGGATGTAAATCAATTGTAATAATCAGGGATTAATGGTTATTAACCAGGTCAAGGCATGCGATGCCGATGCCCGGTACCCTCACCGTCGCAGAAAGGATACTTCTGCACATCTCGCAACACCAGAAGCTCAAGGACTGCTATGACGTGCCCTTCGATGTCAGCCAGGATGGGATCGCCCAGGCCTTGCTCATCTCCAGGGCGCATGCGGCGGTGGAGCTCAAGAAGTTGAAGGAGTCGGGGGAGGTCCAGGAGAGGCTTGCGCACATCAAAAAGGGCAAGAACAAGCGCAAGGTCTATTTCCTCACCACGGCGGGAGAGGAGAAATCCGCGAAGATAAGGAGGTTCGCGGAGGAGCGGGGCATCGACGTCGGACCATGCGTTGACATGCGCAGGGCGCGTGGACCCGAGGTCTGGAAATCGCTGTCCGAGGAAAACCGGAAGGTCCTGGCAGCCGCTTCGGTTTACAGGAAGCCATTCAGGCGCGCAGCCCTTCCTGAGACCAGCGTTCCGCTGCTCCCGGTCGATAGGACTGGGTACGTTGACCTTCCCCTGGAGCTTAGGTCCGAGGTGCGTGGGATGTTGAGCCGGGAGCAGTTGCGCACGCTCCATAGCTCTGCCGCCGACTACTGGCTCAAGGAAGGGGACTATAGGGAAAGACTATACCACCTTCTAGAGGCCGGAAGGATGAGGGAGGCGGAGATGTTGGTGGCGGGGAAAGGGGCCATCCTGCTCAAGACCGCGGACCAGGATTTGCTAGAGGACCTCTCTCGCCTCAACCCCTCGAGGAGGTATGTGGCCAGAATCCGCCCCGTCCAAGCCGAGTGCGCACGCATGACCAAGGACTTTGACTACAGCCTTGCCCTATGCGGAGAAATGAGTTTGTCCCAGGACATGAAGGAGCGCTTCGAAGGGCTTTTGATAAAGGGGAGAGCACTGAGGGACATGGGCAGAACGGATGAGGCCCTCACCGCCCTGAAATCCGCCAAATCATTGGGCTTGCATCTGCAAGGCTATTGCCTGGAGTGCGAGATGGCTGACGTGCTCATCGCGCAAGGCAAGTACGAGGAAGCTCTCTCAACCCTAAAGTCCATGCCTCGATTAGGGGGAATGGAGGACCCAGAGACTGTGGAGAGGGCTTGCCTGCTCATAGCCAAGGCATATCTTGGCAATGACGATCCCGAGGATGCCATTCGCTATGCCAGCAAGAGCCTGGCCATGACCCGGTCGCCGGACAAGCGGCCTTGGTTCGAGGTGCTGGCGCAAGCTTACGCTCGCATCGGGTTGAAAGAGAAGGCCAAGGAGTTCGAAATTAAGGCGAACCCCCCTAAGAGGTGGGGCGAGGCCTGAGCGGCGGAAGGGTCTTTTACGTGGTGTATCGATAAGAGAGCATGGACCTGCCTGGCATGATCTCGTTCCGGGTGGCGAGGTTGAAGTTCAGGTCTACCAACCTAGACCTAGCCTTGGCCCTGGTGGCGACCTTCCTGCTGCCGTTGGCGTGCATGGTCCTGCTGGATTGGAGCGGCGCGCTGCTGCCCCTAGTCCTATACTATGGCGTGTTCTGCTTCGCTCTGGTGTACAAGCGAAAGGGCTCCTTGGAGTACTTCAAGCCCATCAGCTGGGTTTGGCCGCTCTTCCTCTTCCTCCTTGCCATCCAGGTGCTGACACAGGTGGCCGGGGCGCTCACCATAGTTCCGACTGATGACGAGATGGTGGGCGTGGTCCTCACCCTGCTGCTCTGGGTCCCGCTCAACGCTTTGGCTGAACAAATTCTCTGGATCTACATCTTCGACTCTTTCGAGACGCGCTGGACCGAGCGCAGGAAGCGGTTCATCGGGGGTATCGTCGGCATCCTGCTGGCCCTGGTCTTCGTGGGCATGATCCATGCGTTGTTCTGGGGCTCCTTCCTGCCGAGCTTCGAGAGCGTGGCTCCCTGGTCCTACATCTTCTTCGCCACCCAGTTCGTGATCACGCCTGGCTACTTGTTCCTCTACCGAAGATCGGGCTCGATGTGGCCGATATTCGCCCTGCACATCATCGCCGACGCTACGCTGGTGATCGCCGCCCAGTACTCCATAATCCCGGATCTGTGGGTGCTGTGATCTAGAATATGGCGCTTTGCCGCAGCATCTCCACGTCCGTGACGTAGAGGTCGCGGATGTCCTTCAATCCCCAGCGTAGCATGGCCAGCCTTTCGAACCCCTGCCCCCATGCCAGGACCGGGTACTTGACCCCGAAGGGCGCCGTGACCTCGGGTCGGAAGACGCCCGCTCCCCCAAGCTCCATCCATTTGCCGTGCCACATGACCTCGACCTCCATGGATGGCTCGGTGTAAGGGAAGTAGCCTGGGCGAACGCGTATCTGCTCGAACCCCATGCGCTTGTAGAACTCCCTCAGGATGCCCACCAGCATGTCGAAGGAGGCGTTCTCCTCCATCACGATGCCCTCGATCTGCACGAATTCCGGGAGGTGGGTCGAGTCGATGGCCTCCTTGCGGAAGACCCGGGAGAGGGAGAACACCTTGACCGGTGGGTCCGGGTGCTTGGCCAGGTAGCGGATGGTGTTGACGGTGGTATGGGTGCGCAGCAGCGCGCGCTCCGCCTCCTCCTTGGACCAGCGGTAACGCCATCCCAAGGAGCCTGTGTTCCCTCCATTCTCATGCACCGCCTTGACACGGTCCATCAGCTCCTTCTCCTGGTCGATGGCGATGCGGGAGGGATTCTTCAGATAGAAGGTGTCCTGCATGTCCCTGGCAGGGTGGTCTTGGGGAGTGAACAGGGCGTCCATGTTCCAGAAGGAGGGCTGTACGTACTCGTCATCGATCTCCTCGAAACCCATCTGAACGAAGATGCGACGGACCTCGTCGGCGATCCTGGTCAGGGGATGCTTCTTGGCCGGGAAATCGGTGGGGGCGAAGGTGTTGACGTCGTACCTGCGGAAGCTGACCTCCCTCCACTTCCCGCTCTGGATGAGCTCGGGGGTCAGCTGCGCCACCTCCTCCCTTACCTCGACCCCCAAGGCCAGGACCTCCTTTCCAAACGGGTTGAGGCCGATCCTCCTCGAGGTCATCGTCCTCTCCATGATGATGTCCTGCCTCCCCTTCAACTGCGCCACGACGGCGGCAGGCAGTTCCGCCTCGGACCTGTCGGCGGCGGCGAGGAGGCGTAGCACCTTCTCGTCCTCCATTTCCGAGGTGAGAGCGACCTTTCCCGAGTCGGTGAACGATATCATGGTCTCGTTGCCGACCTTTTCCATCCTCACCAGGTTCTTGCGGCGTAGCCAGCCTATGGCTATGGGGACCTCGTTCTTCCCCAATGCCGCTTCCAGCTCGGACATCTTGACCTGGCCGCCGGCCGATTCCATCAGCCTCAGGGCCTGGCGCTCGGGAAGTCCCTTCTCCATGATGTCCTTGGCCTTGAGGGAATAGATCCTCTGGGAGCTCTCCTCGATGATTATGAGACCCTTGGACTGCAGCCAGTTGGCGGCGTTCATGACCTCCACCAGCTGTGCGAAGCCTCCTACCTCCAGGACCTTCTCCGGGCTGGCACCGTCGCCCGTCTTCTGCAAGGTCAGAAGCACCCTCTTCTCCTGGTTGCTCAGTCCCTCGAGGACCTGAGAGGCGTTCATGAGAGGGGTGAGAATCTCCGCCCTATTTCTGACTTATGTCACTCTGGTCCAATCGGATCACCGGCTTGATGTCAATGACCGGAGAACCATCCAGGGCGTCCAAGCCTTGCACGTGGAGCCGGTTGCCCTCCCGCCGGAGAAGGGTCACCTTGGTCATCCCGATGCGGTTGGGGCGATCTGGGCTCCTGGTGGTGAACACGCCCCTCAGAGGGATGCTGGGGTCCCCTTTGGGATGCACTTTCAGGGCACGGCCTTCGGAGCGATCCAAGATAAAGAGGACGAGCAGTTCCCGGACCTCCTCGATCCTGTATAGGCCTTCCTCGAACTCGGGGAGTACCTCGATGACCGATTCCAGCTCCCGGCAGTCCGTGCCTTCGAGCGCGGTGCTGCGAACGTATCCTATCGGGACGATGATCATTCGCATCTCATCATGAATTGGTCCAACTTGGACTTAGCCTCTTCGCGCCTCTTCTGATGCCCCTCCAGGAAATGGATGAGGCGATCGGAAAGCATCTTCTTGCACTCGCCGCAGAGCACTTCGCCCTTTCGACACCTCTCCGCCAGGTCGTCGAGGGCCTTGTCGCTCGGCTCGAAGAGATAGTATTGGTACTTGAAGACCGCGCAGACCTCGGGCTTACCGCCGGTCTTGCGCTGCTCCTCGGCGCTCACCGCCCCCCCAGTGAAGGCGTTGCCTACCTTCCTCTTGACCACCTTGGCCGAGTCGGTGGTGTAGATGGTGCTGTCCGGGACCGAGGAGGACATCTTGTCCCCGCCGCTAAGCCCGGGGAACATCTTGGTGTGGAGGAGCGCTGGCTTGTAGAAGCCCAATCCCTCCGCCACGTCCCTGGTGACCCGGAAGTGCGGGTCTTGGTCGATGCCGCAGGGGATGAGTATGGGCACGTTCTTTCCCTCTAGGACGGAGGGCAGGAAGGCGGGAGCGGACTGGACGCTGGTGAAGAATATGGACCCGATGTTGGTGGAGTTGTCGAACCCGAAGACGGCCTTGGCCGTGGAGAAGGTCACCTTCTTGGCCACCTTCAGACAGAGGGGGTAAAGGGTCTTGATGCAGTCGGTGTCGATGATTATCTTGGTCTTTTCAGGGTCGAAGCCGAGGGCTATCACGTCCAGGGCGTTGTCGAAAGCCTTCTGGTAGGTCTCCTCCAGGCTCAGTCCTTCATTGAAAAGGAACTTCTCGTCATCGGTCATCTGGAATAATAAAGGGGCGCCGAAGGTGTCCTGGAGGTACTTGCAGAAGATCCAGGGCATGAGGTGCCCGAGGTGGGTGTTGCCCGATGGCCCTCGGCCGGTGTACAGGCTGAATTTGACGCCCTTGTCGTAGAGGTCCAGGAGCCATTCCATGTCCCGCTGCGAGTAAACGACCCCCCTGCGCAGCATGGGATGCAGTGGACCATATCCCGCCAACCGATCCAGGAGGGCCTGGTCCACCTTCTTCGTGCCGAATCTCTGGATCAGCTGGTCGTAATCGATGTCGCCAGTTACCTGCCAGGGCGTGACGACGAAATCTCCTTCCATTTTGGCGCACCGCGAACGACAGAAAAGCATGGACGTTAATGAATCTTTTCCATTTCTGGCCTTGCAGTGCCCGCACCTACGGTTTTTAAATTTACAATATTATAAATTCATTGTAGAGCGAACTAAAATTCCCTGAATGTGGTCCAGGCTCACAACACCCCTCTGCAAAGCCTTTCCTAATAGCAATATCTACTTCTCTTCTGGCACCGGACAGGTGTCCCGACCACGATTCTTGTATAAGGACGCCAAAATGGTTACCCCCAAAATACCACCAATAATCAGCAGCGAGATTTCGATTGGTATGTGAATGAACCCGGCCAGCAGCATCTTCATTCCCACGAATGCCAAAATTGCGGAGAGGCCATACTTCAGGTAACAGAAGGCGGTGATGGCGGAGGACATGGCGAAGAATAGCGACCTCAGCCCGAGGATAGCAAAGGCGTTGGAGGTATAGACTATGAAGGGGTCGGTAGTGATTGATAGAATTGCCGGGATGGAATCCAGAGCAAAAACTATGTCGGTTGATTCGACAAACACCAAAGTGACCAGCAGCGGCGTGGCGACGAGGGCGCCGACGGCGGTCCGTGTCCAGAACTTATCCCCGTGGTATTCGTCGGTGACGGGGAAGATTTTACGGAATCCCCTTACTGCGATATTCTTCTTGGGATCTATCTTCTTGTCATGGCTGAAAGCCATCCTGATCGCTGTCACCAAGAGGAAGAAGCCGAAGATGTAGATTATCCAGGCGAACTGTTCGATTAGGGCGATGCCGACGAATATGAAGAGCCCACGGAATACCAGCGCCCCGATGATTCCCCAGAAAAGTACCTTGTGCAGACAGTACTGGGGCGTGCAGAAATAGCCGAAAATGATAATGAAGACGAAGAGGTTGTCGACGCTCAGGCTCAATTCCATGATGTAGCCGGTGGCGAACTCCATCCCTTTCTGCGAGCCCATAGTATACCAGACTAGGGCCATGAATGCAATGGCCAGGGAGATCCAGAAAATACTGAGCCTGACCGCTTCCTTTACTCCGATCACATGGCTCTTGCGATTGAAGACGAAAAGGTCAAGGGCCAGCATGGCCAATATGAAGATGAAAAAACCTATCCAGAAGTAAGCCATGTTCTCAATCAATATCGACCGCTCCTACTCGCGAATTGAAATGACTGGCCACTGGAAAGGAACCAATTCACGACAAGGTAAACGCGAATAACTATTTAGGATAATTGGTAATGGCTTGAGCGTGTGTCCATATGGCTCCGCATGTCTGAAATATCAAATCGCTCCCATGCATCATTATCGCACGGACAAATCAGAACCGTTCAGTTTAATATGACCATCTTTCTTTTCTGAGGAGAAATGCAGGATCCCCTTAGGCCAGGCTACGCGGATGAGGACCGATTGGAGCGATCAAGGCGAGTGAGCTGGATTGATGTCGATCGGATGAGGAGAGCTCGAGCTCTGGTGGTTGGAGCCGGGGCATTAGGGAACGAGGTGGTCAAGAACCTGGTCCTCTCGGGCTTCGAGGACATCGTCATCGTGGACATGGATAGGGTGGTGCTCTCTAACCTGAACCGGTGCCTATTCTTCCGGAAGGAGGACGCTGAAAGCCGCTCCTTCAAGGCTGAGGCGTTGGCGGATAGGGCGCAACGCATGAACCTCGCCTGCAGGGTCAAGGGCATCGTGGCCCAGGTGCAAGACCTTGATGATAGCTTGTTCCAGCAAAGCGATATCGTCCTGGGATGCCTGGACAATATCGCCGCCCGCTTGCATGTGAACGCGCATTGCTGCCATCATCGACGCCCTCTGATAGATGGCGGCACGCTAAGCACCTCAGGCAAGGTCCAGGTGGTGATCCCTCCCCATGGCCCTTGCCTTCAATGCTCCATGAACCGCACTCATTATAGGACGTTGGAGAGGAGGTACAGCTGCACCGGTTCGGACACGGTCTTCTTCGAGCCCAAACTCGCCGCCGAAATCACCACCACCAGCGTGATCGCCGCCATCCAGGTCAGGGAGGCGATCAAGATCCTCAGTGGAAAGGGCGATAATTGCCTGCACCACCTCCTCTATTACAACGGGTTGACCAATCAGATTCAGGAATTGGAGATTCCCTTGGACCCCGAATGCCCCATGCACGAAGGCCAGTCATTCAGTTGAGGGGCGAGGGCATAATTATCACGTTGATTAACTGTGATGCAAAGGTTTTTTGAGGACTCCGCCACTCGAACCATGCGTGGTCAAGGATGTCGGTTCGAGTCAAGGTGCGCAATGCTGAGACCGGAAGCACGGTGGACATGGAGCTGGAAGAAGAGAATACCGTGCAAGAGATCATAGAGGGCGCGGCTGGATATTGGGAGAAGGATGCTGGTGCCTACGTCCTGCGCAAGGGGAAAAAGCTCCTGCGCGGCCAGCAGACCGTGCTCGATGCGGGTATCGGCAACTCCGATGATCTGGAGCTCATACCAGACCCCGAAGGCGGATAAAGGATGCCGCTGCCCCGTGAAGTGCTCATCTCCCGGCTCAAGAACGAGCTTTCCATATGCCAGCGCTGCCTCCGCCATCCCGTGGTGGTTGAGGAGCAGGCCTTCAACGATTTCCCTCTGGGGATAGAGCTGAGCCTGGTGCAGATACCTGCCTACGAGCTGTTCACCAACCAGATCAGGAGGAGGTACCATCATCGGTTTTCTCTGTCGATATCGCAGGAATATCCGTTCCAGAAACCTCAGGTCACCTGGCTCACGCCCATATTTCATCCCAACATAATGATGCCAGAGGATGGGGGGTTCCTCTGCAACAAGCTCCTGGAGGATTGGAGCTTCAACTCCACCTTGCTGATGTTCGTCAAGGGCATCGAGTACCTTCTCATGAACCCCAACCCGACCAGCCCCTTCGGGACGGAGACATGCACCTTGGCGGCGGAGTACTTTAACCGAGCCAGTAAGGTCACGCCTCCCCTGGCCTCAGTCCCCTTGCCCAAGGTGGTGAGGGCCACATGAGCTCCCCGCACATCGTGGGCAGCAAGGAGAAACAGATACGAGAACGGGAACCTCCCCCCAAGGAAAGGCGCACCGCCCACAAATGGCTGAACGAAAAGGCCAAGGAGGAATACCTCGACCTCGAGGAAAAGGGCTACGAGCTTTACATCTCCAAGTTAGCGGAAGAGAAGATCCGCAACCATGCCAGCAGCACCTCCTCTGCCAGGCTGGAGGTGATGGGGCTTCTGCTCGGCAACATCTTCCGTAGCGATGGCAGCGAATACGCGCTGGTCCGCGACGTGGCCACCACCGACCTGGACTCCTCATCAGTGAGGGTGCGGTTCTCCCGCGATGGCATGGAGAAGCTCTTTGCCTCCCTCGAGGACGCGGGGTTCAACTACCTGATCGTGGGTTGGTACCATTCGCATCCAGGGCACAGATGCTTCATGTCTCCGACCGACGTGGAGACGCAGAAGGGGCTGTTCAACAAGCGCTTCCATTCCGCCGTGGTAATCGACCCGATAAACAAGGAGTTGGAGGCTTTCTACCTCGAAGGGGGGAAGGTCAGGTCGCGACCCTTCGCCATCTACTGGGATGAGTACCAGAACCCGTATTACGGGGAGACGGTGCGGAGAAAGCATCTAGCAGGCGATACGCAACCGATCAAGTCCAGCAGGCGTTAGACCCAAATTGCATGGCGCTTGCGCATGGAGGCCTCGGTCTGGTCCAGCTTGCTCATGAGCATCGGAACCAATGAATCGAGATAGATCAGGCTGGCCGCCTCGAAAAGCGTGCCCAACGGGGCGAGCTTGCGCCGTTCCTCGTTCTTGGTTGTCTGGATCTCCACGATGATGTTGGACGCCCTTCCCAGCTTGGAATGCTGGTTGGACGTGAGGGTAATGACCGTGGCACCGATGCGGCCCACGATGTTGGCGGTCTGCGCCGCTGACATGGTCTCGCCAGTGTTGGAAAGCACGAGCAGTAGGTCGTCCTTCCTAACGATGGGCGTTGTGGTGTCCCCGACGAAGTGCACGTCCAAGCCCATCTGCACCAAGCGGACGCAGAACGCCTTTCCCACCAGGCCGGAGCGGCCGACGCCGTATACGAAGATGGCCCTAGCATTTATGATTGCGTTGCAAACGGCCTCTGATATCGACGGGTCGATCCTATCCAATGACTCTTTGACCTCAGAAAGGATGAAGGCGGAAGCGAGCTTCATTCGTCATCCTCGTCATAATTGATCTCGACGCGCTTGGATGACTTCTTCTTGGCCTTGGCGGGCTTGATGGGCGCCTTGACCGTCGGCTTCTTAGGCTTCTCCTTCGCCTTGGCCTTGGGCTGCTCCTTTGCCTTGGCCTTCTTCTCGGCGGGCTTCTTCGCCTTCTGGGGGCGCTCCTCCTCCTCTTCCTCCTCCTCTTCCTCTTCGTCTTCATCCTTCTCGGACTTTTTGGTCTTGGAGTCCTTGGAGACCTTCTTGGTGAGGATGCGCTCGTAGATGACCTTCATATACATGGCGTCGTGCTCGAGCAGAGGTGAGGACGAGATGATAGTGATGTTCGTGCTGGAATCGACCAGGTACTCGGCCAGTGGCTCGAAGCGTAGGTCCCCTTTCTTTATGGGGGTGACCCTCTTCTCGTTCCCAGCTTCGTGTTCCACGCCAGAGAAGTGGGTGTAGTACAGCCCGCCGACGTAGCTTTTTGTCTTATCGAACAGCTCAGCAAAGTCGCTGGGCTCCCGTAAAATGCCATTCTCTCGAGCGTGATAATGAGCGAAATTGATCACGGGCACAGGCCCATCGATGTCGTCGCAAAGGTCCATGACCTCCGCCAAGGACCCCCATACTTCCAATCGCCCAGAGAGCTCCAGGCCCAACTTGGGCTTTATCTTGTTGTCCCTCCACCAGGAGGCGATCTCTCCAAGGTTGTGCTTGATGTTCTGCGTCGCCACCTTCTTCGACATCTTTCCATAGAGGCCGACGTGGCTGACGACCAAGGCCCCATTCATCTGATTGGTCATCATCCCTGCCCAGCGGATGGAGTCCATGGACTTCTTGGTCAACTCGTTATTGCTCACCAGGTCCATGTAATAGGGGGTGTGCATGCTCAGCTCCACATCCAGCTCCCTACCCATCTTCCCAAGCTCCTGCAGCTCCTGATAGTTCTGGACCAGGCCAGAGGCCAGGGTGATTAGGGAATCCTCTTCCTTGATCTCCTCGGAGAGGTTGTTAATGATGACTTCCTTCTTGCCCTTGCGGCGGACCATGCCGACTACCATGTCCCCCTCGATTTGGAGCGGGGTGCGACCGACCTCGTCCTCATCAGGAAAACGCTCGACCACGTTGACCCGAACCATTTGCACTTCCATGGCGTTCAGCCCGAGGTTGTGAACGTCCTCGATGCCGTCCTTTAAAGTGCGACCCTTACAAGAAAGAGGGATGCCAGCTGGCCCGAAGCGAATCATCAAGTCACCTGAGCGGTAATCCCTAGTAATCCGGTACTTGTATATATAATGCCTTACGGCTAACATCTGGGCTAATGATTCTATTGCGCTGGTTCCACCGTTCATCGGCCAGCACCTCCTCCCGTATATAAATCCTGGATGGTCCAGGACGATCGCGTTCCTAGGAAACCTTTATTAAAGAGGTCCCTATTAGACCGCCTTACCCAATGTCGGGAGAGTCAGAACTATGAAGACCGGGGACAAGACGGACCCGAACCTGGTCGCCCTGATCGATTCGCTCAAGGCGGCCTCAAGGGAGAAGGGTGCCGGCGTCTGGCGAGACATTGCTCTGAGGCTCGAGAGGTCCAGTAAGAACTGGGCCGAAGTGAATCTGAGCAGGCTCGAGCGTTACGCTAACGAGGGCGACATAATCGTGGTGCCAGGGAAGGTGCTGGGGGCAGGGAGCATCAACAAGAAGCTCACCGTTGCCGCCTACAAGTTCTCTGATTCCGCGGCCAAGAAGATCGAGGAAGCGGGCGGCAGGAAGCTGACCATTCCTGAGCTGGTCCGGGAGAGCCCGAGCGGCCGGGACGTCAGGATCATGGGGTGAGCTGGATGACCACAGTCATCGATGCTGACGGAAACGTGCTGGGCCGCTTGTGCACCAGCGTCGCCAAGAAGATATTGAACGGTGAGGAGGTCGTGGTGGTGAACGCGGAGAAGGCGATCGTCACTGGTAACAAGGAAGACATCCTCGCCCAGTACAAGCAGAAGAAGGACCGCGGCAAGGTCATCCATGGGCCATTCTACCCCCGTCGGGCGGACCTCATCCTTAAGAGGACGGTCCGAGGCATGCTCCCCTGGGACAGGCCGAAGGGGCGTGACGCCTACCGCCTGTTGAAGGTCTACGTGGGCGTGCCCAAGGAGCTGGAAGCCGCAGAGAAGGTCAAGTTGATGGGTGCCACGAACCTGAGCCGTGACCGCTATGTCACGCTGAGCGAGGTCTCTGAGCACCTTGGTTCAAAGGTGAGGTGAGGCTCATGGCAGAGGTTGCTAACACCAGTGGAAAGAGGAAGACGGCCGTGGCCAGGGCGTCCGTGAAGGAGGGAACGGGCAAGGTGCGCATCAACTCCAAGCCCGTGGAAATCTGGACCCCCGAGCTGGCCAAGCTCAAGATCATGGAACCGCTCATGCTGGCGCCAGAGCAGGCGGCCAAGGTGGACATCGACGTCTCCGTCCAAGGCGGAGGCGTTATCGGACAGGCCGAGGCGGCCAGGACGGCCATAGCCAAGGGATTGGTCGAGTACTTCCAGGACGAGGAGCTGGAGCGGACCTTCAAGGCACAGGACAGGACGCTCGTGGTCTCCGATTCCCGCAGGAAGCTCCCCAAGAAGCCTCTCGGTCGTGGTGCCAGGAAGAAGCGGCAGAAGTCGTACAGGTGAGAAGATGATCATACCGGTTCGATGCTTCACGTGCGGGAAAGTGATCGGCTCCTCGTACCAGACCTTCGTCAAGAGGGTGCAGATGGGCGAGGACCCTCAGCAGGTGCTGGACGATCTCGGCCTGACCAGGTACTGCTGCCGGCGCATGATCGTTTCGCACTCGGACCTTGTGGACGAGATCATCCCCCTGGGATGAAAACCCCTTACAACCCCAATCTTTTGGTAAATGGGTCTGTGGGGTAGCTTGGTATCCTTCCAGCTTGGGGTGCTGGTGACTCCGGTTCAAATCCGGACAGACCCACCATTGACTTTTATGGCAGTATTTTCAATATAAAAAA